>JAYYPZ010000086.1:0-7452 GCA_036128775.1 Bacteroidota bacterium
TTATGAGTTTGACAAGCAGTTTGCCTTCGCTGATACGCAAGGCCTTAAGTTCCTTTTCAAAGCGTCTATACAAATCTTTTTTTCGGTCTTTTTTGTAGCGTCTGAAATGTCTCTTATTCAACGCCTCTTCCTTAGCCTCCAAATCGAAGAGTACTTCTTGCGCAATAAGGAAGTATGGCCAAATCTTCTCTAGCTTGCGTTTGGTTTCAAGGTATTTAAGCCGGTCATATGGATTATCAATAATCGGGATGGTCGGTAGGACTAAATAATCTATTGAATCCCCATCAAAGACGTCATTATAGAGATCATGAAATTCATCGCTGTAGTTTTCATCGTTTTGGGCCGAGGAATAGATTGGTAGGAAAAGAAGGATAAAACCAATGATTTTAAGCCTGGTTATGTTGACGGAGTGCTTCATAAATGACTATATTAACGTTAAATTGCATTGAATAGGTATTGAGTTCTTAGGGATTCAATGTCGAACCAAAAAATGAATTGTATTTTTACACAATCGAAAATAAATCAAATGCTCAAGAAATCTCTCTTCCTATTTGTTTTAGCGAGCTGTCTCTTTTCATTAAAGACACTGCTTGCCCAGGACATCCATTACTCTCAGTATTACGCCTCTCCCCTCACGCTAAATCCAGCACTTACTGGAAAATTTAACGGTTATTATCGGGCGACAGCCATTTATCGAGACCAATGGCGCAATGTCAATGGTGGTGAAGCTGTGTTTATGACACCATCAGCCTCAGTAGACTTTTCCTTACTCAAGGACAAACTCTCAACCGATGCCCTTGGTGTAGGAGCTCACGTCGTGTATGATAAAGATGGAATCTTTGAACGCTACCAAGCGGGAGTTAACTTGGCCTATCATAAAGGATTGGACCGAGGCAACAAATATCACCTAGCATTCGGTTTACAAGGAGTTTACAACAGCAGCAGCTTGGATGTTAATTCAATCTTTGCCGATCAGATTGGCCTAGATGGAACCATCGCGGATATGAGCATGGAGCAAACCAATGGCCTCGCTTCAAGCACCAACAGCTTCTTTGATGTGAATGCCGGATTACTCTTTGACGCTCAAATCAATTCAAATATTACGATGTATTTGGGTGGGTCATTCTTACATATCACACGCCCACTAAATGACTTTATCTCAACAGGAAACGACGACGACAATGCTTTACCAAGACGTTATGTAGGTCATGGTGGACTGGACATGCAATTCAATCGTTTCTATGTTCTCCCTGGATTCTTATTCCAAGTCAATGATATTGGGAACCAAGAAGTAAACTTTGGATCAACTTTTGGTTATGACTTCGCCAAAGATCCATCTAAAGATCTTATTGGTTTCCTTGGCGCATGGTATCGATTGGGTGATGCAGCAATCATTAAAGGTGGTCTCGAATACAATCGCATTCGCCTGTCGGCTGCTTACGACCTAACGATTTCTCAATTGAGAGACGATACGAATGTAGCCTTAGGTAAGATTCCCACGGCATTCGAAATTTCCATGAGTTACTTCGGATTCAACAATCCAAAGGTCCCTCAAGATCGATATCTATTCAACCCAAGATTCTAATTATCAGACCCTCATAATTACTTTTATGTTTAGTGCAAAACGTATATTTTTTCTTACCGTGAGCGTTGCGCTTGTCGTTACCAGCTGTAAGACTCGAAAAATGATCAAAACCGGTGACCGTCTTTTTGAGGAAGGCAGTTACTACAATGCTACGGAATACTACATTCCTGCTACAGAAAAGAAGCCAAACAATACAAGGCTCACTTATCAAATCGGAGCGGCAAACATGGCCATGAGAGATTATGCCACGATGGCAGAGTACTTTGGTCAAACGACTACTGCCAATGAAAAGGCCTGGCCTGATGCACGCTACTACTATGCAGAGGCACTTCAAATGCAAGGCGAATATGATTCAGCAGCTTATCACTTCAATCAATTCTTAATCAATACGAAAGAGACTTCTGATGATGGAATTCGTGTATTGCGAGAGAGAGCTCAGTTGAATCTTGATGGTATTTCCTTAATGGATAGCTTGTCTTCGATGGAGTTAGCTTCTGTCTCCTCACTAGGTGAAGGTGTGAACTCTAACTTCCAAGACTTAGCTCCAAAGGTTATCGATGAAAACACAATGCTTGTTGGATCGATGGTCAATGATAGTGTAATCAATTACGACTATGAAATTTCTGAAAGCAATGATTACTACGCTGAGCTATTTATCGCACGGAAGTCTGGTGATTCATGGACGAAGGAAAGACTTGATGATGACATTAATGAGATGGGAGCGCACGTTGGAAATGGAGTAATTTCTGAAGACGGCCAAACATTGTATTACACAAGATGTACTGAAATCAATGGTGTGACTGCCATGCAATGCCGCCTGTTCAAATCGAGTAAAGTTGGAAACGATTGGGGCGAGGCCCAAGAAATCGTTGAACTTAACGGGGAGGACTTTACTACAACTCAACCTAGTCTAGGGTATGACAGCGACAATAATGAAGTATTATACTTTGTGTCGAATAGAGACGGTGGTCAAGGTGGACTTGATGTTTGGTACACTTCCATGCAGGAAGATGGAACCTATTCAAACCCAACAAACCTTAAAGAGGTCAACACCAAGTTTGATGAATTTAGTCCATACTACGACAACCAAAATCAGAGACTATACTTCAGTTCTCTTGGATATCCAGGTATGGGTGGTTTCGATGTTTATTTCGTTGACGGAAATTTAGAGAATTGGACAAGCGAGGTAACCAATGCGGGAGCGCCAATTAACAGCCCTACAGATGATATCTACTTCGCATTGGATGATCGCGGACGAAAAGGCTACATGGTTTCCAACCGAGTTGGTACTACTTCATCTAGAGGAGAAACTTGTTGTGATGATGTATTTGAAGTTGAAATGAACTCTGGACTTTTCTTGAGTGGTTACTTCGCATCACGTAATGATGCTAGTCAAGCGCCTATCAACGGAGTTTCAGCGAGTACATACATGGATATTAATGGAAGCATGGAGATGATTGGTGATGACGTAACAGAAGGAGGAAATTCCCTAGTCTATGAAGTTGGTGCAAGCAATATTAAAGTTGTAGGAGATGCGGAAGGGTATTACCAAAGTGTAACCGAAATAGATGCTTCAGCTTTCGAGCAGGTTGAAGACACCTTGTTTATGGTTTACCTCATGGATCCAATTATACGAGAAACGATAACCGTTAAGCCTGTTTACTTCGCATTCGATCAATCAGACATCACGGAGCTTTATCAAGTTGAACTTGATTCACTATATAGTGTGTTGGTTAAGCACCCGGATTGGATTTTGCAGATTGCAGGACATACGGATAGCCGTGGTACTGACGAATACAATGATGCCCTTGGAAAGCGACGAGCAAATGCCGCAAAAGACTACTTAATGGCATTAGGCATGGTGGATAGTGTTGATCTAGCTGATCGCATCATGACCATCAGTAAAGGGGAATCTGATCCAATTGCTGACAATGAAAGCGCAACCGGCGAAGATAATCCTTTAGGTCGTGCGAAAAACCGTCGTGTAACCTTCAGACTACTCAATGATGTCAACTCAGAAGAGGATGGCATTGAGATTAAGTATGAAGATGCTGACCCACAAGGAACATTCTAAAGAAGAATGACAAACAAATAGTAAGAAAGGCGGACTTTGGTCCGCCTTTTGTTTATACCACCCTATGGCTAACCGAAAGACGATCTATCTAGTTCTATTTCTCTCCACCCTCTTCATTAAGGGATTCGGTCAATTTCTTTATCCATTTAATGACAATTTTAACCGATTCTATGTTTTTGATAATGGGGTCTTTGAGCAGCTCGAGTTTCAACCTGTAGATGAATATTTTGTGGGGAACGCCTACCTCGCCTACTTTGATCCAAGGGGAAGATTTCAATTGTATTTCGGCGGTGAAAAGCATGAATTATCTTTAAATAAGCCCAGTGTATATTCTACCGATCATTTTTTAGCGTATCAATTTGGAAGTCAAATCTTTCTATTAGAGGGGAATAAGTTACATCAAATAGAAAGTTGGGCACTTCAAGAAGATTTATGGGTATCTGATTCTATTGTAGCCTACAACGATGTCTACAACCGTTTTAATGTATACCAAGCTGACAGCGCTCAAACCTTAGAGAGTTGGAATATCTATACGGCTAGTATTAGCAATAACAGTTTGGCCTATCTTGATATAAACAAACAACTGAAATTGTTCAGCAGAGGCCAACTATACATCGTCTGGCCAACCGAAGTCACTGCCTTTACTGCTGGCCAAAACCTTGTAGCCTTTCAAACAGGCATTGGCGACCTTCAGGTTTGGTATGAAGATGAACTGTATACGCTGACTTACAATACCAATGGAGGCTTTGATGTAAGCGATGAATTAGTAACCTTCTATGACGATTTGGGGGGCTTCAATGTATTCTACCAAGGACAAACTTATCCCCTTCTACCCTACAGACCCTTATCCTCTGAACTCAAGGAAAACCAGCTTGTTTGGTCTGATCGAAATGGCTTTTTCTTCACCTTTTACAAAGGGGAAATCATTCGATTAGAATCCTACACTCCCGATAAAGTAACCATTGATAATGACCTCTTGGTCTATCAGGATATTAATGGCCGATTGAAAGGCTTTTCCAATGGAGAGAAGTTCTCCATTTCTAGCCGTATTGCCACAGATTTTGATCAAATCAATCAAGCGGTCTTATATCGTGAAAATCGATTTCGGTGGCACATTAATATACAGGGAGAAGATTATACCTTTGAATAATGATTACAAAGGAGCAGTTACTTGAGGCGTTGCGAAAGGTGGAAGACCCTGATTTAAAGAAAAGTCTTGTCGAACTCGACATGATTAAAAATATTCAGCTAGAAGGATCCAACGTGCGTTTCGAGGTTGAATTAACCACTCCAGCCTGCCCACTTAAAGAAAAAATCAAACAGGATTGCCTTCTAGCTATCCAAGAGTTGGATAGTAGCCTTAATGTCGAAATAACCATGACAGCTAATGTCCAATCAGGTCGAATTGGCGTAGACACCCTGCCCAATGTAAAAAACGTCATTGCCGTTGCCTCTGGAAAAGGTGGCGTCGGAAAGTCGACAGTTAGTACAGAGTTAGCAAGAGCACTCGCGCGATCCGGAGCCAAGGTAGGTTTGCTCGACGCTGATATCCACGGCCCTTCCCTACCCACCATGTTGGGGCTAGACAATGCCTTCCCCGAATCGCGAGAAATCAAAGGAAAGAACTACATCATACCTGTGGAAATAGACAACCTCAAAGTGTTGTCAATAGGTATGCTCGTCGATGAACGTCAAGCCATCGTCTGGAGGGGCCCAATGGTATCATCCGCCCTTCGACAATTTATACAAGATGTTTTGTGGGGTAAACTTGATTACCTCATCATAGACCTGCCGCCCGGCACAGGAGATGTCCAACTCAGCCTTCTGCAGCACACAAAAATTAATGGAGTAGTTCTCGTTACAACCCCGCAACGTGTGGCCTTAGCTGATGCGAGAAAAGCCATAGGTATGTTCCAAATGGAAAAAATTAATGTACCTATTTTAGGCGTTGTAGAAAATATGGCATGGTTTAGTCCACCAGATCAACCAGAGGAGCGATATTTTCTTTTCGGAGAACAAGGAGGAATGCATCTAGCCAAAGAATATGATCTACCTTTTTTAGGACACCTACCCTTCACGATGCCTATGCGTGAACGCGGAGACGGTCTAGATTCTTCCCTCACCGAAGAACAGTTAAGTTATATCGACAAAATTGCGGGAGCTAGTGCACAAATGTTAGCCTTGAGAAATGCTCAAGTAGAGAAGAAACCATCAAACACTTTACCCCCAATAGGATGAGTGAACTACCAACATTAGAAATGATCAATTCCGCCTTGGATAAACTGAGGCCCTATCTCGAGCGTGATGGAGGTGATGTTGAAGTCGTGCGAATAACCAAAGAAGGAACGGTTGAGGTCAAAATGCTTGGCGCATGCATGACCTGCCCACAGAGTACCATGACGATGAAAGTAGGTATCGAAAAAACGTTGAAAGATACCTTTCCATCAATCCAATCAGTGATTGCAGTACAATGAATAGAAAAGCTTTAGAAGAACAAATACTTGAAAAACAATCCCTGCTTTGTGTGGGTATTGATCCGGTCCAGGAACGCATGCCTGCGCGCTACCAAGATTGCTCCACAGAATCCCTTATTGCCTTTAGTAAAACGATCATTGAGACAGTATCTCCCTTTGCTATAGCCATCAAACCGAACATCGCCTATTTTGAAGCCTTTGGAAGTTCAGGGTGGGATGCCTTGCCAAGAATAGCCCAGATGATCAAAGACCATAATTTACTCAGTATCGCGGATGCCAAACGCGGAGATATTGGCAACTCAAGTAAGCAATATGCTAAGGCATTTTTTGAAACCATGGATTTTGATGCCATCACCTTAAGTCCGTTAATGGGTTATGACTCCATCGCTCCTTTTTTAAACTACAAGGACAAATGGTCGATACTCTTAACCATGACAAGTAATCCTGGAAGTAAAGACTTTTTAGAGCAAGAATTGGTGCAAGGCCAATCACTAGGACACCATATACTTACTTCTTCCCAACAATGGCCAGATGCAGAGAAACTTATGTATGTCGTAGGAGCTACCAAGCCTGACGAGCTAAAAGCGCTGCGGGAAAAAGCCCCTGAGGCTATCTTTCTCGTCCCAGGTGTTGGTGCCCAAGGAGGAAGCGTGGCTGAGGTTATTCAATCAGCGGGAACGGCTAAAGGAGGATTATTGATCAATTCAACACGAAGCATTATCTACAGTGATTTAGATGCTGACTTTCAAACAAGTGTTCGACTTTCCGCAGAAAAAATGCAAAAGGAATGTGCACTAAATATTACCTTAACAAACTGAACAGATCCTTATGAAAAGATTTATCCTCTTATTGATGGTTGTTACCACAGCCAATGTAACACTAGGTCAGCGCAATAAGCGTGGAGGTCAAAGCGAAGAGTTACCGTCACGCTCAGCTATGCATATTGCCGCCTATGAACATGCCCTAGAACTTAATGACTTCGTTACGGCAATTTCATGCCTGAATTATGTCGTAAGTATTGACGGAAAGGAAAGTCCTTATCGTGACACGCTATTAATGCTCTACAGCACAAATGGCAATCTCCTTCAATCATACAATCTAGCTATGCAGTTACGAGAGGATGGACGAGATACGAGAATGGTAAAAGAGGTGCTTGCCGAAGTATATAACCAAAGCAACCAACCCAAAGAAGCTATTGAAGAGTTGGAAATGCTTAATGCCGAGTTCCCTAGTCTTGGCTACCTGTGGCAAATTGCTAATTTACAATACCAACTACAGCGGAATTCTGAATGCTTGGAGTCCCTAACGGCCATCATAAA
>JAYYPZ010000087.1:0-3591 GCA_036128775.1 Bacteroidota bacterium
ATGGCTTTTAATTGTAATTCCTCGTTCGCGTTCCAAATCCATATCATCAAGGATTTGGCTTTGTTTCTCTCGATCATTGACGGCTTTCGTCTCATCAAGAAGTCGATCAGCAAGAGTAGACTTGCCGTGATCAATGTGCGCAATAATGCAAAAATTTCGAATGTCCTGCATAGAGTAAATATACTATCAATACCAAGCTCTTTTGATGTGATTTCGTCAAAGCCTTTAGAATTAACGTCAAATTATGCTGACCTACCTTGACATCGCTCGTCATGTAGAATGCTGAAGGCTTACAGCTGAATCTTAGCGCAGGGAAAGTTCAATTTGAAGGTGTACTCTCTGTAACGAATTTTCTTTGTTAAGCTTAGCATTATGCAGGATAGCAATGCGTATTCCTCTCCGCCATCGAATCGTTAGCGAATTTACTAAGTGCACTTGGCCCAAGCTAAATGCTTGAGGGAATCCATAGGGAAGAGATATGGTATAGGGATAATCTAGCAATGCATCTGGTCCGGTATGGGTGGAGAACGATAGTCGAGCTCGATGTTGAATGATTTTCCAAGGATTGTATCGCACTTCTGTATACCAAAGTTGGCCCCATGACCATTGATTGTATTTTTTCTGTGCTTGGGTGGATAAATAACAGTGAAAGCTGAAATGATCTTGGTAACGTTTTGTCCATTTACATCGAATCAAGATGTGATGTAAAGTTGATTCTATGTCGAGAGATCGTCGGTAGCGTGCCAAAACGTAAACATTTTCTTGCCGATTTCTTTTGTATTCATATCGTCCGCCTAGTGTTACTTGGCTTAGATTTTTGTTATTCAGGTCCTTGTATCCAGTAGAATATAGGGATATAGCTCCATGTATGTAATGCTTGCGCCATCGATGGCCGAGTCCCATTCTGACTTGATAACCTTCGGCTATATCGATAACCTTCATACTTGAAATCCTAGGCTCGTTATTACCTAGGGATCGAAGTTGTAGCGAGGCTGTATAATCCGTTTTTGGCGAAAGGGCTAGAATCATTGAAGCCAATAATGTGATTGATTTAGTATGTGACGGTTCAATCTGAGTTGATAATTCTCCTTGTATTATACCGTTAGGCAGATACCATGAATTGCACAGACCTAGATTGAATTGGGAATGATGGATATCCGATTGAAAGGCCCTTTTATAAAGTACAGAGAGTCCAGGTTGGAATTGCTTTAACTCGGTATTCACATCAAATCCTATCGCTGTTAATGAAAGAGCTTTACGGCGAAATTGCTGGAGTTCACTTTGGTGAAGACCTTGACTGCTTGGGTCAATCCATAGAGATGAATCTCTTTTTTCTCCATCGACATGCTGATAGTCGAAAACCACATTTCCATGTAACTTCTTTTGGTAGATATCAAGACATATACCCCGCATTCTATTTACCTCGTTTAGGCTCGTATGGGGTTTGCCGTGCATTTGAATTCCTGCCCACGTACTTGGAATAAAAAGGGATTGCAGCTGAAAGTGTCGCGATAAAACACTTCCCAATCCCCACGTCACTCGATAATCCCCAAGAGTAATTGCAAAATTTGGTTGCCTAAATGACCAATACATAGAGGTATAGTCCCAACCTAGTTGCTTTTTGCTAAACACAAAGGCCTCGCTGTAATCCTGCTCTAGATTTATTCCTGCTGACCATACCTCATTTACTTTTATTCCATATTGGATGTAATGGCGCAGTGAGAAATTATCGTTGTTTTCGCCAACAATACCCAAGCGCAGCTTATGCTCTGTGTTATTCAAAGACGCCTGAGCGCTATTGAATAAGACGTTTTGCCCAAGGGCATCAATAAGTCGCTCATAGGTAGCTCGATCAAAAGAGTTGATTTGGCGTAATTCGAGCAAGTTGTGTATTCGACCAAACTTTTTTTGATAGGATAGGAGGTTATTGTATTGCTCTTGGCTTATCCATTGTTTAGTCAGCCATCTACGTGCCATATGGGATGCGTCTTTCTTTGATGATACATTGTATACTTCATGAATAGAGGGTCTCTCCGATACAAACAACGACGTGTTGTCTCGATACACACTGTCATAATCAGGCGAAAAGGGAGCTTGGGCATTGCAAATTGAAAAGCAAGACCATAACCAGGGCATAAAGAAGATTGATAAAGCGAACCTATTCATTATCTGAAGCTTTCATAGCCTGCAATAGCAGCATATTGGATAGGTATTCCATTGTATAGTTGTGCTGAGAGTCCTAGCGTGACATTCTTTTGATGCATAAGGACGGTGAGGCCAGCTTTTACTGGTGATAATCCCAGATCTAATCGAAGAGACACAGTATTCTGGAGTTTTAATCGACTGCCGAGAATGTATTGGTTTCCCTCTTGACGATCTAGTATAAGGGCAATGTAGGCCTCTACCATATCCTTGGAATAGAAAAGCGCTTTAGTTATTCGATGTCGTGGTGACTTTTTTGGTTGATTAAGCTCAGCATTTCGATGACTAGCTTCCCACAGGAGATGGAGTGAGATCACGGAGTTTAGCATGAGGGAAGTGCTGGCCCCGAATTGTAACTCAGCAGAATGTGCTAGCGGAGTGAAGTAGGTGGAGCGGCCAAGATGAATCCCTACATTGGCGTAGCTTCCAATTTTCCGTGTATATCCTGCATAGAGCTTCCATCGCGAATGTTCTGGAAACCCCGTGGCCTGATTTACAAGCAGAAGGCTCTGATTGCCTCTGTTATAGGAAATTCTTAGGCCAGCTTCGTATAGACTTGGGCTGAGGGGGTGATGATTCCACCGTCCATCAAGACCAAGGTTTTTGATCGTTTGACGAGTAGAGACCGGGTGTAGTAACCAGAAAGACGGAACCTCTCGGTAAGTACAGGATATTTCTACTGGGTGCTCCTGTCCGTAGAGTAAAGGATGGTATAGAAAAAGTAGTGTATAGAGAGTAAGTCTATAGCGCATTAAGCGCAAACCTAGGCATCCCCATTACCCTTTAAGGGTGTTGTTGAGCAATGGTAATCTAAACCTTATTTTTTGCCCTCTGAGGCAGAGCATCCAGCCTTTTCGCCTTGCTTGCCTCCACAACAACCCGGTAGACTTTCTTGTACAATAGGATTAGGTGCAAAGTTTCCTGCCATGTAGCCCGCGTCAGCAATAGCCATTTTAATCGCTTCCTCAGAAGTTTTTGCATCGTTAAAAGTGACAGATACCGTTTTGCCTTCCAAATCAACATCTACATTTTTTACTCCCTGAAGGGCATAGCAGGCATCCTCGATACGATCGATACACATGCCGCATATTGCATTGGTTTCAAAGGAAATGGTGGTCTTTTCTGCCCGAAGATTTGCGGATAAAAAAAGGATACTCATAGCAAGTAATATTGTTCTCATAAGTTCAAGGTTTTTCAAGAATCATGCCGAAACAAGGTGTATCGGTATCCCAAATATAATCGAGGTCCGAAAATTGGTCCCCAAATCATTGAGGCATCAAATAGGGTTGCTGGAGAGTTACCATCTGTTTGTGCAATGCCATCCGGACGGATAATGGGATTGGCTTGGCGGAATACATTGAGGTTTTCACCCCCTATGTAAAGCTCATG
>JAYYPZ010000088.1:0-6882 GCA_036128775.1 Bacteroidota bacterium
TGACTTGTCACCGGCTGAAGCCAAGACGCTGTATCACACGCTAGCTCTCTCAGCACTCAAATACTTTATTCTCAAAGTAAATCCTAAGAAGCGAGTCATCTTCAACCCTGAAGATTCAATTGACTTCCAAGGGCATACAGGACCATTTATTCAATACACTTACGTACGAACGCGTTCAGTTCTCCGTCGATATGAGGGTAAGAATTTTGAGCAAAGCCAGCATGCCCTGCATGAAACAGAGCGAGACCTAATCATCTTACTTCATGACTACTGTGCAACCTTGCAGCGGGCAGCGGATGCTGATGACGTATCCATTGTTGCAGAATATGCCTATCAAGTAGCTCGTGCCTACAGCAAGCTCTGGAGTGAAGTCAAAATTCTCAATGAAGAAGATGAAAACCTCGTGGCGTTTAGAGTCGCAATCAGCCGAATTACCGGAGAGGTGCTAGCTGACGCCATGAGCATCTTAGGTATTTCCATGCCTGAGAGAATGTAAGATCCTTGTTGGCTACTTGAACTGAGGAGAAACCGTTTTATCCTTAGATCCTGGTGTGTAGACGTAAAATCCTTCGCCTGTCTTCGCCCCAAGCTTTCCAGCATTAACCATATTCACTAAGAGAGGACATGGTGCATATTTCCCTTGACCAAAGCCATCGTACAAAACGTTGGCAATGCTTAAGACGACATCTAGTCCTATAAAGTCCGCCAGATGCAATGGTCCCATAGGATGGGCCATACCCAACATCATAACAGTATCAATTTCCTCAACACCGGCTACGCCTTCATGTAACGTGTAGATCGCCTCATTAATCATTGGAATGAGGATCCGGTTGGCAACAAAACCAGGATAATCGTTTGCCTCCACGGGCACTTTCCCTATGGATTTACTCAGAGCAAGAATGGTGTCCATCGTCTCTTGAGAGGTAGCATAACCGCGAATCACTTCGATCAACTTCATTACAGGTACAGGATTCATAAAATGCATTCCAATAAATCGCTCAGGTCGATTGGTAAAGCTTGCCAACTTTGTAATTGAGATTGAGGATGTATTTGATGCAATGATTGCATCTGCTTTGGCCGCTGCATCTACCGCACTGAGCACAGCTTCTTTGACCGCCATATTTTCGCTGACCACCTCAATAACAACATCAGCTGTAGCTACACCTTGTGCAATATCCGTAGACGTAGTAATGCGCTGCAGGGCATTTTCCTTATCCTCTTCACTCAACTTCCCTTTGTTGATCTGACGATCCATATTTTTAGCAATGCGCGCAAGCGCTTTATCTAAAGGACCTTGCTCTCGATCGATCAGGGTAACACTATACCCCGATTGAGCAAAAACATGAGCGATTCCATTACCCATAGTACCTGCTCCAATTACACTGATCTCCTTAATGTTCATTATTCTGTATTTTCTAGTTAAACGTTATCAGATGGTCTTCACGCAACGACCTTCTGCATTTGAAGTTGTTTGTATGTATGTGCCTTTCAAGGCGATTAATATTGCTCCTTTGAGTTAGGGAAGTCCTTTGAACGGACGTCTTGCACGTATTGACCAATAGCCTCTTGCATGGCATCGAACAATTGCATGTATTGGCGCAAAAACCTTGGCTTAAACTCATGGCTAATTCCCACCATATCGTGCAACACCAGTACTTGACCATCAACATCAGGACCTGCACCAATACCAATCACAGGGATAGGAATCTCCTCAGCCACTCGTTTGGCTAACGCTGCAGGTACTTTTTCAAGAACTAAGGCAAAACACCCTATACTGGCAAGTAGCTTGGCATCCTCAATGAGTTTCTGTGCCTCCGCTTCTTCTTTTGCGCGTACCTGATAGGTTCCAAACTTATAAATGGACTGAGGCGTAAGTCCAAGGTGTCCCATAACAGGTATACCTGCAGTGAGAATTCGTTCTATGGACTCCTTGATTTCTGCTCCACCCTCAAGCTTAACAGCATGTCCACCGGATTCCTTCATAATTCTTATCGCCGAATCCAGCGCATTTTTAGAATTTCCTTGATAGGAACCAAAAGGAAGATCAACGACAACCAAAGCTTTTTCTGCAGCACGGACAACCGAAGCCGCATGGTAAATCATTTGGTCTAGTGTGATAGGCAGTGTCGTCTCATGTCCCGCCATAACATTAGAGGCAGAATCACCCACAAGAATAACATCCACACCGGACGAGTCCACAATTTTTGCCAAACTATAATCATAGGCGGTTAGCATAGCTATCTTTTCGCCATGCTCCTTCATCGTTTGTAATGTGTGCGTAGTAATACGCTTCGCATTTTTATGTACTGACATAGTTCAAAGATACGCTTAGAAGTAATATGTCATATTGACACATTGACAGGATGTTCAATCTGTCATTTTTGCCAATTTTACCAAATTATGGTCAACCTAGTCGATTGGACGGATTTTTGCCTACAAAGGGCCAAATTCATTCAAATGGGGAAAATAATTGGAATCGACTTGGGTACTACCAACTCTTGCGTAGCCGTAATGGAAGGGAACGATCCAGTAGTTATTCAAAATGAGGAAGGGAACCGAACAACACCATCAGTTGTCGCCTTTACAGATAATGGTGAGCGTAAAATTGGAGATCCCGCAAAGCGCCAAGCAGTTACTAATCCTTTACGCACGGTTTCGAGTGTAAAGCGGTTTATGGGTAAACGCCACAGCGAACTTTCGAAGGAATCAACGGCTGTAGCGTATAAAATCAAGCAAGGCACAGGAGATACAGTGCGCGTTACGATTGACGATAGAGATTACACGCCACAGGAAATTTCTGCCATGATTCTTCAGAAAATGAAGAAAACTGCAGAGGATCACCTAGGAACCGAAGTTACTGAAGCTGTTATCACTGTACCTGCATACTTCAATGATTCAGAGCGTCAAGCCACAAAAGAAGCGGGTGAGATCGCAGGTCTTACGGTACGCCGAATTATTAATGAACCTACTGCAGCTGCCCTAGCCTACGGCCTAGACAAGCGCAATAAGGACATGAACATTGTGGTCTATGACTTAGGAGGGGGAACTTTCGACGTATCCATACTTGAACTTGGTGATGGTGTATTCGAAGTAAAGTCAACCAATGGAGATGTCGAGTTAGGAGGAGACAACTTTGACGATGTTATTGTAGAATGGCTTGCTGATTCTTTTCATTCTGAGGAGAACATGGACTTGCGAAAAGACCCAATGGCACTTCAACGCTTGAAAGAAGCAGCTGAAAAGGCTAAAATTGAGTTGTCTAGTTCTGGGGAAACAGAAATCAATCTTCCATATATCACAGCAATTGACGGTGTACCAAAGCACATGGTCAAGAAACTGTCAAGAGCTAAATTCGAACAACTCAGCGCTGACTTGATCAAGCGCACGCTCGAGCCTTGTCGCCAAGCGATGAAAGATGCAGGATACTCTAAGTCTGACATCGACGAAGTGATCCTTGTTGGAGGTTCGACTCGTATCCCTAAAATCCAGGAAACCGTTGAGGAGTTCTTTGGCAAAAAGCCATCAAAAGGAGTTAATCCAGATGAGGTTGTTGCGCTAGGAGCAAGTATCCAAGGGGGTATTCTTTCCGGTGATGTTGATGAGGATATCGTCCTTGTAGACGTTACGCCGCTTTCCTTAGGACTTGAAACGCTTGGTGGCGTGTTCAGTAAGCTGATTGAGTCGAACACGACTATTCCAACAAAGAAGTCACAAGTCTTCACGACAGCCGCTGACAATCAACCAGGTGTTGAGGTTCATGTACTTCAAGGAGAACGCTCGATGGCTCAGGATAATAAGTCAATCGGTCGCTTTCATCTCAATGGTATTCCGCCAGCACCAAGAGGTGTCCCTCAAATCGAGGTAACCTTTGACATTGATTCAAATGGTATTCTTAATGTAAGCGCTAAGGATAAGAACACAGGCGTTGAGCAAAGCATTCGTATCGAGGCAAGCACTGGCCTTTCGCAAGAAGAAATCGAGCGAATGAAGGCGGAAGCTAAGGCCAATGAAGAATCGGATAAGGTGGCTCGAGAGAAAATCGATAAAGTCAATCAAGCAGATTCACTCATCTTCCAAACGGAAAAAACGCTTACCGATCTCGGAGACAAGCTTCCCGCAGATAAGAAGCAAGCCATTGAAGAAGGTGTAGCCAAGCTCAAAGAGGTCCATAAAAATGAAGACCTCGAAGGTATTGACCGCGAAATGCAGGCACTACAAACGCTTGTTTCTTCTATGTACCAAGACATTGCAGCAGCTCAGCAAGCTGAGGGTGCTGGACCAGAGGGAGCGCCGGGTGCTGATGCGGGCTCACAACCTTCAGATGGTGGTGATGACTTCACCGATGTAGAATTCGAAGAAGTACAAGAGGACGAATAATTCTCTTATACTCAATTGACAAAAGCCCCTTTCGAGGGGCTTTTGTTTATCCCAACACACGCTTACCTTTAAGTAGTGAATACTCATCTTACTATTAACCAGTGGCTCCATGACATTCCAGGAGATCGCAAAGAAGCAGTAGACAACCTCCGCCAACTTTGCAAGAATAACCTGCCCGAGGGCTTTGAGGAGTGCATCAATTACAACATGCTGAGTTATGTAGTTCCCAAGTCAATCTACCCTGAAGGTTATCACTGTACACCTGACCTACCCCTCCCCTTTGTAAGCATAGGAAATCAAAAGAAGCACATCGGATTCTATCACATGGGAATCTATGCTATGCCGGAGCTAATGCAATGGTTCACAAACGAATACCCAAAGCATTCCAAGTACAAGTTGGATATGGGAAAAAGCTGCATCCGATTAAAGCGGATGGACGACATTCCTTATGATTTGCTCTCTGAACTATGCAGAAAGGTTAGTCCCACAGAGTGGATTGCTACCTACGAAGATGCCATTAAGCGATAAAATCGATAATCTGTTTAACCTGCTTTCTGAGCCGCTCGCTTACGATCATTTTCATCGAGGAAAATCTTACGCAACCGAATAGATTGAGGGGTAACCTCAACGTATTCGTCCGATTGGATGTATTCCATAGCCTCTTCGAGGGTAAACACTATAGGTGGTGCAAGCTTTACCTTGTCATCAGCACCTGAGGACCGCATGTTAGTGAGTTTTTTCGTCTTAGTAACGTTGACTACAAGGTCATTTCCGCGAGAGTGTTCCCCAATCACCATACCGGTATATATCTCCGTACCCGGAGCAATGAAAAACTTCCCTCGTTCTTGAAGCTTATCCAATGCAAAAGGAATGGATGTCCCTGCATGCATAGCGATTAACGATCCGTTGATTCTACCCGGTATCGCTCCTTTAAAGGGTTGATATTCCACAAATCGATGCGCCATAATTGCTTCACCGGCAGTTGCAGTTAGCATTTCATTTCGAAGACCTATAATACCTCTAGAAGGAATGGTAAACTCGAGAAATACGCGATCCCCTTTCACCTGCATACTCTGCATTTCTCCTTTTCGCATAGTCACCTTATCGATGGCCGTTCCCGACATTGACTCCGGTAAGTCAATCGTTAACTCCTCAATGGGTTCGCAACGTTGGCCATCAATTTCTTTGTAAAGCACCTGGGGTTGACCTACCTGTAGCTCATAACCTTCACGGCGCATTTCTTCAACCAAAACCGCTAAGTGCATTACCCCTCGACCATACACCATAAAGGTATCCGCTGACTGCGTGTCCTCAACGCGAAGCGCTAAGTTTTTCTCCAACTCTTTATCCAGTCGCTCTCTGATATGTCGAGACGTTACAAACTTCCCTTCCTTTCCAAAAAACGGAGAATTGTTTATCGAGAACAACATGGACATAGTAGGACTATCGATGTGAATTGGAGGCAAAGCTTCAGGATTCTCTTGATCGGTAATCGTATCACCGATTTCAAAGCCGTCTAAGCCAACCACAGCACAGACATCGCCAGCTTGCACGTGCTCCACTTTTTTCTTGGCCATGCCCTCATAAATCATGAGTTCTTTAATCCTAGATTTCACAATTTTTCCATCCCGCTTTACCAAACTTATCGGCTGTCCAACCTTCAAACTGTTGCGGTAGATTCGACCAATAGCAATTCGACCGACAAAGGACGAGTAATCCAAGCTTGTAATTTGCATTTGAAGGCTGCCTTCTGCCGTTTCTGGCTCAGGAACAAAGTCAATAATTAAATCCAAGAGATAAGTTATATCATTGGTAGGGGTTTTCCAATCAGGCCCCATCCAACCTTGCTTAGCGGAACCGTAGACCGTTTGGAAATCAAGTTGCTCTTCAGTAGCATCTAGGGTGAACATTAAGTCAAAGACTTTATCCTGAACCTCCTCAGGAGTGCAATTCTCTTTATCCACCTTATTAATGACAACAATAGGACGCAAACCTAGCGCTAAAGCTTTTGAAAGTACAAAACGGGTTTGTGGCATAGGGCCTTCGAAAGCATCGACTAATACCAATACACCATCGGCCATCTTGAGTACGCGCTCAACCTCCCCACCGAAATCAGCGTGACCCGGTGTATCGATAATATTGATTTTTACATCCTTGTAGCGAATGGAAGCGTTTTTTGCTAGGATGGTTATACCACGTTCTCGTTCAAGGTCATGGTTATCCATTAAAAGCTCTCCCACTTCTTCGCGATCGGAAAAGGTTTGCGCTTCGACTAGCATTTTATCGACTAAAGTTGTTTTACCGTGATCGACGTGCGCGATGATGGCGATGTTACGGATAGATTCCATATTGTATAGTAATTGGCACGAAAATAGACCATCACCCCCTTTATCCACATGAAAGATATACACCACTAAAATGGAGATGTAAACAATAGTAAATTTATCCAATGCATAAACTACTTTTTTTACTAATGATAGGCCACGTTGCCATTGCGCAAGTGCC
>JAYYPZ010000089.1:0-8624 GCA_036128775.1 Bacteroidota bacterium
GTCGTCATTAGGCATTTGATTTGCGAAGAAATCTTATGGCAGCAATAAATATCAGCCCAAGAACCATGAATTGACCATTGTGTCCCCATTGGGCTTGAATCCAAGCGCCTTGGGTAAAATATACAACAATCAAACCGATCATAACAGCCCCAGTAACTAACTTTTGATAGCCCTTTCTTTTTGAAGAATTCAGACTGGCTCGGTATCGACCGTTGCTTGTTGGACTTGATGCCCTGTGTGATCTCAGAAAACCTTCTTCAAGACCGCGTTCTCGGGTCTTTTTATTTCTCGAAGAAGGATACCTGGGTTGGTAATCAAAGACATTAGGCCGTTTGTTTCGAAAAAAACTTCTCACGTTCTACAACTCATTACAAGGTTATTACTCGGTGTATTGAACGAAAGGCCAAAAACTTTCCATCAAAGAGCTTTTGATGTTCCTCTTGCAACTTCGGCGCGTGAATTTCTTCATAGGTTGTAAAGGAAGAAAAATCGTTGAAATGATAGTGAATGGTGTACGTCAACCCTTCGCGTTCATCTTCTTTGAGCACTTTGGTCATAGAGGCTTTTGAAAAACATCCGGTGTCCAATACATCTTGAATGTGTCTACCCTTCATATAGGCCAACCACTCGTCATGATGGCTAAGCTGAATTTGTACAGTTACGGCATAGATATAACCCATAGTCTTTGTTTAGGGATAGCTTCGATAAAGTTCTCGGGCACTATTTGCGAGTCGGCTGTCTGGATAGTCCGTAAGGATGGCAAGACAGTGTTTTTTGACTAGTTCATGCTCTTCTTGTTTTCGATACAATTCGGCTAGGGACCAATGTACATTATCACACAAAATACTTGACTCAAATCGATCCAAAACACGATTATAGGTGCGAATTGCGGCTTCTAGATTTTGCTGCTTCTCATAAATTTCTGCTCGCATTACTAATGCATTATCCATCAGCACATGCTCGTCATATATTTGTTCCCAAGTGTTAAGGGCGGTTATCACCTCACTATATCGACGCTGTGCGACCAACAACTCAATTGCGGCATAGCCCATCATCGCATCCGTGTTTGAGTCCAAGCCAAGGTTATCGGTGATGAATACGGAAAGTTGAATGGCATTGTTTGAAATTAATTCTGAGGTGGCCCCTTTGAGAATATTGAGTTGTGCTTGGGCCCACTCAAACTCCCCCTCATAATAGCTAAGTTGTGCTTTTTTAAATCGTGCTTCTTCACCAAGAATTCCATCTCCATCGTCATGGTCCACTTGGGTGTAGACAATCAGTGCCTTCCATGGTTTTCCCTGCATGGTTAATGCTTCCCCATAGAGAAGTTTAATTCGGTTAAGGTTTTTCCGTGTAAAGGTATTAGACTGGATGAGGCTATCTAAAAAGTTCACGGCATACGTAATATCCTGGCGATATTTTATTTGTATGCTACAGTATTCAAGAAGAGCTTCTGTTTGAACGGATGGGTCTGCTTCACGATTATTACCAAGTACGAGCAGGGCGCTTTCTAGATAATTCAGATCTACAGCCTGTTCTTCTCCTTGGTCGAGAAGGCGTTTTTGTGTAGTTAGTTTAAGTTGGGCGGCCTTGCCCCCATAGGAGTTAATATATTCTGAGGTCAAGACAAAGTCACACAATTCTAGGCATTGAACAAGGGCATCGTTATTGAATGCATCTTGGGCCAAGTCCAGCAGGCTGGGAATAAAATCTGCTGAGCGGCGCGCAAGCATTAGACCAAATCGTGCGGCCTCTCCAAAATTTCCATGAACTTGTTCAAGCCATATGAGGAGGTGAAGAGTAAAAGACACCTCAGGGTGTTGACTGGTATAGGTAAAAAGCTTTTGTTTGAATAAGTTGTAGAAATCTTCTTTTGATTTTTGTCGATCGAAGAATCTTTCAAAATCTTCAACTTGCAACGGCCGTTCCTTCAGATATTCCAATGACAGGGCCAGGGCTTTATCCATCGAGTCCTCAAGAAAATAAAGTTCTAAATATTGTTCCACAAGGTTTTGATGTGCTGAGTGTGTGGCGGGAGCAAACTGAGAGAAGATTGTTTTTGCTTGGCTAAACGCCCCATATCGAATCAAACGCTGCATTAAACGACTACAGTTAACCTCTGATGAAGCCCTGGTGTAAGCTGTAATCTCTTTCCATAGATTGTCTGCTTTTTTCCCCTTTCCCCTGCTTAATAGCGCCCAATATTGATCAATATATCCCAAGGGGTCCTCGGTTTCAATGCGATATTTTTCGGCAACTAGACCTAGGCGATCAAAGTTCTTTACTTCATATAATGATCGACTTAGGGCAAGATAGGTAGAGGGTTTTTTGGGCGACTCAGCGTTAAAGAGGTCGAGATATAGTTGGGCAGCAGAATCAAATTTAGCTTCATTAAAGAGCCGTTCAGCGCGTACATACTCATCTTGGGCGCAGAGCGAGGTGCTACATGCCACACAGAGTAGAGAAAGTATAATGTTTACGAGGTGACGCTGCGCCCTATTGGTCATTGTATCAATACGCAAAGTCGCTTAGCGTAATTTAAAAGTAAAAGGTGCCACAAAGCGTGAGCGCACACTTTCACCGTTATTTTGGCCAGGAACCCACTTGCCGCCAGAGTTTTTGATGTGGCGAATTGCTGCAGCCGCAAGCATATCATCTCCTCGAACTTTTTCGATTTGAGAAATACTTCCATCTTTTTCGACAACAAATCGAAGAAGCACCTTACCTTCTACACCTAAGTCCTTAGCCTGAGTCGGGTATTCAACTTTAGCCAAGTAGGTCAAAATGGCTTTTTGACAGCACTCGTCTTGATCCGTCCCCGATAGACTTCCACAATTCGCATCAGCATCTTTAAAGCATGCCTTTTGTTGAGGAACATCGACAATGACATCATCCTTAATTTGCGGCTCATCAATAACAATGTCGGGCTCGATAATCACCGCAGTGGTGTCAATTGCAATTACTGTGTCTATTTTCTCCTCACTGATAACCACAGTGTCTACCGTCGGTGGCGGTGGTGGTGGTGGTGGTGGTTCAGAAGGTGGTGGGTCTAGGATTTCTTCCTCTTCAACCGTCACCAAAAAATCAGAGGGCTTGGCTTCGATTTCCCATACGGAAGAAAACATTTGATTGAGGCTATCTGTAGCCGATTTGCTTGAAAAAACAAAGATCGTTGTGGTCGAAACACTGAGGAGTCCCCCTAAAACAAGTACGGCTGCCCAAGGGCGCAAGTCCTTTCCTTTGGCTTTCTTTTGCAGAGGATTGGCCTTGTTTTGGGCAATCAAATTGGCATCGCTTTCTTCTCCGCCAAGTGTCATTAAGTACCACACCAAGCCAAACAAAAGGGCAACGGATCCTATAAATCCAACGAGTGTAATAAGTATTCCTAAACCCATAATTTTTCCTTTGTAAACATTGTATACACTACTGATGCAAAAAAGACTCCTATTCCATTAGCGGCAATGTATAATACCTCAAAAAAACGACTTTTTGTCGCAAATCTCTGCATAAATTCTAAAAAAATGCCGTAGAAAAAACATGTTAAGGCAATATATACAAGCAGCTTTCCATTGGGTTTTGTGCTTTGAGCTCCGAAAGCTAGCAGGGCCAGCACACCATAAAACAATAGATGAAAGACTTTGTCCGCGTGAGGGAAGAGGGGCGGAGACACTGAACTTTGTCTTAGAGAGAGGTAGGCAAGGAGTACAACCCAAAACCCTAGCCCAATTCTGTAGATTACGATCAAAACAATCTTGGCTATCCTTCGACCATGGACTTATAAGACGCGCTGTCCATAAGCGCCGCAGCGTCTGATGCGTTGATCTTGATTTTTACGATCCAGCCTTCTCCATAAGGGTCGCTGTTGACCAGCTCTGGGTTGTCTTCAAGGGCCTCATTTACTTCAACAACTTCTCCTGCAACAGGCATAAACATATCGGATACTGTTTTCACCGCTTCAATGGTTCCAAAAACAGCTTCTTTGTCAAGAGATTCTTCAACGGTGTCAACATCAACAAAAACAATGTCTCCCAATTCGCTTTGGGCAAAGTCAGTAATACCAACCGTGGCGATTTCGCCTTCTACCTTGATCCATTCATGGTCTTTGGAATATAACAGATTATCAGGAAAATTCATAGTGTTATTTATTCAATAAAGATAACACGCACAAGCAATCTAAAGTTGACATTTTACTCAAAAAGTCCCTCGTCTCGTTGAAGCAACAAAATAGAGGTTTGAGGAACAATCATAAGCGTATGTCCTTTAAATACCACCTCATAGGCATACTTCTTGAGAAAAAAGGCAAAATCGCCTTCTTTTGCCTGAACGGGAATGTATTTGACCGGATTATCGTTTGACTTCCAAGGCTCGCTTTCCTCATCGAATGCGATGGGATGTCCTGGGCCGACTTTCAACACATAGCCACTTTGGATTTCTTCTTTTTCTTTAACGTTCGGGGGAAGGTAAAGTCCGCTATCTGTTCGATCACTGCTCTCTGAGAGCTCAATAATCAAGCGATCCCCAACAACAATTAACTGGTCTAGATAATCTTGAATCATAAGGGCTTGATCTCTTTAGCAATGTCTAGTAATTGCTGCTCTTCAAACATTCGTCCGACCAATTGAAACCCAGTGGGCAGGTTGTCGTTTCCTAGTCCGTTGGGAATGCTTAGTGCGGGATGGCCCGTTAAATTGGCCACAACAGTAAAAATATCGGCATTGTATTGTTCCACCCCGTCAGCATCTTTAGTGATTTGTGCAAAGGCTGTAGTCGGGGAAGTGGGCAGGGCAATCGCATCGAAATCTTCTAGAATCGCATCAAAAAAGGAACGAACCTTCTGACGTGCACGCATAGCTTTTTCATAATAGGCGTCGTAATACCCAGAGCTTAGCACAAAGGTCCCGAGCATAATCCGGTTTTTCACTTCTTTACCGAAGCCCTCAGACCGTGAGAGGGTATACACCTCCTCAAGGTTTTCCGCTTTGTCTGAGCGATGGCCATAGCGCATACCATCAAACCGCGATAGATTACTTGAAGCTTCCGCAGTTGTTAAAATGTAATAGGCAGATAACATGTAGTCAATCAGGGTAAACTCTTTGGTTTCCACGGTTATGCCACAAGCCTTCATTTTCTCTAGGGTATTATGATAATTTTTCTGAACGTCTTCACTACAGTATTCCGGCGAGGCAAGGTGGGTGAAGCTTGCAATTCGAAGATTCGTGTTGGGCTTCCTTGTATTCCATGCCTTGTGTATTGACGTGGAATCATAGGCACATGGCTTGCTCGACATAACTTGAGTCGCGCGGCTGATGTCCTCAATCGAATGAGAAAACGGCCCAATCTGGTCAAAGGAAGAAGCAAAGGCAATCAGGCCATGACGAGAAATTCTACCATAGGTGGGTTTTAATCCATAGGTTCCACAAAAGCTAGCGGGTTGGCGTATAGAGCCCCCTGTATCCGAGCCAAGAGCTACATGGCATGTTTTGGCAGCTACCGCAGCAGCCGATCCTCCTGAAGATCCTCCAGGTGCGCGACTCGTGTCGATTGGATTGAGGGTGGCGCCATACACAGAAAACCCAGTTGCAGAACCCATGGCGAACTCATCGCAATTAACCCGTCCAATGATAATGGCATCCTCATCGAGAAGATGCTGAACGGCTGTTGCTGTGTAGGGGCTTACAAAGTCTTTGAGTATGGCGGATGCCGCGGTTACTGTGTGACCCGTATAACAGAGATTGTCTTTTAAGGCTACAATTCCGCCTAACATGGAGCCTAGGGCTTCTCCATTCGATACTTTCTCATCAAGTTTTTTGGCTTTTGCTAGGGCTTCCTCTCGGTAAACTTCAATGTAGATGTTGCAATGCTCGCTTTCCTCAATGTGGGTAAGGCAAGAATTGACGACTTGCGTAAAGGTTAGCAGGCCTTGCTGAACATCCTGCCATGTTGCCTCGATGGACTTCATGCTTCTGCGCTGTCGCTCGTAGAGTCTTTAGGGTTGTCATTCATTTTTTTTCGCTCACTTGCTTTTCGCTCTTCAGCCCTAAGTCCTTCTTCTACTTCATTTCGAACATTGGCTTTGGCGGCGTTAAACTCGCGAATTCCTTTTCCAAGCCCTCGCATGAGCTCAGGTAGCTTGCGGCCTCCGAAAAGAAGCAAAATGATTGCACCAACAATTAATAATTCTTGTACTGATAGCCAACCAAGAACTAATGAGGATATAATACTGTACATAATGTAACGTCGTTTATTCAATCTAAGGTAAGCCGAGATTCTTCAAAATCCCATTCTTCCTCTAACTTTCGCTGTCTTTATTGCTGAACGTGACATCCCAACTATGGTCTGCGAGCAACCGGACCTCAGCAACATGGGCTTCAAATGGCAGGGTTTTCCCCCAATCTTTGGGCGCTACCATAGACAGGACATGGCTTTCATTGCTTCGTTGGTATAGGTGGTAGTGCTGACCAATCACAGGCTCAAACCGTATTTCAGCTTCATAGATCAGCTCAGATATTCGGACGCGCTCCTTGAGTTTTTGAGCCTGTTCAAAAAGGGTTCTTACTTGTTCTTGTATTTGCGACATCTGCGCACCTGTTTGCTCATACATTGCCGAAAGGGCCATTCCCTTGATGGCTCCCTCTTTATTTGGCTCAATTTTTAAGCTTGCTACGGAGTGGGCATAAGGAAGATTATGCGGATTCTCAGCAATTTTATCCTTGTCAATGGGGTTGGAATCAGGTCCTGCGCCCTGCTTAGGCTGAAAGGGGTCAAGCTTAGGCATATTGTGCTGATATTTTGTAAAAAGGCATTTTGCTTCGTTGGGCGGCAATGTGTTTTCCCCGGATATCAATCAAGACATGATTCATGGATTTTACAAGATCAGCGTCTATATAGCCAATGGCAATGGACTGTTCCGTGCTAAAAGAAGGGCACCCTGAGGTGATTTCACCAATGATTTCTAGCGTTTCGGGATTTAAGATTGCTTGACCTGGACGGGCTATTCGATTACTATCCAAGACAAGTCCAAGCCGCTTTTTGCCTGGATTGTGCTGGTCGAGGGCAGCTTTTCCAAGGAATTCGCCCTGAGCATGAACTGCCCACATCAGTCCTGCTTCTTTCGGACTTTTATTTTCATCAATATCTTGCCCATACAGGCAAAAGCCCATTTCTGTACGCAGCGTATCTCTTGCCCCTAAACCAATAAGTCTCAGGTTATGCTCTCCCCCTTCAAGGATTTCCCACAAATCATTTGTATCCCCTTGAGGGATAATGATTTCATATCCAACTTCCCCTGTATATCCCGTTCGGGCAACATATCCCGTTGCTCCGGTGGTAAAGGTAACAGGACAACAGTCGTTGAGGCTTGAAAGACTCGAGGTTGACTCATTAAGTATATGTTGCATGACTTCCGTGGAGCGCGGCCCCTGTAGTGCTAATATGCTCCAGCCACTGGACAGATTCTCCCAAAGAGCTTCTGTCTTTTTATTTGCCATTATGTGACCCCAGTCTTTGGTAACATTTGCTGCATTGACTACAGCAAGATATTCGTTAGCAGCCATCCGATAGAGCAATAGATCATCGACGATTCCTCCTTTCGCAGTTAATAAGAGGGTGTATTGGGCTTTGCCAATGGATAACTTATTGACATCATTCGAAAAGACTTCTTGAAGCGATTGGCTGGCTAGTTCTCCTGAAATCTTAAAGAGACCCATATGAGAAACATCAAACAAGCCAACTTCTTTACGCACCCATAGGTGTTCTTCCTTGACGCTAGAATACACCATGGGCATATGATACCCGGCAAAGTCGACCATTTTGGCGCCTTGTGCGACATGAATTGCGTGAAGTGCAGTAGTTTTCATCTTGTAATTATACAACCCAAAGGTATTGTCAATAGTTCAGTTTTTGAGTCGAAATGACCTTCGATGATATGGTGTTATTCCACACCTTTCTATAGCTTCTCTGTGTGCTTTGGTAGGATAGCCCTTGTTTCTATCCCAACCGTAATCGGGAAATTGCTCTGCTGCGCCGATCATTAATTGGTCTCTGTATTGTTTGGCCAAAATAGAGGCAGCTGCAATGGAGGTACAACGGCTATCGCCCTGAACAATGCACCGATGGTGTAGATTGCCATAGGGTGTAAAGCGGTTTCCATCCACCCACAACTCCAATGATGTTGATGTACTAATGCCGGCTAGAGCTCGATGCATAGCTAAAAAGCTCGCCTGCAAGATGTTTATGGCATCAATTTCTTTGGGGTAGGCAATGCCCACGCCTCGATACAGGGCCTTTTGTCGTATGACATCTTCTAGATGGATTCGGTGTTTTTCGCTGAGTTTCTTGGAATCGTCAAGGCCTTCTGCCATGAAGTCATTTGGTAAGATAACTGCCGCGGCAACGACTGGGCCCGCCAAGCAGCCCCTTCCAGCTTCGTCTAAACCCACGACACTTGACAGGGGAATGTTAGCATCAAAATCGGCGATTTCCTTATTAAGGAAGAGGGAGCCTTGTACATTTAATGTATTCTTAGGCCATGGCTTCATTGCGAAAATTATTAGGGCAGACTGCAATTTACGGGTTTACGCACGTATTGGGAAGGGTCCTGAATTTCGCATTAACTCCGCTATATA
>JAYYPZ010000090.1:0-14057 GCA_036128775.1 Bacteroidota bacterium
TCTCTTTTATGGTCAAGAGATTATTCAGCTTACCAAGCTAATGATACCGCATCCATGGCATCATAAAAGACTGTTTAGCCTAAAACTCATGCAGGAGGCGGCACCAAACTTTAGTCATCCAATTTTTGAAAAGACCTCTAAAATTCTCATTGAATCCCTGCCAAAAATCGTACATTGAAAGCATAACAAAAGATTATGAGATACCTCACCATCTTATCTATCATAGGGTTGCTTGCCCATCCTACCCTCTTTGCACAATCAGAAGAGCTGTCTAACGACAGAGGCCCTGACTACAGTCGAAACGCGATCCAGCGTAGTGATGTAAATCCTGTAAACCCCTATCGCACATGGAATGTATCGCTAGGATTTGGGCTAGCCCATCCTGGAACGGATGTTCGTTATCGAAACATCTTCGGCAGTCGACTACCCAAAAATGAAAATCAATATAGCCTTTCACTCCGTGCCACCAAAATGTTTTCTGCGGGATTTGGACTTCGTGCAGAAATCAAACACAGTCGCGTACAAGGAGTGATTGATTCTCTTGTCCAACGCAACCGAAACCTGAATGACATCCTAGCTAGTGGATTGGGTGATGGATATTATTTTGCAAGCCCTGTAACCCAAGCCGGCATTCATGTGTATTGGAATATCAGCAACAGTGCTTTTAGCATGAATAGGCACTTACAAGCTAAGTCAGCAGGACAAACCATGCGGGACAGAAGATTCAGCTTTTATCTTTTTAGCGGACTCGCTATGGCCTGGTATTCACCAAGCTTTTATGATTTAGACGACAATCCAGTCTCTAGTCTAAAAAGCACACCACTCCAGCTTAGGGCAACTTCACAAGTCGTTTTACCTGTGGGATTTGGAACAAAATTTAAGCTTTCAAAAATGCTAGATCTAGGTTTTGAATATGGCATAAACTATCTCATGGGAGACAACTTAGATGGTTTTGTCTATGACTTTCCCGGGCAAAAACGCAATGACCACTACAGCAATCTAGATATCAATCTAACCGTAAAGCTTGGCAAAAAAGGAAGTGCTAAGGAGCATATGGAATGGATTCAACCCATTCAAACGGTGCTTGATGATATTGAAGCCCTTAATCAAGATATGAACCGTTTAAAATCCGATGTCGATGGAGATGGCGTATCCGATTATTTTGACCGAGACTTAGAAACTGCTGAAGGAAGTCCAATTAATCCTGATGGGACACTTCGAGATTCGGATAATGATGGCATTCCAGATGATGCGGATCTTGAGCCGTTTAGCGATTATCAAGTGGAGGTAGATGAGTTTGGCCGAGCGCTAGACGATGACAAAGACGGCGTACCCAATCACAAGGACTTAGCCAGTAATACTCCTGAAGGTAGTGTTGTTAATTTTCAAGGCATTCCAATCCAAACCGATGGCGAATCGAGCATAGGTATAGGAAATCGCTTACCCTCTATCTACTTTGATTTTAGCCAAAGTAAAATTCTCACAACCTACCACGACGAGTTATTGACCATTGCCATGACGATAAAAGATTTTCCTGACGTGTCATGGGAAGTACGAGGATTCTGCGATGCAATAGGAAATGATCTAATCAATGACGAACTCGCCTCACAACGAATCCAATCGGTCATCAATCACCTCAATGAAAACTATCAGATTGATAAGTCTTCCTTTCAACCTATAATCATTGGTAATAAAGAGCTTAACTCTCCATACGATGCCATAAATCGTCGAGTCGACATCGTGCCAACAAATAATTAATTTTCATACCATTAAATCAAATACTATGAATACTTTGAAATCCTTTTTAATTCTGAGTCTTGCCACGCTGTGCATGACGAACATACAAGCGGAAAGCAACGCCCCAAAAGATAAATATGTCGTAATTAAAAATAACTCTGATCGAGATATCTTTTACCTCTATGTATCCCCTGAAACTTCGGATGAATGGGAAGAAGACGTATTAGGCGATGATGTTTTATTGGCTGGAGACGAAATCACCATCAATCTCTATGGTTATGACGAATGCATGTTTGATATCAAAGCCGTCTATGACAATGAGGAAGAAGAAATTCGCTGGGATGTCAATGTATGCTCAGAAGATGTTGAATTTTACGGTGTGGAAAGTGACGTAGAGGCAGACAAATATGTTGTCGTTTCGAATTACTCAAATAGAGATATTTTCTATCTCTATGTTTCACCTGAATCTTCTGGAGATTGGGAGGAAGATGTATTGGGCGAAGATGTGTTGTTAGCAGGAGATGATATCACCATTAATCTCTACGGATACGACGAATGTTTGTTTGATATTAAGGCAGTTTACGATAATGAAGAGACAGAAATTAGTTGGGATGTCAATGTTTGCATTGAAGATGTTGAGTTTTATGGCAATTAGAATTTTTATGAAGTCGAGCTCTACGAAGTTGATATCTGTGAGGAAGATGTTACGTTCTACGAATAAATTTTCTAGTTAATCTAATAATCCCATGAAAAAGCTATTGTTTATCCTAGCTATTCCTTTGAGTGTCTTCAGCCAGAACATCGGGATAAATACACAAAATCCCGATGCGTCGGCTGCGCTAGAGATTCAATCCACAGATGCTGGAATCTTGATTCCGCGCATGTCTGAGGCTCAGCGAAACCTTATTGTTTCTCCAGCGACTGGCCTCTTAGTCTATCAAATCGATGGAGCCTCAGGGTTCTATTTTTACGATGGAAGCGCTTGGACATCGCTTTCGGGAAATACAACCTCCACCAATACTGGACTTGAGCAAATTACCGAAGGAGGCAAAACTGGTTATCGTTTAATAGGAAGAGATACTTCAAATTATGGAAACATAGGATCTCAAGCCATAGACCTTAGTTATTCGGCGGCGCCATCAACGTCAGCAGGCGCCAGCGGAGACTACAGCCTTGCCCTTGGGCAGGGAGCTTCCGCTTTTGGAAACCAAAGTGTAAGTATTGGTAATAGTGCTTTTGCTAATGATTACAGCTATGCTTTGGGTTATGATGCTAGAGCTTCGGGAGATGACGCCTATGCCTTTGGTGCATATGCCTATGCAACTGGTGACTATAGTTATGTGTTTGGCTACGGTGCTCAAGCTGGAAATGAAGAAGCCTACGCCTTTGGTACAAACGCATTTGCATCAGGTGAACAGGGCTATGCCTTTGGTGAAGATGCAAGTGCCTCAGGAAAAGATGCCTATGCCTTTGGTGACGGAACGTCAGCTGATTCCGCCTACTCGTATGCCTTTGGATATGGCGCACAAACAACAGGTGTAGATGCATACGCTTATGGAGCTAATGCAAACGCCTCTGGAGATTACAGCTATGTATTTGGTTATGGCGCCATTGGATCAGGAAGGGATGCTTATGCATTTGGTGAAGATGCAAGTGCCACAGGAAAAGATGCATACGCATTTGGTGACGAAGCATCAGCTGACTCCGCCTACTCGTACGCCTTTGGATATGGATCGCAAACATTAGGCGAAGATGCTTATGCATTTGGAGAAGATGCAATGGCCTCAGGAAAAGATGCCTATGCATTTGGAGATATGGCTCAAGCAAGTGGAGAATTTAGTTATGCTTTCGGGAACGATGCGCTGGCTTCAGGGTTTAAGTCAACGGCAATCGGGGACTCTGCCATGGCCCTTGATACCGGATCATATGCCATTGGATATGAAGTAACGGCTAGTGGCGATTTTTCTCTAGCCATGGGAGATAATTCAACTGCCTCTGGGACCGGTAGCACGGCTATCGGTCGCCAAACAAATGCCTATGGAGACTACAGTACCGCTATGGGTTTGTTTAATAACGCATATAGTAGAGGCTCCGTCGCTATGGGTTCGTCAACAAATGCCTATGGAACTGAAAGTACTAGTATGGGATATAATACAACTGCCTTTGGTAATTACAGCACCGCTATGGGATTAAGCACAACTGCCTCTGGTCATTACAGCACCGCTATGGGATTAGGCACAACTGCCTCTGGCCGAGTCAGCATCGCTATGGGATATAATACAACTGCCTTTGGTAATTACAGCACCGCTATGGGATCTTTTACAACTGCCTCTGGATTTGCTAGCACCGCTATGGGATTAGGTACAACTGCTCCTTCTTACGCGGAAACCTCAATAGGTCAGTATAATACTACATACACTCCAGCAGATTCAACAAATTGGAATTCGGCAGACAGGCTTTTTGTAATTGGTAACGGTCAGTCATCACCAAGCGACGCAATGATTGTCTACAAGAGCGGAAATACTGCGATCAATGGAGCACTTACATTAAGCGATGGTGCTAGTTCAATTACCTTGCCGAATTCTGACGGAACAAGTGGTCAGGTATTAACTACAGATGGCGCAGGAAATGTTTCGTTCCAAAATGCCCCTTCATTTTTTAACAATATGCAAGGGGGAACAGCAGCTGTTGGTTCTTCAGGAGGTGCGAACTTTAAAGAAGTCACAATCACCTTCCCTACTCCATTTTCTACTACACCAACCATTGTTGGTACGGTAGTCTATAACAATCTAGGAATAGGTGATATGTTCATTGCAACCTTGAAAGGATACAATAACGCGCAGTGTGTGTTTCGTATCGAACGTATTGACAACGCCTATGTTAATGGTGCAGGGTCGACTAATCCATTACAATCCACTTCATGGGGAGCTGACTTGAAACTTAACTGGATGGCCTTTGAATAAACCATTAAGAGCTTTTAAGAAGACCGCAAATGCCATAAGGCAATACCTGCAGAGACGCTGACATTTAAACTATGCTTGATTCCGTATTGAGGAATTTCCAAGGCATGGTCACATAGTGTAAGTAACTCAGGGCGTATACCATTCACCTCGTTACCGACGATGAGTAGTGATTGGTCAGGGATCTTAAAATCATGGAGATTAACGGACTGGTGGCATTGTTCGAGGGCTAGAATGGTATATCCCTCTTGCTTTAGATCTTCTATCGCATCGATAGTATCATCTTGGCTTAGATATTCCCAAGAAACCTCTTGTTCCGCACCAATCGCAGACTTTCGAATCTCCTTATGGGGAGGCTTGGGACATATACCCGAGAGATAGACTTTATCAATGGCTAAAGCGTCTGACGTACGGAAAATTGCCCCTACATTATGCCCACTTCGCACATTATCCAATAATACCCTAATCGAGCGCTCAGCACGTGGTCTCGCCTTGTGTTCCACGGCTAATTCTTGAATCGTCTTTTTACTTATGTTCATATAACCCCTCTAAGCTATTGAAAACACGTGATGTGAAGCGTACATTTATACTATGGCCAAAGAAAAGAAAGTTACGCCATTAATGAGGCAATATGGGCAGATTAAAGCTCAATATGCTGATGCCATACTCCTTTTTAGGGTGGGTGACTTCTATGAGACCTTTGGTGAAGATGCTAAGCGGGCCGCTAAAGTGCTAGGTATTGTTGAGACCAAAAGAAACAATGGGTCAGCAAGTGAAACGGCCTTAGCGGGATTTCCCCATCATGCCTTAAAGACCTACTTACCTAAACTGGTTAAAGCGGGTTGTCGCGTTGCGATATGCGAGCAACTTGAAGAACCTTCCAAAGCCAAGAAAATTGTACGTCGTGGGGTGACCGAGATGATTACTCCTGGGATTACATTAGGAGAAGATCTTCTTGAATCTCAAGAAAACAACTATCTCGCTGCCATTCATCTTGACAAACAACATGCCTCCTTGGCTTTCGTAGATATTAGTACGGGAGAGTTTTATGTGACTTCAGGAGATTTGGGATATATCCAGAGTCTTTTAGATAGCACGTCGCCTGCAGAAGTCCTGGTATCCAAGGACCAGCATACTCTTTTTGAAACCACTTTTGGCCAACAATTCTATGTCTATCCGCTAAATGATTGGTTGTTTGATGCACCCAGTGGAGAAAGGAAACTACTCGACCACTTTGGCACCAAAAACCTCAAAGCCTATTCGCTTGAAGGAGAAGATGATTTAATCATGGTATGCGGTGTTATCATCGATTACCTCCATCAAAGCAAGCATCCTAATCTTGGCCAATGTCAGTCTATTCACCGTCTGTATGCAGATTCACGTATGCATTTGGATGACTTTACAATGCGCAATCTTGAAATTCTGTATTCGCCTCATGTCGATGGAAAAAGTCTCTTTGAAGTAATCAACCATTGTGTTAGTCCGATGGGCGCTAGAAAACTTCGAAGCTTCTTTACATTTCCCCTCATAGATAAGGCGCAAATTGACCAGCGACTTAACCAGGTAGCCATATTCGTTGAGGATGAGCCACTCAGAGAAAAGATCACCACACTGCTTGCAAGCCTCAATGATATCGAGCGTTTGGGCAGTAGAATACCTTCCAATCGAGTAACACCAAGGGATATGCTAAAGCTTGCCTCGGCCAGTGCCACCCTGCAAGAAATCAAAGATTACCTAAGCCAATCCAAGCATACCGTTTTTAAGGACAGCATTGCGCGAATTGATCCATGTACTGCCTTAGCGGAAGAAATCAATAAAACGATTGATCCTGAAGTTCCTGTCAACTGGCAAAAGGGCCCGGTGATTCAACAAGGGATTAATCCAGCACTTGATGAATGGAAAGAAATCGCGCAAAATAGCAAGGCCAAGCTTGAAGAAATCCGCCAACGGGAGGCCGATGCTACAGGGATAACCTCTCTAAAAATTGGCTTCAACAATGTCTTTGGCTACTACATCGAAGTACGCAACACCCACAAAGACTTGGTACCTGAGGATTGGATTCGAAGACAAACCTTAACCGGTAGCGAGCGATACATCACCGAAGAGCTCAAAGTGTTTGAAGAAAAAATTCTTAAAGCAAGCCATGAGATTGAGCAGCTTGAGTCCCAACTCTTCCGCCAATTGGCAGACACAGCACAAGCCTACGTCAAAGCTTGGTTAAGTACGACAGCTGTTGTTGCCGAATTAGACGTTTATCGGGGATTTGGGCAATTAGCCAGCGACAAGAACTATTGTAAGCCCACGGTACATACTGAGGATACCATTCATATTCAAGAGGGACGCCACCCAGTTATTGAAGCCTGCCTTCCCCATAACGAGGCCTATGTACCTAATTCGGTACTCCTTGACCGAACAAGTTGTCAGATCATGATGATTACCGGCCCAAACATGTCAGGTAAATCAGCCGTCTTAAGACAAACCGCCCTCATAACATTTCTCGCTCACATTGGATGCTATGTCCCAGCAAAAGAAGCAGACATCGCCATTACTACACGCATTTTTAGTCGTGTTGGGGCCAGTGATAACTTAGCTCGGGGAGAATCGACCTTTATGGTCGAGATGACAGAAACCGCCCGCATTCTCCATCAGATTGACGATCACAGTCTAATCCTCCTTGATGAAATTGGAAGAGGTACCTCAACCTTTGATGGTGTGTCCATTGCTTGGGGGCTCGCTGAATACCTGCATAAGCATTCAAGTAAGCCAAAAACCTTGTTTGCCACCCACTATCATGAGCTCAACCAATTGGCCGATGAATTTGAGCGCATCCAGAACTACCATATTGAGATTAAGGAAGTGAAGGATAACATTCTCTTCTTAAGAAACTTAATTCCAGGCGGAAGCGCGCACAGCTTTGGAATACATGTCGCCCAGTTAGCAGGCATACCGCAGGAGTTAATCACCCGGGCTAAGACAATTTTAGCACAGCTTGAAGGACAACGCGCTACAGAAGAACCTGTCGTCATTCAGCAGCCAAGCGCCATGCAACTCACCATGTTTAGTCCGGAACATCCAGAACTTAAAAAACTCGGCGAAACACTTAACGAACTTGATGTTGACGCACTAACTCCGCTTGATGCATTGATTCTTATCCAGCAATGGAAAAATGATCTGAATAAGTAAGCCTTAGATTCCTTACTCCTCGAGGTTTTCTACCAATTCCATCAGCCCCTCCAAGCTTGGAAGCACTCCATCGGCCAAGCCCCATTCAGGTCGATCCATCTCATCCTTAGCAGGAACGACAACACAGGCCATACGCGCTGCTTTGGCTGCAATCATACCATTCACAGAATCCTCTAGAACAAGGCATTGAAGCGGATCCACGCGGAGATAGTCTGCCGCAGCCAAAAAGACCCCTGGATGGGGTTTACCATGGGATTCAAATTCTGCCGAGTAGATCACGCGCATGTACTTTTTTAGTCCAAGGATCTCTACCGCCGTTTGAATAAGCGCTAAATGAGATGAAGAGGCTACTGCCATTGGAATTTGTTGATCCTGTAAATAGGCGCATACTTCGTCCACTCCAGGCATTTTATTGGCTAGCCCTTCTTTGATAATTGCTTCTTGCATTTTTGACAGCACTTCCGCTTGGATTTCATCACGATCAACCTCCACATTAAAATGCTGCGCCCAATGCATTATGACTTCATCAATTCGAAGGCCTACTGATTGCATTAAGTCTTTTTCTGTCACAGGCATTCCATGACGACTAAAGACATCTATCTCTACGCGCTTCCATATCGGCTCCGAGTTAATAAGCAAGCCGTCCAAATCGAATATTACTGCTTTTATCATGCGTACAAATGTCTTACTTTTTAAATGACTTCTTCTTCAAATGTTGCGGCCTTCGGATTAAGCAAGAGTTTGATTAGACCGACGACAACTAGCAAACAAATAAACAAGGCCGGTATACCTCCTATATTTGACATAATGCGTATTCCATCAATACTGGAAAATACCAGAAGTGTTAAGGCTACCGTACCCACCAAAACACCCCATACAACTTTAAGCCATAGCTTGGGCTCAGGACTTTCAGGAGAAATACCATTTGAACAGAGTCCACTCATAGCCGATGTGTTGGAATCTGCGGCCGTGACATAGGATAGAAAGGCCGTGAGCAACAAGATAAGTCCCGTAATGGTGGCCAACGGCAGTCCATCAAAGATGCTAAACAACGCATCGCCAGGATTTCCCGATGATTGAATCATGGCAAAGATGCTTCCGTTCATCGCTAGATCTAACTGAATAGAGGTTGATGAAAGGACCGATAACCACAGAATAACCGTGAGCGATGGAAGGACAAGATTGACAAGAATAACCTGTCGCACCGTATACCCTAAGCAAAGTCTACCAAGGAATAATGCCGTGATAGGCGTCCAAGCTAACCAGTTAGCCCAATACATCATCGTCCAGTCATGCGCCCAGGTATCGTTGTATTTCAATGAGTAGAGGCTTACGTCATCTAAGTGAATTGCAAAGTCCCTTAATCCTCCTGCCATCATGGCGAAGGTCTCCTGAAGCGGAACAAAACATAGCAGAAACAACCACAGCGCGAAGAACAATATGATGTTAAAGGCAGCAAGAAATCGTATCCCCTTTAGTAAGCCCGTTATAGCAGAAAAAACAAAGGCTGCAACAATCCCCAAGGTAATACACAACTTGAGCTCCCACGTCCCTCCGAGGGTAAACATGTATTTAAGGCCAGCCTCAAGACCAAGTATACCTGAACCTAGCGAGGCTGCCATCCCAGCCACTAAACAAAAAAGGCAAAGAGCATCAATCGACTTACTCCAACGCTTTGTGGCACTGACACCAAAAAGCGGATAAAAAAGACTTCCTAAGCGAAAGGGTTGCTTTCGATTATAATACATCAAGGCAAACATTACCGCAGCTACCGTGTATATGGCGTAAGGAAGAAAGCTCCAATGCAAAAACATTGTACCTAAGCTAAAATTGACTGCTGCAGAGCTATTGGGTTGGATATCAAGTGCTGTTGCTGGGCTATGCAAATGATAGAGTGGCTCGGCAGAACCCCACATTAGAATACCCACAGCCAATGTAGTCGTGAGGGTGATGGTATACCAACGCCATTTACTCAATAGAGGCTTAGCTGATGCACCGCCGATTCGCACACGCCCTAAAGGCGACCAATACACCACAATACAGATCAACAGAAAAAGAAGTACGGCAAGGGAATACACCGGACCAAGTACGTTCAACACCTTGGTATTTAACCAAGTTGCCTGTTCAACCATTGACTCGACGTCAATTAAGCTGTAGATGACGCCGGAAATGCAAACCAGTAATGGAGGCCAAAAGACCCATGGTCTTAAGCTGCTTTTATTGCTTGGTATAGATTTTGCATTTTTGGAAAACACCTTTCAAAGGTATAAATTGTCTTATCGCTTCAATAACGCTTCTATGATACGTGGCTTAATCGCACCATTTCAATTCCTAGTCTTCATTCTGACAATGGTCTTATCGCTTTCAAGTTGTTGTCGAAAAAATGCTTCGATCCAAACACAAAACGAAGATTTAAGCGAATCTCAGATTCAACATAGCGATTCATTACAGGATTTATCAAGAGATTTTGAGAATTACAGTTGGGATAATCTCTATGCTATTGAAGTAATCCATGGCAAGGCCTTAGACAAAGAAGAATATACCGAAGGACTACCCCGACTCGAACTACAGATTCAACAGGGTCGACTCGTAGGATTTACCGGTTGCAATTCATTTCAAGCCCAAGCAAGACTTACCCAAAACGAGGATGAGGTTATACATATTGAGATTGGCCCCATTATGTCAACTAAAAAGGGATGCATTGGAGCAATTGATGAACAACGCTTTTTTCAAGCGCTAGAATCCTCTTCTTCGCTTTTACTATCAAATAATCGAATCTTGTTAATCAATGAGGAAGGAGTTATTGTACTACAAGGTTTGATTGTTGATTAATATGGCAGTGCCCACTCAATCATTAACCAGGTAGCCATCATCCCATCAAGCAAGAAGTAGTAATAGAATTCTGGCGTCTTCTCATGACATCGTACAACAAATCCTATGCATACGATCGCTATGATTACGCCACTAACCATACCAAGATAGGTGCTAAGTAGTCCCACCACCACAAAACAGCCTATCGATAGCCAAATGGTGTTTCGAATGCCCAAACGATGGACGACGGTTTTCATCGAAGGATGCGCCATACGATCAAAGGCCTGGTCATGAATTTCAAATGGCAGGGTTAATCCTATGATAAAAAGGGCCATCACAGTCGAAAGCAAGACATCATCCAAAGACCAAGCAAGCTGAAAGGGAGCCATGAGTACAATGGACCAAACGACACCCACAATGATTGTTTTAAGCCAGCCCACTACTCGAAGGAATCGCATGTAAATCCCGACTAACCCAAAGGCGACGAACAACACAAGCAAAACACTTATTGGCAGTCTAATCGCACCAATTGCCGCAACACCAAGACCGAGAAGCATAAGAGCCTGACTAAGCCCTTCATGCCTGACCTGCCAAGCTACCATGGGATGGGCAGATGTATCCTTATCGTTGCGCACCCTGTATCTCAAGGCATTGTACACAAAACACGTACCGCCAAAGACAACAAAAGAGGTAGACCAATCCAGTGTAAGACCTAGACACTCTGCAATCAGAACATGCAAAGCCAACGCATTGCATGCAATCCAAATATTTGACTGCCAAAGACCTCTAAACATTGCCTTGGCGAGATTCATCGATTACTTTAAATACTTAAAGTTGAAGTCAGGCGACATTTTCTTGAGGCATTCTGCAAGTAAGGTTACCGCATTATCTAAGTCCTCAAGCGACAGCGTTTCTACTGTCGTGTGCATGTATCGAAGGGGAATCGTGATTAAAGCAGAAGGCACTCCCGCGTTGGAATACGCAAAGGCATCTGTATCTGTTCCCGTACCTCGAGTGGCCACATCACGCTGGAAAGGAATCTTTTTCTCTTCAGCCGTATCGAGCACAAGATCGAGCATGTGATTATGAACTGCTGGAGCATAGGTTACAATAGGTCCTTTACCCATTTTAAAGTCACCCTCTCGGAACTTATTAATCATCGGTGTATTCGTGTCATGCCCTACGTCAGTTATAAAGGCACAGTCTGGCTTAATCCTATGAGCAATCATTTGTGCCCCGCGAAGACCGATTTCCTCTTGCACACTGTTTACAACGTATAGTCCGAAAGGTAGCTTCACACCCTCCTCCTTAAGTCGCTTAGCGACGAGGGCAATCAACACACCCCCTACTCGATTATCCATAGCACGACCTGTGACTACTTTTTCGCTGAGTTGTAAGAACTCATCTTGATAGGTCGCAATACATCCAATATGAATGCCGAGTTTTTCAACTTCTTCTCGGCTACTGCATCCCGCATCGATAAATACATTCTCTGCTTTGGGATATTCTTGTTTAGCTCCTGCACCACGTGTATGAATTGCGGGCCAACCAAATACCGCAGGCACTAAACCTTTCTTCGTATGCAGAACAACACGCATGGACGGGGCGATAATCGGATCCATACCACCATTGCGTTTAACATAGATAAATCCATTATCCGTAATGTGATGGACTACCCAAGAGATCTCATCCGCATGAGCTTCGATTACCACCTTAAACTTCTCCTCCGGGTTGACTATACCAACTACAGTTCCATAATCATCAACCTCATAGGTATCGATATAGTCTTTGACAAAATCTAACCATACTTTCTGGCCTTCCGTTTCATACCCTGTTGGTGAATAGGTATTAATATACTTTTCAAAAAAAGCAAGCTCTTTTTTACCGATGTTCTTATACTTCATAATGATCGAATCAATTAAATCCATGTAAATGTAGAATAGTCTCAAGACTACGCCAAACCAAATCCTAATGGCTTCTATCTGCTTACTAAACCTTTTTTCGTAGGATAAGTTCCGTTACTTCAGGTAAAATACCCACACGTCCAGGATACCCTAAAAATCCAAAGCCTCGATTCACATAGAGAAATTGGTCCTTTACCTGATAAAGGCCAGCCCACTTGGGATAGAAGTATTGAGACGGACTCCAACGTAACCAACGATTTTCTACTCCAAATTGAGCGCCATGGGTATGCCCTGATAAGGTTAACTCAATATCCTTGTGATCCAAAACTTCTGCATCAAAGTGACTCGGGTCATGGCTGAGTAAGATTTTGATCATGTCCTCAGGTAAGGACGCCTTAGCTTTCTTAATATCGCCACGATCGGTGTCATTGGGCTGCTCTTCAAATCGACCTAGGTTTCCCCAATAATGAACACCTAAAATCGCAAACTGAGCTCCTGAGACTTCAATCACCGCATGATCATTGAGTAAGAGATTCCAGCCTAGCCGCCCATGCGCTTGGTAAAGTTTTTCTAAGTTTTCTTGCTTGGCTGTCTTACTGTCCCAAGGTCGGTAGTCCCCATAATCATGGTTTCCTAAAATAGAATACACCCCGTGCTTTGCCCGAAGCTTGGTAAAAATGGGAATGTATTCTTCGACCTCATCTGCTGTATCATTGACTAAATCTCCCGTAAAGACAATGAGATCTGCCTTCATGGCATTGATTTGTTTCACGGCTTCCACGAGTGGCTCCTTTTTAGTAAAACTTCCCGTGTGAATATCAGAGATATGGACAATACGAAAGCCGTCAAGTGATTCAGGCCAAGAGTTTAATGGGATTTCTGCCTTTCGATATTGATAGCGATAGGCATTGGATAGACCGCTCATCATGGTAAGTACCGGTACGCTTCCAATTCCTGTAGCAGTTATTGCAAGAAATCGTCTTCGACCTTCTGAGGGCTGAACATTTCTGCCATGCCTGAGAAGATGCCAAATTCTAGCAAGAAGCAATACGATTCCCACCAAGCTGTAAAACATCCAGCTGAGAAACCATATCCCTCGAATCCAATTATTGATTCTATCGGGGATAATGGTGTCAGTAAACAGAATAACAGGGATAATCCAGAGACCAATTACAACCAGAGGAAAGAACCATAACTTTTTAGCAAAATTGGCCCGTCGTGTAGTTGGAGCCCATAAATGGCCTGCTCGTCTACTCGCATACGCAAGGAGAGATGTAAAGAGAAAAAAGGATAGAAGAAATATCGTGGACAATTTTACGCCATTTAAAGAACTAAACTAGGGGGATTCAAGTTACTTTCGAAACAAATATTTTATGGAAGTTTTACGAATAACCGATAGCGACTTTGCACAAACTATTCAATCCAACAAAAAAGTAGTGATAAAGTTTGATGCCTCATGGTG
>JAYYPZ010000091.1:0-4073 GCA_036128775.1 Bacteroidota bacterium
CTAGCACGCCAAAGCGAAAAACTTCAGAAATGGAGTGCCTTTGCTGAAGACCAGGCCAGGCAATTGATGGCAAAAAAGATTGAAATTCATCATGGCCAAGAATGGCTCAATTTATCATGGATAAAAAGTCATGCGCATCGATATATTCTTCTATCATCTTGGCTTAAGACGTACGGATATACGGCTAAACAAATCGAATCCCTCGAAAAGATGATGGATGAATCATCCTATGGCGCAGTACTTGAGGGTCCCACTGCTAGAATACTTATTGATCATCGCCATCTAGTACTCTCCAAAGATTTATCGGATATTGCCAATCCAATTCTCATTCATGACAATGACAATGAAGTAGACCTTGTATCCCAAGGAAATTTATCACTTCGTATGCGCGATGGGAAAAGAATGAAGAGCATTTACACTCAAGGTGTTATGCACTTTAACGCCAAAAAGATTAGTTGGCCCGTTTGTCTCCGTGTTCGAAAGCCCGGTGACTATATCTATCTACCTAACAAGGATGGTAAGCCTAAAAAGCGAAAACTAGGCGCTTACTTTAATGATCAGTCCACTCCGCTTTCCCTTAGGGAGCAGCGCATTGTTTTATGCGATGCCGAAGAACGGATACTTGGTATTCTAGGACAACAGGTAGACGCACGGTTCACGCCAATACCAAATGCTCCCACCTTGGAAATTCGCTGGAAAGCTTAGCCAACTGCTACTGCCGCAAGAACACTTTGCTGACCTGCTGACCATTGAGATCAACAATGATGTGGTAGACCCCTGACTGAATCGATTCTAGATCCAATACAACTGAAGGAGTATTAAGCGAGCCCTTGAGCATCTCACGACCTAAGGCATCTACCATAGTATACGAAGCGCCATCCATAGGCCCTGACCACTTCAGCGCTACTCTGTTACCTTCTGCAGGCACAGGGAAAATTGTCATTAAGGACTCCAATACATCCAGACTGTAGGTATTCACCAAGTCACCATTAAACACGAAGTTGTTAATGGTATTTGTGCTACCGTTGCTCGGATAAGTCAAGGCTGAATCTGGATAATAGAAGAAGGTTGTCGAATACTGACAACCCGCATTATCAAACACCGAGATGGTGTTTATTCCAATGCGCAGGCGTGTAGTACCCGTGCCATAATCCAAGCCATCATTCCAATTGAAGTAATATGGGGCATCTCCTCCTGTTGCAGTAGCTACTAACGAATCTGCTGTAGGAATAATGGTGATTTCTAAATCATTACCCGCCTCAAGGTAAAAAGGCACAACCAAGGTGTCAGTTAGGTTACGAATGGCTGTTACCGTGTAGGCACCTTCAGGTAAACTGCTTACTGAATTGGTAAGAATACCTCCAATTTGAGCATCGATAACAGGATCTTCTGCAGACCAATTAAAAATCACTGATCCCCCTCCGCTTGTCGAAATAGAAGCCTCACCATCAGACCCAACACAGGATGGGCTCGTCAAATTCAGCGTGGCCTCATATCCAGCCGTTCGAAAAACGTCACCATCACTGTAAGGTGAGCAGGTGTAGCCAAAGCTAATTGGCTTGGTTCGCCAGCGATATGTGGTCAAAAGATTAAGGTTAGACAATGCATACGACGTATCCTCCACCATGACCTCAAGAAATGGACTAAAGAAGTTTGTCGTTGTGACTTGAAGTAGGTAGCTCTCCGCACCGTCTACTTTAGGCCAAACCAGCGTGACATCCGTATTCACCTGGTTGTCGTTGTCTACAGGGTAGATACCATTTTCGGCTGTAAAAGATGTCGTATCAGGGATCTGCCAATTCAAAAGATACGGTCTGAAGTCTGTGAGCACATAGCTTACATAGGCTTGTTGCTCAAGGCTAAATCGATTCTGACAGTTATCCAAGGAGTACGACATAAAAAGCGTCGCATCCGGAATAAAGTTCACCCCGTTAGGATCGGCAAAAGTAGGACCCGGTGAGCATGCCCATCGACCAGATTCATAATCCGGCGGAGTGTCACAGAATCCATCTGCTGCAGATGAGCAATTCGAGCCATCAACACGCTCCCAATTGTTAACTGAAATGGGATTGGTATCGTAGTCACGTCCTTCCCATCCAACAAAGGTGTGAGGTAATCCAAAATAATGTCCCATCTCATGGGTTAGTGTTGTGCTTCCTAGGCCACTACAACTTTTATTGACTACAACTCCTCCGCCATTTGGCCAACCACTGTAATAGCCACAAACGACTGAACCACCACTTTTAGCTTCTTCAGTAATGTATACGTTGACTACATTACTCGCGTTGAGCGTATTAAACATAGTACTCCCCGCATTTGACTGCTCGTAATAATAGAAGTTATTGCTCGCTGTATAGTTTGTATCAAAAATGTAAAACTGAATACCTAAGGTTTCAAAGTCTTCATTGAGCTCACAATGCAATCTCCATAGGTCGTCTTGAGAGAAATACCCGTTTCCATTATCGTCACCAATAATGTGATAAAATATAGGCACAACATAGTCGATGTCCGCCTTCGGTTGAGGATTTGCGCGCATCGTCTGTAATCGCTCTAAATGCTCAAGCTGATCTTGTTCTGTCCAGACCGTTCCGCAGGACTGAGCGAAAGACAACTGATTGATTAACAGCGCCAGAGCGCTAAATAGAAAAAACCTCATGAAAAGTGAATTAAATACTTGAATGTTATCTGAAAGTTAAGAAAATGTGCATAATCCTCCCTAATAAAAACGTCAATAAATGCTGATATTTGCACAAAACTGAACGTAAAATGAAAGTATCCGTAATCGGCGCTGGGAACGTAGGCGCAACATGTGCTAACGTCCTCGCAAACTATGATGTAGCCAAAGAAGTAGTCCTCCTTGATATCAAAGATGGATTTGCCGAAGGAAAGGCCCTCGATATTTGGGAAACGGCTGCCGTCTTAAACTACTCAACAAAAACAGTAGGAGCGACCAATGACTATGGAGCAACTGCAGGGTCTGATATCGTAGTGATTACTTCCGGGATGCCAAGAAAACCTGGCATGAGCCGTGACGACTTAATCTCTACCAATGCGAACATCGTAAAAAGTGTTACCGAGCAGGTCATTGATGCTTCGCCCAACGCAATCATTATCGTAGTAGCCAATCCTTTGGATGTTATGACCTATTGTGCTTATCTCGCCGCTAAAGTCGACCACCGCAAAGTATTCGGTATGGCGGGTATTCTCGATACAGCAAGGTACAAGGCTTTCTTGGCCGACGAAATTGGTTGTTCTCCAAAAGATATTCAAGCGGTGCTTATGGGTGGCCACGGAGATACGATGGCTCCATTAACTCGATATACAACCGTAGGTGGAATTCCTGTTTCTGAGTTTGTCGCAGCTGACAAATTGGAAGCCATTGTAAATCGCACCAAGAAGGGCGGTGGTGAAATCGTTCAACTACTCGGTACCTCAGCATGGTACGCCCCTGGTGCAGCAGCAGCGCAGATGGTAGATGCCATTATGAAGGACGAGCAACGCATCTTCCCATGTTGTGCATGGTTGACCGGAGAGTACGGACTACACAATATCTACCTCGGAGCCCCTGTAGTGCTCGGCAAAGGAGGAATCGAAAAAATCATTGAGCTTGATCTAAATGATGAAGAAAAAGCAATGGTTGAAAACAGTGCAAACCACGTCAAAGAGGTTATGGCTGTACTTGACAATATGAAGCTCTTCTAAACCATGGATTTTCAAGTAAGTTTAAACGCCCCGCAATGGGGTGGCTCCGCAATGGGGCGCGCCCCGCAATGGGGCGTTTTTTGTTGGCGGCTCTTGCTATGCAGTACACAATAATTGATGTATCTTCGGCATCCACTGGCCCAGTAGTTCAACTGGATAGAATATCAGATTTCGGCTCTGAGGGTTGGGGGTTCGAATCCTCCCTGGGTCACTATAACATAAACCCGCTTTATTAGCGGGTTTTCTATTTATTCAAGAATTATTTTCTGCTCAACGGCTCCATCTTCGTAATGGTATAAGAGTGGAATATTTTTTAGCTCCTTTGTCTTTCTTCCTAGCATATCCGTTATTTCCAATACTTTTCTATTCTG
>JAYYPZ010000092.1:0-17300 GCA_036128775.1 Bacteroidota bacterium
AATGAAAGTATTACGATTTATTCTTCCTCTTGCCATGGTTTTTGGCTTTACGTTAACGAGCACTGCACAGACTAGTAAAATGGGTTTGGTAGACCAACAGGCTATAGTTTTAGAAATGCCAGAATATAGTGCCGCACAAACAAAAATCTCAGAAAAACAGGCTAGTAAAATGCAAGAGATTGAAACTCTTTACGCTCAATATCAGACTAAGGCAGAAGAATTTCAAGAATTAGCAATGTCCGGAACCCTATCTAGTGGTGCTCAGGAAGCTAAAGAAACTGAGCTTTATGATTTACAAACACGTATTCAAATGGCTGAGGAAATGGCTCAGGAGTATCTTGTAGAATATATGGATGATCTTATGGAGCCTATTTCTGCAAAGGTTGATGCGGCTATACAAGCCGTCGCTCAGGCAAATGGGTATACCCATGTTACGGATTTGTCGCTGTTTTATGTGTATCCTGAAAGTGACGATATCACTAGTAAGGTAAAGGCCCACTTAGGTATACAATAAGGTAGGTTGAGCTCTTCGAAGATTGGTGTTTTTGATTCGGGCATAGGTGGACTGCCCCTTGCTTTTGCGATTCGCAATACCTTTCCTTACCACGACATTATCTACTTTGGCGATACAGAGCATTTTCCTTACGGTGATCGCTCAGCTGAGTCTGTAGAACGCTTTAGTCATGCTATGGCTAGCTTCTTACATGAAGAAGGTTGTGATATCCTTGTTATTGCCTGCAATACCGCAAGTGCGGTGGCTTATGATTCATTAAAGCAACGTCTTAACAACGGAGCTACTGTGCTTAATGTGATTGATCCAGTAGTTCAAGAAGTATGCAATACGTCAGCTACACATATTGGAGTTATTGGAACATCTCGCACCATAGAGACTAACATTTTTGAACAAAAGATTTCAGCAAGTTGCCAGAATAAGAAGGTATATAGCTTGCCAACCCCGTTGCTTGCTCCAATGATTGAAGCGGGATACTATAATCATCCAGTAAGCGAACTTGTAGTTCAAGATTATCTAAACCAAGCTTCTTTTGAGTCCATCGAGGGCTTGGTGCTTGCATGCACCCATTATCCTCTCATCCGAAAGGACATAAGTACAGTATTTGGAAGTCGATTTAAAATGTTTGATGCGCACAATGCGTTGGTTTCTGCCTTGCGCGATTACATCCAAGACACTTCTAGTAAAACCAAGGGAAGTACTACATTTTATGTGAGTGATTTAACCAAGAGTTTTCAGAAAACTGCAGAAATTTTTGCTGGCGGAGCAGTAGACCTTAGACAACACCGATTAAAATTATGAGAATAGTATCCTTCCTATTAACCTTTTTCGCTTGTGCTTCGTTAACTAGTCAAGGCATCTCCTTTTTTGAGGGGAGTTTCGACGAGGCAAAGGAACTTGCAGCCAAAGAGGGTAAGTTAATTTTTATGGATTCCTATGCAAAGTGGTGTGGCCCATGTAAACGGATGGCACGCGATGTATTTACTGTAGAAGAAGTAGGGGACTTCTTTAACGCAAATTTTGTCAACTTGAAAATGGACATGGAGACAGAAGAAGGGCGTTTGCTAAACAAGACATATCAGGTGGCTGTCTATCCAACGCTTTTTGTTCTTGAAGCAGATGGCGAAATTATTCTTCGAGAAAAGGGCTATCGCGATGCGCGCGGACTCCTGCAAGTTGGTCGCAAAGCACTCCTTCCTAGTGAATCGGAAATGCTAGATATGGCTGATCAGTTTGAATCCGGTGAATATGATGTGCTCTTTTTAGTGGATTACCTCCAGGCATTGCAATGGACAGGAAAGGAAGGGCAGTCAAATGTAATGGCTAAGCTGGCGGAAAGCGTTTCCCCAAGCGACATGCAACTTGAAAAAGTTCAGCAAGCATTTTTGGGATATAGCCCTCTAGCTTCTGGATACTATCCAACACATATTCTCAAGGACTACCAAAATGTCTTTATCGACCAAGTGGGTAAAGAAAAATTTGAGGAGACTGTGCTCTCTATCCTAAAAGGGCTATGGCAAGGAGCGACTAAGGAGGAGTATGGTAGGTTTATGACTCCTGAAGATTTTGATATCTATTATGATGTGTTTAAGTCAATCAACAATAAACGTTATAAACGAGAAGTATACTTATGGAAAATGGCTTTTGCTGAGGCCTTTGGGGATTGGGATGTCTTTTTAAAGGCCGCAAACACCTATTTTAAATCAAAAGCAGGTAAAACTGATAAAACGACACTTATGAGCGCATCGTGGTCTCTTTACCACTCTGATCCAATCTACGACGACCAAGTCTTGGCTTGGACGAATCGCGTTATGGAAAGCAGCGCTAATCAGAGTGCGCCCTATTTTCTACAAGCCTATCTTTTTATGCGTCAAGAGAATTATGAAAAGGCCGACGAAGTGATGCAGCGCTGTATGGTATTCTTAACGGAAGGTAGTCCAGAGTATAAGGATGCATCCATAATTAACACAATTCTAGAAACTCAATTGAGCCGGTAGGTCTGCTAATGCTTTTGTGAGCCTTTTGTAGGTGACCTCTTTTTGGGACAACATCGCATAGTTTAATTTCTTCGCCATTTGTTCGGCAAGGTAAACTTGTTCAGTTTGCCCTGGTGTTGGGATAACTAGAGCATCGATATCTAAGCATAATAAATCCATTAGTGTACTGTAACCACTTCGGCAGATTAACGCTTTGCACCCATTGAGCTTTGTGGCAAGTTCCTGGCCATGAAGATGATTGAATACATGTATATGAGGCGGTAGATTGAGCGAGATAGTGCCTTCGTTTGGAAGTCCTCGGACTAGAAAAATTTGGAGATGTTTGAGGGGTTTAAGAATACTTATCAAGCGTTCTTCGAGGTGACTACGCGTAGGCTCAGGACCGGATAACATAAGACCTATATCATAACAATATGAGCGCTCTTCTTTTGGAATTTTATAAGCGGCTAGGTCAGATAGGAATCCTTTATATATTTTGTCTCTTGAATGCGTGCTAAGGTGCCCACTTAAATTATCCGGTGGCGCATGATCAGGAACCCAGAGAGATGTAAATGGGGCCATGTAATGATCTAACTTTTTGTAAAACAATTGCGCAAAGAATTTAGAAGTTGGTACTATAGGTCTTAGCTGATGGCTTAAAAGGTGAGATGGCAGGTCATGATGATAACATCCATAGCGATTATCAGAAATAATCTGTTCAATATTATGGTCCTCGCAAAATGCTGAGACAACGCGGTGTTCATCTTCAATCGCTCGAAGGATTTTTCGAGCTTGAAAGGTCATGTTGATTGTCATGCTACTCGAAGCATATCGAACGTTGTAAGCGGGGAGCTCTAAAAAGGAATGATCGGGGAAACGTTTTTTTAGGTGGGTTAGAGCAACTCCATCACTAGCTATAGTCACGTCGTGGCCTTCTTGTATCAAACGCTGAATCAGCACACTGCTCCGACTTGCGTGACCAAGCCCCCAATTAAGTACACAAAAAAGCGTTTTCACTGTATATTACTATAGAATTACATGCTTGAAAATATGCAACAATATCAAAGGATACTATGCCTAATCCTTTTAGGGGGACTTTTGCTAAGCCAATGTTCAGTGAATAAACAGAGTAAGTGCCCTTGCAATAAGCGCAAATCGGCAGCGACTTTTTTGTTGTCTACAGACCGAGTTTAGCCAAAAGATGGGGTCTCGTCGGAGACTCCTTCACTTTTTCTATACCTTCTGGATTACCTTGATACATAAGGTATCCTCCATCATCACCACCAACGGGCCCAAGTTCAATCAGGTAATCTGATGACTTGATAATATCTAAGTTGTGTTCGATAACGACTACGCTATGCCCCTTTTCGATTAATGCTTCAAAGGCAGCTAAGAGCTTTGCGACATCATGAAAGTGAAGACCAGTAGTGGGTTCGTCGAAGAAGAAGAGGATGGGGTCTTTTTCTTGGCCTTTCACAAGAAAGGAGGCTAGTTTGACACGTTGAGCTTCACCGCCAGATAGCGTTGAGCTTGACTGACCAAGCTGAACATAACCTAGGCCAACATCTTGTAGTGGTTTTAATCGATTTCTGATCTCTGCATTGCTCGTAAAGAACGCCATGGCCTCATCGACAGTCATAGACAATACATCATAAATGGACTTACCCTTATAGGTAATCTCTAAAATTTCATCTTTAAAACGCTGGCCTTTACATGACTCACATTCCAAGCGAACGTCGGCAAGGAATTGCATTTCTACAATTTGGAATCCATCTCCTTTGCATTCATCACATCGGCCTCCATCAACATTGAATGAGAAAGCCTTTGGTTTATACCCCTCAGCCTGGGCTTTTGGAAGTTTTGAGTAGAGTGTTCGAATCGCGTCATAGGCTTTGATGTAGGTGACCGGATTGGAACGTGAACTTTTACCTAGAGGCTGTTGATCAATCATTTCAACCCGCTTAATGGAAGAGATATCTCCAGATAGGGAAGAGAAACTTCCTGGCTTTTCTCCGAATCCATCAATCTCCCGTACAAGTGCTGGATAGAGTATTCTTTTTATAAGTGTGGATTTTCCTGAGCCACTGACTCCTGTAATAGCAACGAGTTGATGTAAGGGAATAGAAACATCTATGTTTTTTAAGTTAAAATGGCTTGCTCCTTTCACATCGATTCGACTCATTTTTTTTCGACGCTGTTTGGGAACTGAAATTTCTCTTTCTCCTCTTAAATACGATGTAGTGAGAGTGTCCACGTCAGCAGGCGGTGGCATGGTGCCACTGTACATAATTTCTCCTCCAAAAGTTCCTGCCTCGGGTCCTACGTCAATCAAAAAATCTGCCTCGCGAATAATGTCTTCATCATGTTCTACGACCAATACAGTGTTCCCCATATCGCGAAGAGACTTAAGGACTCGAATAAGGTCAGTAGTGTCTCTTGGATGAAGTCCAATGCTTGGCTCATCAAGTACGTAAAGTGTTTGGGTCAGATTACTTCCTAGCGAGCGAGCTAGTTTTATCCGTTGCGCTTCTCCTCCGGAGAGCGTGTGAAGCATCCTATTTAGTGTCAGATAGGATAACCCCACGCGTTCTAAAATGCGAAGACGGTGTGTAATCTCCTCGAGGATTCGCTTGGCCACATCCTTTTCATAAGATCCTAAAGAAATTGAATCAAAAAACTGAATCATTTTACCTATGGACATCTGAACAACATCATGAATGGGTGTGTCATTGATGAGTACATAACTGGCATCTCTTCTAATACGAGCTCCCTGGCAATCACTACACTTCGTTCTTCCTCGATACCTGGAGAGTAACACACGATTTTGAATTTTGTAGGCCTTGGATTCAATATATCGGAAAAAAGCATGAATGCCAGGGAAGGCACCTCCTCCATTCCAAACAAGCTCTTTTTCCTTTTTGGAAAGCTCTTTATACGGCTTGTGAATCGAAAGTCCCTCCTTTTGTGCTTCTTTGAGCATGGGCTCGAGCCATTCTTTTGCGCGTTCTCCCTTCCAGCACGCGATAGCACCATCCACTAAACTTAATCCTTGATTGGGTATCACCAGTTCTGGGTCTATTCCGATTATCGATCCAAATCCGTTACATGTAGTGCAGGCTCCTAACGGATTGTTAAAGTTGAAGAATTTCTCAGAAGGTTCTTCAAAGATCATCCCTGATGCTTCAAAGCGATTGCTAAAAATTTGATATTCAGCAGGGTTCTTTAAATCAACTATATGGCAGTAGCCCTGACTCTCTTGAAAAGCTTGATCGATCGAATCATTCCATCGCGATTTATCTTTTTCTATCACAGGACCACATTTTAGGCGGTCGACAATGACTGAGATACTTTTCACAGCAGGCGGGATGGTTATCGCATCGTCCAATAAATGGACAGTGCTGTCTACAATTATGCGCACGTAGCCTTTTTGACGTAAAAGGGCGATTTCTTGTTCTACATCATCGACGAAGAAATAGGGGAAGGCTATTGCGATTCGTTGGCCATCAGGATACTTCATCAGGGCATCAAAGACATCATCTGTTTGGTGTTTTGTGACCAATTCACCGGTTTTGGGATGATATGTTTTACCAATACGAGCATACAATAAGCGGAGGTAGTCATAGATTTCCGTTGTCGTACCTACAGTAGCCCTTGAGGACTTACCTCCATTGTGTTGATTGATGGCAATGGCGGGGCAAAGGTTGGTAATCTTCTCAACTTTTGGTTTGTTGATGCGCTCTAAAAATTGTCTTGCATAGGAGGATAGGCTTTCGATATACCTTCGTTGGCCTTCAGCATATATCGTATCCATACATAATGAAGATTTACCAGAACCAGATACACCAGTGCATACTATAAGAGCATTTTTAGGGAGTGATACATCAACGGATTTTAGGTTGTGCATCTCAGCTTTATAGATGTCGATAGAATTTTTTTTCATAAAAAATCAATAAAAATTGCCCTATTATAAAATTTGGCAAAGAATTTGTCGTATTATAAGGGAACAACAAATAAACTGCCTTTGATTTAGACTCTTACTCTTTTTTACATTTTTCTAAAATTGATTGATTATGAGTCTAGTTATTTCCGATCAGGCACTCGTTAAGCAATACATCGCTGGCGACGAATCCTCTCTCGAAAAGTTAATTGTCCGACACCGTGATAGAGTCTATGGTGCAATTTACAACTTCACAAAAGATGTATACCTCACTGAAGACCTTTTTCAAGAGGTATTTATAAAGGTTGTAAATAAGTTACGTGAAGGAAAGTACAATGAGGAAGGAAAGTTTCTTCCTTGGGTGTTGCGTATGGCTCACAATCTTTGTATTGATAATTATAGAAAGACGAAGCGTCAGGTATCCATTGTAACCAGTGAAGAATTTGATCTCTTTGAAATTCTTCCAGTGGATAGCACAAATGGCGAAGAAATGATTATCGATCAGCAGCTCAAAGATAAAGTCCGCCATTTGTTAAATGAGCTTCCAGAGGAGCAGCGCGAAGTTGTTTTACTACGCCATTATTTTGAGTTTTCATTTAAAGAGATTTCGGAGTTGACAGGTGTTAGCATTAATACTGCTCTTGGCCGGATGCGATATGCCTTGATCAATCTGCGCAAGGTCATTGAGGAGAAAAAGATTGTCTTTTAGGACTAGGGCTATGCCTGTGATATACAAGGTGTAATGTTGTTGTAGACAATATTGTTGTTCAAAGTATCGTTTTAGGGATATAAACAAACAAATGCGTATGACAAAAGACGTTACCCTACAACAATTTTTATTGGTTTACTTTCAGGAGGCAGATAATCAGACGGTACAAGATGTCATGGATGCTCTGTTTACAAGACCAGATCTTCGAGATGAGTGGCAAGAGATTGTAGATATTTTAGAAGCCCTAAAAAGTCCCATTCCTACTCCCTCTGAGTCTTCGTTGAAAATTATTATGGATTACAGCAAGGAATCCAAAAATGAGTCTCGGAATTCCTCGCCAGCATTGGATGTGTTCTAAGCAATAAAAGAGCCTGTTTTCCACAATAAACTGACGAATTACACATTCTTTTAAAGACTTTACTCTTTACCACATATCCTATGTGTTTTGCTATATTACTTTTAACCCCGTAACAGTAATACATATATAATGGCAAAAACAGAGAATGTGGCGAGCCACAAAGACAAAGCGCTTAAGCTAACCCTCGATAAGTTAGACAAACAATACGGTAAAGGTACCGTAATGAAGTTGGGTGAGAGTCCTACAGTAGAGGTAGATGTGATTTCTACTGGATCAATTGCTTTAGATGCGGCACTCGGCATAGGAGGACTTCCCAGAGGAAGAGTAGTCGAAATTTATGGTCCTGAATCATCTGGTAAGACCACACTAACCCTACATGCTATAGCAGAAACACAGCGTCAAGGAGGAATCGCTGCTTTCATTGATGCTGAACATGCTTTTGATAAACATTATGCTAAGGCATTAGGCGTCGATACAGATGAGTTACTTATCGCTCAGCCAGATTGTGGTGAGCAAGCACTTGATATTGCAGAGCATTTGATTCGCTCTGGAGCTATTGACATCTGTGTAATTGACTCTGTGGCGGCTCTCGTTCCGCGAAGTGAGCTTGAAGGAGAAATGGGCGATTCGAAAATGGGACTCCAAGCAAGACTTATGTCTCAAGCATTAAGGAAGCTGACGGGCACCATTAACAAAACAGGATGCACCTGTATTTTCATTAATCAACTTCGTGAAAAAATCGGGATTATGTTTGGTAATCCTGAAACAACTACAGGGGGGAATGCACTTAAGTTTTATTCTTCGGTTCGTCTAGATATACGCCGAATTGGTCAGATTAAATCATCTGATTCAGTCGTAGGAAATAAGACGCGGGTGAAAGTGGTAAAAAACAAAGTAGCCCCTCCATTTCAAATCGCTGAATTTGAAATACTCTATGGTCAAGGAATATCAAAGACTGGAGAAATTTTAGATCTAGGAGTGCACTTTGGTCACGTTCAGAAGTCAGGATCATGGTATGCCTACCAAGACACTAAGCTTGGCCAAGGGAAGGAAGCTGCGCGGCAGTTGTTAGAAGACCATCCTGAATTAGCTGAGGAAATCGAAGCATTGATTCGTAAAGAAATGGAAGGAGATAAGTAACTCGCCATTCTTCAATCATCCTCACAAAAAAAGGCTTCCCATTGGGAAGCCTTTTTTGCTTTTTTGAAAGGGCGTAAACTTATTTAAGGCCTTTCATTACAATTGTTCCAGCAAAATCACCTCCACCGTTTAGAGTGCTTATAAGCGTATCTCCTTGGAAAACTCCATCAATACCAAAACTTAAGTTAGCTGAAGCAGGGATACCAAAAACATTAAAGGCAAAACCAATACTTGTTTGAGGAATGTAGTATTCAGTACTGTTTCTGACTTCACCCACAATTTCCACTGGAATCGTGAAATCTGAATCGAGATCACCTGTTGCGGTTAATGGAAGGGTTACATTAATGCGCACCTCATCTGGCCCATCCTCTGCTCCCTGTGTGATAACGGCTGTAGCAGTTTTAGGTGAAGCTTCCGTGCCAGCATCGAGTGTAATCGAAGCTAGGCCGCCAATTGAGCCAGAAAGTTGTCCATACATTTCAACATCATAGGTTCCGATGAACTTTGTGTTTACTTGTTCTGCACAATTATCTCCTTCAAAGCCATCAGGGCACGCAGCGGCGTTTCCGTCATCCTCACCACAGGAAACAAACCCAAGAAGAGCAATTGCAGAAAGTAAAAGAAATGAATTTTTCATAAGGATATTTTTGAGTTTTTAGTGTTTTTAAATTCCGTCTAAAGATACAGATTATAAGATGAACTCGAGGGAAAGAAGCCTAGGCTCATCCCTGGAGAGTAATGATTACGCGATAAACTTGCATGCAAGAAGGCTCAAATCATCTGGGTAGGGTTGTTGCCCCCTGAATCGGTCAGCCTCATTTAGGATATATTCGGATAAACCTTTCGGATTCTCTTTTGGAGCATTCTTCAGTGATTGTTGCAGGCTTTCCAAGTCATACATGGCCCCTTCGTCATTTTCTATTTCAATCAGTCCATCCGTGTACATAAATAACATGGCACCTGGTTCGATGGCTACTTCGCCAATAGTGATATTAGGTAGACTAGTTAGCGCTCCCAATAAAGGACATCCTTCCTTTAAAAGCTTTTGCTTTCCATTTTGGAGTAATATGGGTGGATTGTGCCCCGCATTGATGTAGCGCATGATTTGAAGCTCATGGTCGTAAACTCCTAAGAACATCGTAATGAATCGAGCTGATTTTGTGATTTCACGAATTTTGAAATTGAGCATATCCACTATCTGTTCTAGGGGATACTCTCTGCTGATTAGAGCCCTGAGGTTGGCCTGGAAGTTACTCATCAGCATGCCGGCGGATAGTCCTTTTCCTGAGACATCGCATATGCATAGGGCATATTCGTGATCACTGTATTGAAGGTAGTCGTAATAGTCTCCTCCAATTTCACCATGGGGCTCGTAATGACCATAAGCCTCAATACTCGGAGAAATATCCAGTTTTGTCGGAATTAGGAGTTGCTGAACCTCTGCAGCTAAATCCATTTCCTTTTTTAACTGACTTTGTTCTAGCTGACGCTTGAACAATCGCTTGTTTTCCAAAGAAACCACGATAATATTCGCTAAGGTCTCAATAAGCTTTACTTGGTCATTGGCTGTTTCAATCTCTCCTTCAAAGAGTGGGCATCCGAGGAGAAGATAGGCAAGCGGTTCTTTTTTATGGGAAATGGGAATAAGCAAATCAAAAGCTTCAAACCCCTCAAAAGGGAAGTTCGTGATCTTTTGAATAAACTGAAATCGCTCTAGATCGCGGCCAACGTCAATCTTTTGGATGGCATCTTCTGCATTGTGTTCCATCCCACATACCCACTCTCCATCTTTGGCGGTACGCGAAAAAAGGAGAATCTTGTTTACATCGAATTGGGCCCTCAGTATAAACTCAAAAATTCGAAAAATGGCGTGTTTTGAGTAATTGTTATTGACGGCCTTAGTGACTTCGAGTAAAGAGTTGATTTGATTCTGCTTGACAGCAAGCATTTGAAGGAGTTTTTCCTTCGATAAGTTTGTATCTACTTGCTTCTTAGTAATCATTTTCCCAACTCAATAATCTTGCGTATCACGGTTTGGTGTAAACCCTTCGACCTTTCCAAAGGTAGCCTTTTCCATTGGATACAATACTCTGAAGTCCCAATACTAGGTTGTAGAGTACATTGATGACTTGGAAGAAGGGCATAAGGAGAATATCAATAAACTTTAGAGGATATTGGACATATTTAGCGCCATAAAAAATAAGGATGCCATCCACGAGGGTTTTTATAAAAACTCCAGTGCATGTAATTCCAACATAGTTTAGATCCTGATTGTAGAGGCTTATGCTAATAACTCCGAAAAACAAGGCAACAAAAAGTTGGGTAAAAAACATGAGCATCATAACAGCGGTTATCTGTTTTGAGGGCATTGTAAATGTTTTTGAAGCCCATCGCCTTCGCTGGTTCCAGAATGTTCGTAGATCAGAAGGGAATTTCGTCTTCATTATGGCATTGGGATGGAAGCAGAATACGATATCGTTTGGGTATTTACCATGTACCTTTTGCAAAAGGACAATATCATCTCCCGACGGTTTTCCCTCCCAAGGATAAAATGCTTTTATTTCTTCAAATACTTGGCGCGATATTAAAAGATTGGCCCCATTGGCCATTAGCGGAAGCCCAGCCATTAGACTAGCCCCACTAAGCACGGTTAATGCAGCTTGTTCCATCATTGCAAAATGTCTTACAAATCCACCTCGGTTAATGGGTTTGATGCCGGCTAGCACCATTTTGCATTGGTTGTCGCGGTTAATCTCACGGGTAAGGCCCTTGAGCCAACCAGGTTGCGCAATACAATCCCCATCGGTAAAAGCAAGAAATGATGCTCTGGAAGCCTTCGCACCTATGGTTAAGGCACGCTTCTTATTCGGCAGGTTTGCATAAGATGCGGATAACTCATGATGCAAGCGAATAATCTGAAGGGCTATTGGCCATTTCTTTTGTTCAATCTGGTTAAGTACTGATAAAGACCTTTCATCATTGGTAAAGTCGTCGACAATGATTAATCCTAAGTGATCTGTAGGATAGTCTTGTTGCGCAAGTGAATTAATGGTGCGTTCCAAGAGTGGCTCATTTCGGACGGAAAGGACAATGTCGATGGTAGGTAGATTATAGGGCTTGTCTTTCATGATTTCTGACGTCTGATACTCCTTTTTAGCAAGACGAATAGGCCAGTGCCCAAACAACCACATAGTAAAAAAACAATAGGCTATAACTACCCCCAGCCCTATGTAAAGCGTCACTATGAACATTTGTACAAAAAAATGTTGAGTATGCGTGGAATCAATACGCAGAGAAACGAAGTGTAGGGTCTATTTTTGAGCACCAAAGCCATTTATGCCAAAAGATACATCGATTCAGCACATTTTGATTTTGGGTAGTGGCCCAATTATCATTGGACAAGCCTGTGAATTTGACTATTCCGGAAGTCAAGCATCAAGAGCCATTCGAGAGGAAGGGATTAAGGTATCCTTGCTCAATGACAATCCGGCGACGATTATGACCGATCCAATGATTGCGGACCATATCTATCTGAAGTCATTAAAGCCAGAGACCATTGTCGAGATTTTGTCTTCGAGCGACATCGATGCTGTCTTGCCTACGATGGGCGGTCAAACGGCATTAAACCTGGCTAAGGAATGCTCGGAGCTTGGCATTTGGGAAAAGCACAACGTAAGAGTACTTGGTGCGGATTTAAATGCGATTGAAAAAACAGAAAACAGAGAGGAGTTTAGACAGTTTATGATGGATATTGGAATTAAGATATGTCCGTCAAAAGTTGCCAATAGCTTTTTAGAAGGAAAGTCGATTGCTCAAGAGTTGGGTTTCCCATTGGTTATTAGACCTTCATATACCCTTGGAGGTTATGGAGGAGGATTCGTCTTTGGTCCGGAGGATTTTGACGAAAAACTCACTAGAGGATTGGAAGCTTCTCCAACCCATGAAGTGCTTATTGAAAAAGCGGTAATCGGTTGGAAGGAATATGAACTTGAGTTGCTTCGCGATAGTGCAGATCATGTCACGGTGGTTTGTACGGTGGAAAATCTCGATCCTATGGGGATTCACACGGGAGATTCTGTGACCGTCGCTCCGGCTATGACGCTTCCTGATACAGTGTACCAGGACATGCGCAACCAAGCCAAACTGATGATGAAAGAGTTGGGTTCTTTTGCAGGAGGATGCAACATCCAATTTTCGGTCAATCCTGAGACAGAGGAAGTCTATTCTATAGAAATGAACCCTAGGGTATCACGATCATCGGCATTAGCTTCAAAAGCTACGGGATATCCCATTGCAAAAATCGCTGCGAAATTAGCCATTGGTTACCGTCTCGATGAGTTGGACAATCCCATTACAGGAAATACCTCGGCATTATTTGAGCCTGCACTAGACTATGTTATAGTGAAGATGCCTCGATGGAACTTTGACAAGTTTAAGGGGGCAGATGCGACGCTTGGTTTACAAATGAAATCAGTAGGTGAAGTCATGGCGATTGGAAGAAACTTCCAAGAAGCCCTTCAAAAAGCCTGTCAGTCTCTGGAGAATAATCGAATTGGCTTAAGCTCACCCAAAGGAGTTTATTTAAAAACGGACAAGATTCTTGAAGGATTGAAAAATCCATCTTGGGACCGGATATTCCTAGTTAAAGAAGCCTATAAGCTCGGAGTGCCAACGGCAAAAATTCAAGAGCTAACGAAGATTGATATTTGGTACCTCAAGCAGATTCAAGAGTTAGTTCAAATTGAGGAGAGCTTCCGCGGAAAATCAATGGATGAGGTTTCGGATGAGATGCTTTTTAGTGCTAAGCTGAAAGGATTTAGTGATGCCCAGTTGGCAGAAGCCATGGGTAATATCACCGAAGATGAAGTGTATGATGAGCGCCATGCGCGCGGCATTAAGAGAGTGTATAAGGTCGTCGACACCTGTGCGGGAGAATTCAAAGCAAAGACGCCGTATTTCTACAGCAGTTTTGGGTTGGAAAATGAAAGCGAGGTATCAGAAAAACCCAAGGTGATTATTCTGGGTTCTGGTCCTAACCGCATCGGGCAGGGTATTGAGTTCGATTATTGTTGCGTTCATGGTGTACAAGCTGTGCAGGAAGCAGGATATGAAGCCATCATGGTGAATTGTAATCCCGAAACCGTATCGACTGATTTTGATTTAGCCGATAAGCTGTATTTCGAACCGATTTATTGGGAGCACCTTAGAGAGATTATTGATTTAGAAAAGCCTCATGGTATCATTGTTCAACTTGGTGGTCAAACCGCGCTAAAACTCTCCAAACGAATAAAAGACTACGGAGTGAAAATCTTAGGATCAAGCTATGATGCGATGGATATGGCGGAAGATCGAGAACGATTCTCCGATCTCCTAAAGGATTTAGGTATTCCTTATCCAAAATATGGTGCGGCTAAAACAGCAGAAGAAGCTTTAGTTGTCGCTAACGAGGTTGGTTATCCCGTTCTTGTTCGTCCTTCCTATGTTCTGGGTGGACAGCGTATGAAAATTGTAATTAACGATGATGAGCTGACGACAGCTGTTTTGAAAATCTTGAAGTATCATCCTGACAATAATATTTTGATTGATCACTTCTTAGTTCGAGCAAAGGAGGCAGAAGTAGACGCCATTTTTGATGGGAAAAATGTTCAAATCATGGGGATTATGGAACATATTGAGCCTGCGGGAATTCATTCAGGGGATTCTAATGCAGTCCTTCCTCCATTTACTCTTGGCGAGTTTGTGATTAAGCAAATGGAAAAGTTTACTGCAGAGATTGCTAAGGCACTTGATGTAAGAGGTTTACTCAATGTTCAATTTGCCATTAAAGACGACGAAGTCTACGTTATTGAAGCCAATCCAAGAGCTTCAAGAACGACGCCTTTTATTTGCAAGGCCTATGGCATTCCTTATCTAAATATTGCCACCAAGGTTATGGTTGAGGCCAATACGCTGGAGGACTTTACCATGGAACCTAATCTTGAGGGTTACGCCATTAAAGAGCCTGTTTTTTCATTTCATAAATTTCCTGATGTCAATAAAGAGCTCGGGCCGGAAATGAAGTCAACAGGAGAGCGAATCTATTTTATAAAAGATACCCTTGACCCTTACTTCAGAGACTTGCATAAAGTGCGTTCTATGTACCTTAGACGGTAGAACCTAGTAAACGCAAATGCTGCTCAAAAAACCCCCAAAAGATTGGCCTGCCGAAGGCAAGCGCCTTGATCTTGAGAAGCATGACCTTCCTCATAGATCATCCTCAACAGAGTGGTGGTATATGCACGCACATTTGGAGGGAAAAAATGGGAAGGGCGAGCCTAGGAAGCTGGCTATGTTTGCCTCATTTTTTCTTCGCCTCCTTGAAGTTGATACGAAAACGGGTCTGCCTAATTATGCGTATTCTCTGACCTGGGCGATATCCGATTTGGATAACAAGACCTATCATCCCATTTCCTTAGTTGATAAACAAGCACCAAAGATTGGATTGGAGCGGTTGAAAGAAGGCGATGTGGTGCGCGATCCTTACCTTAAGAAGGCGGCATTAGAAGTCGTAAAGCGCGGTAAGGTCCCTTTCCCAGATGAGATGTTTTCAGGGGAAGCCGGACTGTCATGGGAAGCGCTTGATATAAACTATGATGGTAATCGATTCACAAAAGAAGATGATGCTTCTTACACACTTTACTGTAACCATAGCGGGAAACAACAGGGAATTCAACTGAACTTTACGCCACGATGTGCCCCATGTTTACATGGTGATAAGGGAGTCGTTGCCGGAGTAAAGTCTGAGGATATGTTCTATTACTTCATTCCAAAAAACGATGCTCAAGGGAAGGTTTTTTTGCAAGACGAAGTAATCGAGGTGGAAGGGAGTTTGTGGTATGATCATGAGTTTGGATGCTATATCGAAGGAAACAAGCGCCCAAGTAAAGCGGATGTAGGTTGGAATTGGATTGCCATTCAATTTGATCACGGAGAGCAGGTGACAGCGTATGATTTGCGCAATGACAAAACAGGTGCTTCAAAGGGGGCTTATCTCATTGCTGTCGACAAAGAGGGGAATCAACAATCGTCTAATGATTTTTCTTTAACCCCTAAGAATAATAAGCGTTGGACCTCACTTCGAACCTTTAATGAATACCCTACCCATTGGAAGTTAGATTGTGAGGCCCTTGATTTAAAGGTTGAGGCTTCTGCAGTATTTGAAGCTCAGGAATTTGGAACGGTGCTTTCAAAACCAGCCTTTTGGGAAGGAAGGCTTGATGTAAAAGGGCAGTGGAAAGGAAAAGAGGTAACGGGCAAGGCATACTTTGAACGAAGCGGTTTTCATAAAAACGAAACCCTCCAAGATTTTTTCAAGGCAGTATCCAAAGAAACCTTGAAGTCAGTTCAGTACATCATTCCCAAGGCCATGGATACCGAAAAGTTCCAGGAACTTGTAGCCGTTAAAGGAAATACTCTTTGGACACAGGGTATACAGCGCGACATCTTCTATGAAGCCTTAATCAAGCCGATACGAACCATAACAGATCGCGGGGGGAAATCATGGCGCTCCTATGCTACGGTGGCTTGTTCTGATATCGTAGGAGGGAATGCTCAATTGGCCAAAGATTGGCTGGCCTTACCAGAACTTATGCATGTTGGCTCACTTATGGTCGATGATGTTCAGGATAAGTCGGCCTTGCGCAGAGGAGGTCCTGCTGCTCATCATATGTTCGGAGAAGCCATAGCGATAAACAGCGGGTCAGCAGCCTATTTTCTAGGCCAGATTTGTGTGTATATAGCGGATATAGATCCTGAACTTAAATTGGATATTTATCACTTATACTTTGAGGCTCTACGTGCGGCTCATACAGGTCAGGCTATGGACTTGTATGGTTTAGATTACTTGATGGATGACGTAGTAGAACATGGTAAAGGGAAAATGCTGGTCCAGCGCGTGAAGGCCATCCATCGACTTAAATCTGCTGCACCCGCCTCCTATCTTGCTCGAATAGGGGCCATGCTTGGTGGAGGAAGTAAGGAACAAATTGAAGGTTTGGCGAATTATTTTGCTGCATTAGGTATCTCCTTTCAGATTATAGATGATACACTAAATCTCAAAGGTTTTAAAGATGGTCTAAAGACTAAGGGAGAAGACATTACGGCAGGTAAGGTTACCTATCCAATGGCTCGTGCCTTTTCCATGCTTTCTAAGAGAGATCGCCGTGAATTGTACTCCATTATGCAGTCCAAAACGGAGGATATCAAGTTGATAGGTCGGGCGATAGAACTTTTGGATTCGTGTCAAGCAATCGATCTTGCTGAAAAAGAGGCGAGATCCAGTTTAGAGGCGGCTTGGCGGACATTAGATCCTCTCGTAGAGGATAGTATGGTCAAAATCAATTTACGGGCCTTTAGCTGGTATGTACTAGATCGCACCTACTGAATATTCTTAGATATCGCCGAGTTGAGGTCGTATGATAATATCTTCTACTACACTTCGGCTTGATGTATTATGGCATTCAAAAACAAGTTGAGCAATATCTCCAGCCGGCATTAATCGGTCTTCATCAAGTCCGCTTTCTGACCATGAGCGAGTCCAAGTTGCCCCGGGGTAAATGGCACTGACTCGTATATTTTTATCTTGGGTTTCAAGCCGCAGCGCCTTGGCAAAGCCTGTCAAGGCAAACTTT
>JAYYPZ010000093.1:0-3331 GCA_036128775.1 Bacteroidota bacterium
GGTCCACACAGCAATAATGTCACAAAGTATCATGCAGCCCTTCTTGTACTTCAGGAATACCTAAATCAACAACCCAATGATTCATTAGGGCAATTGAGTATTTCCTACATCGGGGGACAGTCCTATCTTAAGTTTACCTATTATAATGTGGAAGACAGCGTCTTAGATTCCCTCATCAATCATAAAGTAGAACAATCCGTATTCTCCGCAGAAGTAGAACCCTATTCATGGGACTCGGTACGTATTGATTCTATTAAAAACTACATTCTAAATGACTTGGAATCTCAATCCAAATCCAGATTAAAAGATCAACTGGCATTTTTTGATAATGAATGGGCTATTTACTTGCCTGCAGAGTTGCGGCAAGTGAATGAGGAAAGCATGCAGCGCATGCTTGATGTTTTTGTCAATAACATGCCGTTTTATATCCGGCATTGTAGTACAAAAGCGACAGAGAAGAACCGGATAAGCCAAGATGTTTTTGAGTCTGTTGTTGAACCTACAGTGAACTTATACGATACCATGGAACACCATGAGGTATTCTCTGAAATCAATAGCTTCTTACAAATCAATCCCTTATATAACGTTTCGATGGTTCTAGAGATAGGAAACAAAGAAATCAAATGGGTAAAGGATACCGTTGCTGTAAACTACCTTTTAAGCTACCCATACAACCTAGCCGCAGCTAACCAACTCAAACGCATTCGACGCAAATACATCCCGATGGGTGTTGCACGAGGGTTGACCTACTTCCAATACTTTACCGATTCATTAAATCTAGCTCCTAGTCGAGTACGGTTTAATGTAGTTCGTTTAGAAAAAGGATACGACCGTCCGCTACTTCGATTTAACCTTAGCCAATCCTTTTGAGCTAAATACAAAAAAGCTGAACTCTATTTTATCTGAATTCCAAGGACTAGGATACCAAAGATGACTGCCATCGTGATAAGAGATACCAAAGTGGTTGAAGGGTTTATAAAGGCATAATCCTTATTTTTTGTTCCACTTCGATTCAGTCCAGAAAGCAATAAGAAACTCAGAAAAATACCTGAACTGGTAATGAACCTGAACATTTCAAAGGCAATCAAATCATCTAGGGAATACTTAGGAAGTAGATAAAGCAGCCCTAATATAATTCCATGTGCCACCAGACCGGGTATAACTACGGCATTTGTTAGCACACTGAACCTTCCTGACCAAAAAACAAGATCCTGTGGAAACTCAGTAGTCCCTAAAAATTGACGGAGAACCGTCATAGGGATAATGATTACAAAGGGCATTCCAACCAAAGCAATAACGTAAGCAATAGATTCTATAGGCCCTCCCTGGAAATACCATAAGTAAACATTTTGTAAAGGCGCTACATGAGTAGAATTCTTGATAAATGGAGCTGCGAAAACATCTGCAAGGCCATATACCATCGACCAAATAAAGATCCAAGAGTATATCGTCTCATAAATCCGACTATTGTCTTGCACCTCAACTACATTCGAAGGGGTGAAGACCTTTGCCGAAATCCCCAAAAGAAACATTGCCATTGTACTCCCTCCATACACGGCTAAAATTCTTTTTTTGGACCATGCCCTTGGATCGAGGGATGGCTCAAACCACGTTGTCTGAAAATATAATTCCAACGGCCTAAAATCCATTATGTAAAGAATCACAAATTGCACAAGGTGGTAGACAATGTGCACTGCGAAGAGCGTTGTTAAGGCTAACAATAAAGATTTAATGAAGTGCGACCTCATAGTTTACAATGTACCCGGAGCGGGAATCGAACCCGCACTCCCGAAGGAACTGGATTTTGAATCCAGCGCGTCTACCAGTTCCGCCATCCGGGCAGTAAACTAAAAGTACTACATTCTAGACTTTTTCATCACGTTATGGAAACAGCCAACGTATTACATCCATTCCATTGGCATAGAGCATCAAGAACAACAGCAACAGCATTCCTATTGTCTGGGCGTATTGCAAGAATTTTTCTGGGGGTGGTCTTCTTGCAATCATCTCATAAATGGTGAATAGCGCGTGACCTCCATCGAGTGCGGGAATCGGCAGTAAGTTCATAAAGGCTAATATGATTGAAATAAAGGCGGTCTTAGACCAAAATGAAGCCCATGAAAATCCACCGCTGTAAAACGAGGCAATCGTTCCAAATCCACCAATATGCTTGTAGCCCTTGATATCACTATCGAAAATCAATTTGAATTGGCCGATATACGCCGCCAAGGTATTCCATGTTTTACGAGGACCTTCAATCAATGCCTTACCAAAACTTACTTCTTCATGGACATACGGTATTTTGGGAGCGAATCCTAAGAGTCCTGATTCATCCATTATTGGATAAAGCGTAAGCGTATCCGTACCATTTCGTAACATAACCATGATTATCGTATCACCGGGCTCATAGGTTCCACCTTTTACAATGCGGGTTACCTCTTGAAAGAAATTAACCTCAATAGTATCCACAGCAAGAATTTGATCACCAACTTGTCCTCCTGATTGTTTTAGCGGTCCATCCATCAATTCGTTGACTACTGGCAGCAAAGCGGGTTCTAAGATTACCGGTTTAGCCTCTTGGTTATCGAATAAGTCAATGTAAAATTGTTTAGTCACAGGTAACACTACACGCTCTCCATTTCGGTCAACCTCAATCTTATCAATGACATCCTCAAACAAAAGCGCACGCACTTGCATGGCATCCTCAACTTCGTTATCACCTACTTTAGTAACAATATCCCCGTTTTGTAGCCCTAAATTTTCACCAAACTCATCCACATAATACCCGTTTTCCAGAGCTGAGTTAGGTAGCGTATCTTTCCCATAAACCCAGGATAGACCCGTATAGATTATCACGGCCAACAAAAGGTTAACAATAATCCCTCCCAGAAGGATAATCAAACGCTGCCATGCAGGTTTTGAACGAAATTCATCGGGCTTTGGCGGTTGCTTTAACTCTTCTTCATCCATGGACTCATCCATAATGCCCGCCATTTGAACGTAGCCTCCGAATGGAAACCAACCGATGCCATATTCTGTATCTCCAACTTTCTTTTTAAACAAAGAAAAATTAGCCAGATTGGGGAAAGGGAAAAGAAAATCAAAAAACAGATAAAACTTCTTAACCCTCACGCCAAACATTCTCGCTGCGATGAAATGCCCAAACTCGTGAAGAACAATCAACAGAGAGAGCGAAGCAAAAAATTGTAATACAGTAGATAGCATAAGCGTAATGGCTGACGAAGATACAACGTAGTGCGCTTTACTTCATTGTTTTTAACAAGAAGTTGACCCAATCGCGATCATTGGCAAGACGTTTGACTTTAGATTG
>JAYYPZ010000094.1:0-10138 GCA_036128775.1 Bacteroidota bacterium
TATAATGCTAGAGCCACAATTGCCACTATATATACACCATATTTATGCATGAATTGCATAGTTCAAAGTTATGGTTTTACCGATTGGGAAAACGAAGACTATTCATCCATAGTCTTTGGACGCATTAAATCAACTCATGCAAAGGCATTCAAGTTTAGGATTGCGCTCATGTTCGACTCATGCGAGCCTCGAGCTCGCGCAAACGATACTCGATGGATTGAATGTCAGTATTCTCTTGGATTGTATTGGTTTCATCGATGTTTCCCGAAACAGGTCTTGAAAATAAGCTAGCATCCTCCCCTTCCAACTTCGTAACCACCTTCCAAAGCTCTTGCACATCGGCTGTACTGACCATAAAGGGTGGATACCTACGATTGTCCGAATAAAGAGTTATTCGCTGACCGTTAACTTCTTTAACCACTCGCTTTATGAGGACTGAATCATGGAGAACCACTACGTAAACGCTTTGGTTTTGGACATCCATCAATGAATCTATCGCTCTACCAAACACCCAATCTCCTGCATGAAAACCAGGCTCCATACTATCTCCTTCTATCTCGAAGCCGCGATAACTCCCTCCGCGAAACATCGGTAATGGCATGTTAAACAGAGGTTGTTGATCAAACCATTGTTGGTCGCCTAGGTTGAGAGGATAACCCGCTGCTGCCTTGGCACTTACCAGTAGTATATTTTCTTGTCCTTCACGATCAACAACCAGGGTTTTCGGCATGACCGAAGTCTGCGCCTTATGTTTTTCAAGCGATTCACCAAAAAGCCATAGTGGATTGATGCCATAGAGCTTTTGAAGAAGCATTACTGCCTTCCCAGAAATCTTGGTTTTACCTCGTTCTATATCAGCAGTGGATTGGCCAAGGTCTAGTAACTGAGCAAACTCCGCCTGAGTATACTTTAAATCTTTTCGCACCTCTCGAAAGCGATGACATTCTACCGGTAGGGACATAACCACAAAATAAGGAATTATTCCATATAGTCGGCATTAATCCAATATTTTTGATGAAAAAATTGGATTCTAAAGAACATTCTCCTGTCGAAAAAAGTATCTTGTCTACCCCGAACAAGAGTTGCTAAAAAACATCCTAATTGAGCAACACTATGATAGAGGGTTTTACTATATTTGCAGGCCGTTTAAACACGAAGAAAAGATATTATGGCCAGTAAAAATCGCACAGCGAATCCTCTGCTTCTCGCCTTCATTATTCCATTGACCCTCGCTTGTCTGTGGACTTTAATACCTACTTACGTTAAGTACAGCGTCAATAAAGACGCCGACGCGTATGCCGAAAAGCAGTTAGAAAATATTGTCGCAATCAACCAAATTGACGAAGCAAGAGAAGCAGTCCTCCGAGACAGTTTTGAAACAATCTTCAGTCAGGATATCATCAGGGTGAACTACGTAGTCCTTCAACAAGGTGCCGAGCGCCAAGCTCAAGTAGCCTTTAGACTGGCAAACAATGTACCTGATGAGTTAGCATGGGATGCCATCCAACTCAATGACAGCGCAACCAAGGCTTATGAAAGCCAAAAAGCTGAGATTCTACAAACGCTGCAAACTGAACTATTAGCAGACAGCGCTAACCAAGCCAGGGTGCAAAACGCTACGGAAAAAGCGCTTGCCCAAGCAACTGCCTACAATAGCCTTAACGTGGAACAAGCCAATACCATTCTTGAGGGATACGCAAGATCCTACAAGGATTCAGTAAGAGACATTGAGGACAACATGTTCTTGATTTGGAATTACAAAAAAGTAGAAGCTCAGTCAATCAACTTAGGGCTTGATCTCCAAGGAGGACTTGCAGTAACCTTAGTTATTGATCAATCTGATGCCTTAGCCAAGTTGGCCACACCGACCAAGCAAACAGAAATCCGTGAGATCATCAAAAAGGCTGATGCGGAATTCAAAGCGGGCAACGAAGTGGACTACCTCACTGTTTTCCAAAAGGTCTTTGAAGAATCTACGGACGAGCCAATGGGGAGCTTCTTTAACACAGAACGCTTAAGCACAATATCGAACAGCTCGACTACTGCTTCAGTTATCAGCACACTTCGCAATGAAATGGCGGACATGCTTGACGGTGCAGAAACTATTCTTAAAACACGAATTGACCAATTTGGTGTAGCCTCACCGGAAATCAGTAAGGATAAAACCCAAGGGCACATCTATATGGAGCTCGCTGGAGTAGATAATCCAGATCGTATTCAAAAGCTTATTGAGCAATCTGCAGAGCTTGGATTTTACAATGTAATCCAACCAAGAGAACGTTTTGGTGATCAATGGACTTTTGAGCGCTTCCTACAACCTGTAGATGAAGCCATCAAGGCACAGTTCACTCAGGAACTTAATGCCACATCCAATGATAGTTTAATCCTTGTTCCGCTGATCGATGGGAACACCATGGAGCCCTCAACAGGATATCCAAGTGCGGCATACATTGCAGAAGAGCATATTGTCTACTTCGACGAGGTTATCGCAGATAAGGCGATCATGAAAGGAATCACTCAGGATAACTACCGCATATTCCGAGATAAGAAGCCAATTGACAACAACCAAGACGATGCCTTTGAGCAAGGCCCCAAATACTATGGTGTGTATGTTGTAGAAGGAAGTACTTCTCGAATCACAGGGGATGAGCTAACCGATGCTTATCAATTCTTGGATCCTATGAACAATGAGCCTGCTGTTAATCTTTCAATGAATCGAAAGGGAGCAGAGATTTGGGCAGACATGACCCGTAAAGCTTCACTAGAAGTCAACGAAGAGGAAGGACGAACTGCTGGATTCATTGCTATCGTACTTGATGAAAAAGTAATCAGTGCTCCTCGTAGTGCTAATGAGATTACAGGAGGAGGTACGCAAATCAGTGGTTCTATGGATGTTCAAGAAGCGCGTGATTTATCAAACATCTTAACCGCTGGTAAACTCGATGCGCAAGTACAGGTGACGTCAAGTGACTTTGTCGGACCAACGCTTGGCAAGCGTTCTATGCGCAGTGGACTTATGTCTCTTGCCATTGGAATGGGTGCTATTGTGGTCTTCATGCTTCTTTACTACGGAGGTTCTGGTGTAATCGCTCTTGCAGCACTTATTCTCAATCTATTCTACATCATTTCTTGCCTTGCAGGATTTGGAGCTACCCTAACCCTACCGGGTATGGCAGGTATTGTCCTTACTGTAGGTATGGCCGTGGATGCGAACGTGATCATTTTTGAGCGTATCAAAGAAGAAGTCAGAAAAGGCAAAGGATATAAACTTGCTATCCAAGATGGTTTCAACCGTTCATACTCTGCAATTATTGATGCCAACGTGACAACCTTTATTGTAGCCTTCCTTCTTTACAAAGGGGGTTTCGGTCCAGTTAAGGGATTTGCAATTGTGCTTATGATTGGTATCCTTACTACCCTTCTCGCTGCTGTAGTGATTGCACGAATTGGATTTAACTATTTATCTCAACGAGATCGTAAAGTAACGTTTGATACTTCCCTATCGAAAGTATTCTCCGCTCAGAAGGTGTACAAGTTCCTCAGCATGCGTAAAATTTCCTATGCCATTTCTGGAGTTCTCGTAGCCGCAAGCATTGCCGCCATCGTAACGCAAAGTTTCGACTTAGGGGTTGACTTTAAGGGTGGTCGCTCGTACACTGTAGAATTTGATCAGAATATCGATGCAACAGATGTTGCTGATAAGCTTGAAGCAAAACTCGGAAAACGACCTACTGTAAAAACCTATGGTTCGGAGGCCACATTACAAATCACTACCTCTGTTGAGAATCTAGATGGTGTTGCGTTAAACGATGATGCCATGGCCGCATTACTCTACGGAGAGTTAGAGACCTTCTACGCTAGTCCTTCAGCATCCCTTGATGATTTCCGTCAGGACTATATCAAAGGAACGTCTATGATTGAAACGTCCGTAGCGGATGATATCCGAAAGAGTGCGGTCTTTGGAGGTAGTATAGGTGTATTACTCATCTTCATCTATATCTTTATTCGCTTTAGAAAGTGGCAGTTTGGCTTCGGTGCCATTGCCGCAATTCTTCACGATGCGTTAATCATCTTAGGATTATTTGCAATTCTAAAGACTGTGATGCCATTCTCTATGGAGATGAACAGAAACATTATTGCTGCTCTACTTACGATTATCGGTTACTCAATTAACGATACCGTGGTTGTTTTTGACAGAATTCGTGAATACATCACAGAGCGTCCAAAAACATCGCTTGAGGAGAACGTAAACGAGGCGGTTAGCTCAACGCTTAGCAGAACATTGATGACGTCGGTCACTACCTTACTCGTTGTACTCATTCTCTTCTTCTTCGGAGGACCAGACCTCAAGAGTCTATCCTTTGCCTTGATTGTAGGAATTGTTGTGGGAACGTATTCATCAATATTCGTGGCTACTCCCCTAGCGGTAGACTTCTTGAAACGTCAAGAAGCAAATAAGTAGTCGTCGCTGACATACTCTTTGTATAAGGAAGGCGGAATAACCGCATTCTATTCGTTCCATAAGTGGATGTACTCCCCCTGTGCGTCATAGCGTTCTGCCTGACCAGCTACGTTAAACTTTCGTCCGGCACGTGGATCGTTGCCCACTCCAGCGATGTAATTCCAGTTCCCGTAATTGCTGCAGGGGTCATAGTCAAGTAACTGGTGCTCAAAGTAGGCTGCGCCTGCACGCCAATCCTGCCCTAAATCGTGCACGAGGTAACTTGCTACGTTTTGTCGACCACGGTTACTCATAAAGCCCGTAGCATTGAGCTCACGCATATTGGCATCGACGAAAGGTTGACCTGTTTCGCCCTTACACCATGCTTCAAACTGATGATTTGTCCGAAGCTTGACAGGCTTGTGCTGAATACCCCCTGGCCAAAACAAGTGGCGACCATGCTGCCATGCAACATAACGGAAGAATTCACGCCACAATACCTCGAAAATGACCCAGTAGGTGGACTGATTGGCCACTACTTCTTCCTCAAAGCGCTTGATCTCATGATAGACTAGTTTCGGGGATAAGCAGCCTAAAGAAAGGTAAGCACTAAACTTTGTGGAATAGTCAGGCCCAATTAATCCATTGCGCGTTTCCTTGTAGGTAGTTACGTACTCTGTATTCCATAGGTAGTCCTTGAGACGTGCGAGGGAGGCCGTCTCTCCTCCACAGAAGTCAAATGCCTGTCGATTGTCTTTTGGCAATGTATCCTTGGCATCACAGGGCAAGGCCTTTGTGTATTCTTGTAATGAAGCGGAAAGCGCTGCTTCTTGCTGAGACAACTTACTCCACTGAGCTTCTTCAGCTGATGTTTCAATCGTCACATACTTTTCAATCTTACCTCGAAACTTCGTAAAAATGTGAGGTGTAGCAGTAACTGAAAAGGGAAGATCATCAGGATTGGTGAGGAGTTGTGCGTGAAACCAGGTTACGTCAAACGCTGCCTCCACTTCTGCTTCTATTTTTTGGTCGAAATAGGCATATTCTCTATCTGCATAGAGCTTAACTGATTCCGGCGCACCCAATGCATTACATACCCTAGAAAGCTCTTCAATAACGTCACCCTCTAGGTATAACAAGTTCACACCATGGTCATTTAACTGACTGCGCAAGTCAATCAAACTTTCCATGAGAAATCTTTTGCGGTGAGGGCCTAATGGAGTAAATCCCCAACGATCTATTTCTAATTCTCGACTAGGCGTGATGTACACAACAACAGGACGGTATCTTTCTTGGATACAGCGCTGAATCATAGGATTATCATGTAATCGTAGACTATGACGAAGCCAAACGATTGCCCAGGGTAAATGAGTTGACATAACAGTTGCTTTACAGAATTAAAGAGACTCTAGGTTATTGAGGTAATACTCCGCTTGCTTCAGAACCTTGACCTTTTCTTCATGGTCAAATTTCCGCCAGGCTTGATAAGGCATCCACATTCTGCGATTCGAAGCGAGTTTCTCTTCATGGCGATTGATAAAATCCCAATAGAGCGAATTCAGAGGACAGGCCTTCTCTCCGTGTCTCAACTTGGCATTATAGCTACACTTCTTGCAATAATCCCCCATCTTGGACATATAGTTTGCAGAAGCTACATAAGGCTTGGTACCCACAATCCCTCCATCAGCAAACTGGCTCATACCTCGTGTATTGGGCATCTGAACCCATTCAATAGCATCTAAATAGATTCCGAGATACCATGCATCAACTTCGCTGGGTTCGATACCAGCTAAGAGCGTAAAGTTCCCTGTCACCATCAGGCGCTGAATATGATGGGCATAGGCATGGTCTAAACTCTGTCCTATGGCATGTGCTTGACAATACATATCGGTTTTACCATCCCAAAACCAAGAAGGAAGTTTCCTGCCATTCTCCAACTCGTTTAAGGTGGCATAGGTAGGCATATGCTTCCAATACACACCACGCATATACTCACGCCAACCTAATATTTGACGGATAAAACCTTCAACTTGTTCTATACTCGCATGATCTGGGTCTTCTATAAATCGTTCTTCAACCTTACGAATTACCTCCAAAGGGTGTAAGAGCTTTGCATTTAGCCCAAACGAAATACGGCTATGATATAGGGTCCACGACACGTCCGTCATGGCATCTTGATATAGACCAAATTCAGGCAGACACTGATCGACAAAGAAGTCAAGCATCTCCAAATGATCCTGCCTTGTGACAGGATGCTGAATAACGTTGTCCTTTGGAGGATGACCAATGGTTTGTACGCCTAAGTCATCTAGCATGGTAAGCAGCGCGCTCACATCATGATGAAACAGGAGAGGCTCAAGGGGCTGCTTATCTTTTGGCCACTTTTTCCTGTTGGCCACATCGTAGTTCCACTTGCCGCCTAGCGGCTTGGCCTTTGATGAAGGACCATCCATAAGTACTCCAAACTTCGCACGCATGTGGCGGTAAAATCGCTCCATAACAGGACTCTTATCGCCAAAAAAGTCGGCGAAGTCCTCTCGTTCCGTGAGAAAGTGTTCTGTGTCGTAGGCATTAACCTCAATTTTTTTCGCTTCACATTCCTTACCAATGGATTGCAACTGTTGATCTAGACGATATTCATCAGGCAACTGATAGGCAAAGCATAGCGGAGAATGTCGTTGTACGATTTCATCGATGTGTTGTGCTAAACTCTTGGGGTTGTCCTTACTATCTAAGGCAATGTACAGCACTTGATGACCTGCTTTCTGTAAGTGGTTGGCAAATGCTCGCATAGCAAGAAAGAAGCAAAGGGTCTTTTGAATATGATGGCGCACATATTCTTGTTCCTGCGGCAACTCAATCATTACATACAATACATCCTTGCGCACCCCTCTAAACCATGAATGATCGTGATTGAGCTGGTCACCTAAGATTAATCGTACTTCATTGACCTTGCTAAACGAATGGCTAGCAGAACTAGACATTAGGATCTGATTCTGCTACCGGCTCGGCATATTCCCCAAAGACCTCATGCAACTTGTCAATTCGATAGTCGAAAATACCTTGAAGCTGACGGCGAACCATGATTACCTGGGCCAACTTCCCAATGGGGCCTAATGGAATCTTGTAGGAAACGCGATCGAGCATATCCACCCCACCCTCAATGGGATCAAGCCAGTGTTCATGATGCCACATCGTATAAGGACCAAACCGCTGCTCATCTACAAAGTAGCGTTGATGTTCAACGTGCGTAATCTCCGTAACCCAATTCATACGAATGCCGGGCAAAGGACTCACTCGGTAGGAGATAATCTGTCCTTCGAACATGGTATTTCCCGGTTGTGTATCTGAGGTGATTTCAAAACGCATGTAATCAGGCGTAATCATCTTGAGATTGGTGGGGTCACTGAGAAATGACCAAGCCTCTTCTAACGAGATCGGTAGCTTTTGTCGCACGGAAAGCGTGTAAATCCCCGAGTGAGATGTAATGGAGACTTTTGGAACCTTAGCAAGTTGGGTGGTTGACATATTGTGATTTATAGGCATAACAACCCAAAACCACATTTTGATTTGTCAAGAAATGAAATCGATGAAAGAATGAGATTAACGCATTGCATAATGCGTCCCACGCCCTTGGCCAAATCGATTAACCAAGGCCATGCGATAGAACTTGGCTACCATTTTTTTAATTGTAGGAACAGGAATATTGACGCCCTGAGAGATTTCTCCTGACCGTGTTCCCGGATTCGCTTCAATAAACCGTAAAACCCTCTCCTCTCTTGGACTAAGCGTCTCATCGCTTGCTGAAGGATTGGCCGATTTTATCTGCTCATAGCTCGTATCAAAGGGAAGTCCTTCTAAAGCATGCAATAAGCACTCAAGATAGAATTCGACCCATGGTGTGATATCCTCATTAGGTCGTCGCATTTTACACTGAGCCATAATTTGTTGCATCTCCCGGTGACGCAATTCAAATTCACGTTCTAATTTGAGGTATTGAATCCAGCTATACCCTCTCGATTTGAGATAGGCACCTGCCATTAAACGCCCCAAGGTGTCCACATGGCTATTAAATGCATCAACTGCATAGACTTCGTAAGCCATAAGAGCAGCCTTCACGAGATCATCAACGTCTTCATTATCCTTTGTCCAGCGGAACAGGGCGGCCATAGATCGTGCAACTAATTCATTCGGATTCGTTGTACGAAACGTAATCAAGGTCGGCAGGGCGGCAGAGCCCTTGTTATCCATGTCATCTTGAGACTTATACTCCCCCTTTTGTGTATCGGGCACCGCCATGTACTTCGTAAGCTTTTCATGTACTTTTTTCGCGCAATCCTCCTCAATCAACTCGTCTTGAGTTGCCGAGTTTAAAAAATCATAAGCTTCGAGTAAGCCACGAGAAAAGTCAAGCGCTTGATTGGAAAAATCATCAAAACTTTGCCGCTTGATAGAGCTCAAGTCCTCACTTGAAAGACTGAGCCCTGCAATTTTAGCACAGCTTACAAGAGAACTCATCCCCGCTTCTTCCCGCTGATTTTCAAGAAATGTAGCCGATGAATGACGAGACTTCCATGTCATATGGATACGCTCGACATTACGTATCATTTGGACAAGTGGCCAAGTAAACTGAAACTGAAACGTATATATGCGGTCCATTTTCTAAAAATAATGGCTAAAAAATCGTCATTTAGGGCTAAGTGTGCACCAACATGGGTGATTCGCCTATAATTATGGACAAATCAATACACCTAAAGGCACTGCCACCGCTAAGCTTCTGCCAATAGATATAGGACGGCCATACGGGTCGCCACACCATTTTCCACCTGATCAAGAATGATTGAGTGTTCGGAATCCGCCACATCAGAATCGATCTCTACCCCTCGGTTGATGGGGCCGGGATGCATGATCACGATTTCTTTATCCAATGCATCAAGATGGCTTTTTCGGATGCCGAAATATTGATTGTATTCACGTAGACTAGGTATATAGCGTACATGTTGACGCTCAAGTTGAATACGTAAAACATTGGCTACATCACACCAAGCTAGTGCCTCTTGTACGTTATGACTCACTTTGACGCCCAAACCATTTACGTATTTAGGAATTAAACTACCCGGCCCGCAAACCATGACTTCAGCCCCTAGCTTTTGCAAGCAAAGAATGTTGGAGATTGCCACACGGGAGTGCTTTATATCGCCAAATAGGCACACTTTCTTTCCACCAACATCCCCTAGGCGCTCACGAATGCTGTAGGCATCAAGTAAGGCCTGAGTAGGGTGTTCATGGGCACCATCTCCGGCATTAATGATTTTAGCATCAATATGGCGTGATAGTAGACGATGAGCACCAGGTTGAGGATGCCGCATGACGATCATATCCACCTTCATGGCAAGAATGTTATTTACGGTGTCAATGAGGGTTTCGCCTTTTTTGGTCGACGAAGTCGATGAAGCAAAATTGACCACATCCGCGCTGAGTCGCTTTTCAGCTAGCTCAAAGGAAATCTTAGTCCGTGTCGAGTTTTCAAAAAACAGATTGGCAATCGTGACATCTCGAAGGGATGGGACTTTTTTAATCTTTCTTGATAAAACTTCTTTAAACTCGTCTGCCGTGGAATGAATCAATTGAATATCCTCAGTGGAGAGGTCAGCAATTCCTAAAAGATGTTTAGTCGACAAACTAGCCATTATCAGG
>JAYYPZ010000095.1:0-16368 GCA_036128775.1 Bacteroidota bacterium
TTTAAATTCTGAAAAGCGAGCTATGTCTGCATTTATCATTTTAGCGGTTTTAATACTCCTCTTTACTGCCTTTTTCTTTATTGGAAAAATCAGTGAAACATCGATGTCTATTCGCAAGGCTAACGCCTCGGAAGACGGTGAAGATTCCTACGATGATATGGAGTATGTGAGTAACATCAACGGATATCTATCTCTAGCCTTCATGGTGGGTTTCTTATTCCTTTCTTTTTATGGCACCTTGCATTATTTGCCACGGATGATTCCCAAGTTGGCCAATTCGATTCATGGACAGGAATTGGATAAGATGTTCATGCGTACCTATTACATTACAGCGGCCATCTTCTTGATCACGCACGTTGTATTGTTTGCCTTCGTATTCATGTATCGTTACAAGCGAAACCGAAAGGCATACTTCTTCTCACATTCTAATACCTTAGAAATCATCTGGACGACGATTCCTGCCATTGCGATGGCATACCTAGTATACACTGGAATTATCGCATGGAATGAGACCTTCACTAAGGACAACAGTTTCACGGAATATTTCGGTGAAGACCACTCGGATAAGATGCCAATAACCATGGAGGTTACAGGTTACCAATTTGGATGGAAGGTGCGTTATCCCGGCGCAGATGGTAGCTTGGGTAATCGTGTAATCGATGATGAGCATATCAATGAATTCTACGCAACCTATTCCTTACCTAACGAATTGGGAGTGGATTGGCAAGACGATTCTACAAGCCATGATGATCTTTTTGTGGATGACACTATTCGTTTTGTTAAAGGGCATCCTGCTATTGTGAATGTTGGAGCACTCGATGTATTGCATAGTTTTTATCTCCCTCACTTCCGAATTAAAATGGATTGTGTCCCAGGAACGCCAAATCAAATCAAATTTATCCCTCTTTACAGTACCGAAGAGTATCGTGAAATCCTGAGTAAGGAGGCGTATTGGCAAGAAATCAATGAAGCGACAGGACAGCCTCGATGGGAAACCTTCAACTTTGAGCTGGCTTGTACTGAATTGTGCGGTGCATCCCACTGGGCAATGCAGAAATATGTAAAGGTTTATGAAACAATGGATGAGTTTTATGCATGGCAAAATGCTCAGACTCCATATTACGTTTCTACGGTAGAGCCGGCGATCGCAGCGGTCGACAATCCTACAGAAGAAGAAGCAGAAGAGGACGAGGCTTCCATTGAAATGGCAAAAAACTAGATAAGACGATATGGCAGATTTAACAGCAAACCCAACGGTAGTTAACCCAAGTCATGAAGGTCAAGTAGACCACGGTCATGATCATGGACACCACGATGACCATCATCACGAGGAGACATTTCTAACGAAGTACATCTTCAGTATGGATCATAAGATGATCTCGAAGCAATTCTTGATCACAGGTATTTTTTGGGCCTTTATTGGAGGGGCTATGTCACTTCTTTTTAGACTACAGCTTGCATGGCCTGAGTCAACTTTTCCTTTCATGGAAACGCTTTTAGGTCGATGGGCTGAGGGCGGTCAGTTAAGTCCTGACTTCTACTATGCATTGGTTACCATTCACGGTACCGTGCTGGTATTCTTTGTATTAACTGGCGGGCTTTCCGGGACCTTTGCAAACTTCCTTATACCATTACAAATTGGGGCTCGTGATATGGCTTCACCCATGATGAACATGTTGTCCTATTGGTTTTTCTTTGCGGCATCCTTCGTGATGTTTGGTTCGCTCTTTATTGAAACAGGACCTGCTTCAGGTGGTTGGACGGCCTATCCTCCGCTAAACGGTATGCGAGACATTGCCGTCAACAAGGGAAGTGGTTTAGGCTTTGATTTATGGCTGACAAGTATTTCTCTCTTTATTGTATCCAGTTTATTAGGAGGACTTAACTACATCTCAACGGTGATTAACTTGAGAACGCGGGGTATGACATTAAGTCGTTTACCGCTTGTTATCTGGGCACTGATGTTCGCAGCAATCCTAGGAGTGCTTGCTTTCCCAGCCCTTTTATCTGCTGCCGTATTGCCTGAATTTGATCGTCTTCTGGATACTTCATTCTTCCTGAATAACATTGTAATCAACGGTGAGTTGTTAGCCTACAAAGGAGGGTCACCTATTCTGTATCAGCATTTGTTCTGGTTCTTAGGACACCCTGAGGTGTATATCATTATCATTCCAGCGATGGGTATTGTATCGGATGTTATGTCCGTTCACGCTCGCAAGCCGATTTTCGGTTACAAGGCGATGTTGATCTCGATGTTAGCCATTGTTGTGATCGGTTTCTTTGTTTGGGCACACCACATGTTTGTAACGGGCATGAGTCCTGTATTAGGTGTCGTCTTTGCCATATTTACCTTGCTTATTGCGGTGCCATCGGCCATTAAGACCTTTAACTGGATTACCACATTGTGGCGCGGTAACCTGCGACTTACAGTACCGATGCTTTTCTGTATAGGATTTGTTTCTCTATTTATTACAGGGGGTGTTACAGGTATTTTCCTTGGTAATCCTGCAGTAGATGTTCAACTTCATGATACCTATTTTGTTGTGGCACACTTCCACATCATCATGGGTGTAGCGGCATTCTTTGGGATGTGGGCTGGCGTCTACCATTGGTTCCCTAAAATGTTCGGGCGTCACATGAACCGTACGTTAGGATATATCCATTTCTGGGTAACTATGGTCTCAGCTTACCTCGTATTCTTCCCAATGCACTTTATGACAGGTTTCCCACGCCGGTATTGGAGTTTTACAAACTTTGAAACATTCAATACTATGGGTAATCTTCAGGCCATCATTACAATTGCTGCCTTTGTTGTGTTTGCCGCACAGATTCTGTTTTTGATCAATTTCTTCTACAGCATCTTCCGTGGACGTCCTGTTACAGAGCAGAATCCATGGGGTGCAACGACACTTGAATGGACAACACCAATTCGTCCAGGTCACGGAAACTGGGAGGGTAATATCCCAACAGTTCACCGATGGGCCTATGACTACAGCACAGAAAACGGTGATGTAGGACAGCACGTTCCTATGAAGGAAGGTGAAGCGGCACACTAATCCTGTACGTTAGCGAATTGCTCCTATGGACAGTATAGCTCTACATCAACCCTGGTTGGCTAAACTTAAAGCACTTGTGGCTTTAGGTAAAGTCAAGCTGTCTGCCATGGTAGTCTTTTCGGGTTTTGTTGGAGCCTTCGTTTTACTGCCTATAGGTTATCCTTTAGTAAACCTTGTAATTTTTGTTTTCTGCTCGATGGCCATTACCATGGCTGCAAATGCGTTTAACCAAATTATTGAGCGGGATATCGATGGGCTGATGCATCGCACACGGAACCGCCCTCTTCCTTTGGGGCAGTGTCAACCTTGGGAGGCCTATATTTTTGTTGGACTGTTAGCGTCTATTGGGGGCCTTGGGCTTTATTTCTTTTTTAATGCTTTGGCTGCCTTTGTTAGTCTTCTCTCCCTGCTGTTATACGCTTTGGTGTACACACCCTTGAAAAGAGTATCCTCTCTTGCAGTTCTTGTGGGTGCAATACCTGGTGCTTTGCCACCACTCATTGGTGCTATTGCAATAACAGGCGAGTTGCATCCTATTGGAATTCTGCTTTTTATGATTCAATTCTTTTGGCAATTCCCTCACTTCTGGGCCATTGCTTGGGTTTCCTATGACGACTATAAGCGTGCTGATATTATGCTGTTACCGAATGCAAGCGGTAGAACTCGAATTAGTGCCATGCATATCGTGTTATATACTTTGGTACTCATTCCACTACCTGTGTTTGCATACACCACAGGTCTACTTCCTATGCCACTTACTTTAGGTCTTGTTGTGCTTGGAGCGTTTTACACGCTGTTTGCGCTGATACTTTTTATGAAGCCTAACACGATTAATGCCAAGAAGCTGATGTTTGCCTCCTTCATTTATTTACCTATTGGATTAGCACTTTTTATCCTTAATGTTGTTTTGTAGGTATGAATGACAATGCTAATTATCAGGATCAAATGACTTCGGAAAACTTTTCGGGAGACAATCGCGAGGTGGCCATTCGTATGCATCCTCAAAAACTGGCGATGTACATCTCTATGCTCAGCATGACGATGTTTTTTGTAGCGCTAACGAGCGCACTACTGTTTAAAAAGGGGCAAGATTGGTTCTCTTTTGCACCACCTGCTCTCTTTTACTATAGTCCTATTCTCGTCGTGCTTAACAGTTTTTTGCTACACCGGGCAACCAAGCTCTACAAAAGCGCTCAGTTTAAATCATTTCGAAATCACCTACTTCTTGCCCTGTTATCTGCTATTGGATTTTTTCTTGTGCAATGGTTTACATGGAAAGGAATCCTAGACATGCGTTTGGATCGCAGGGTGGTCTCAGCAGCCTTCTTTTACGTTATCATGCTCATGCATGCCTTACACCTTTTAGGTGGGGTCTCAGCCCTCCTTGTCGTGTGGTTTAAGGCATGGCGTAGCCGCAAAGATGAATTGTTTGAATTACGAAATATCATTAACCCAAAACGTGTTTTAGCCATTGAAGTGCTCACCTTGTTTTGGCATTTTGTTGATGGTCTTTGGATATACTTATTTTTGTTTATATTTTTCAATTATACCTAAGCTCTATGGCTACCGATCTTACCAAAACACCCAACCTCGAGCCCCATATAGAAATTCCTCACGAAGAGACGGAATTCGGCATTAGTTATGGCAAAATAATGATGTGGTACTTCCTTATAAGTGACACCTTTACTTTTGCGGCCTTCCTGGTGGCTTACGCCATGCAACGGTTCCGTCAGGCAGATACATGGCCTTCATCCAATGAAGTGTTCCAATCGGTGCCTGGTATCACCGACAGTGGAGCTCCCTTGATCTTCGTTTCCATAATGACTTTCATTCTCATCCTTAGTTCCGTCACTATGGTGCGTGCGGTGCAGGAAGGGTTTATGAAGAACCGAAAAGGGGTGATTATGTGGTTAATCCCTACCATCTTAGGTGGGATGGCCTTCTTATACTGTCAGTATTTAGAATGGACTCACCTTATGCATCAGGGAATGAGTATGAGCTTCAATCCATTCAGTGGAATGGAAGGTGTTGAAGGTCCGGTAAACTTCGGTCAATTCTTCTTTACGATAACAGGATTCCACGGGATGCATGTATTTGTAGGGGTATGTATTAATATCTGGCTTCTCATAGGAGTAATCAATGGTACATACGATCGACGAGGAAGTTATGAAATGGTAGAAAAAGTGGGACTATTCTGGCACTTTGTAGACCTTGTATGGGTATACGTATTCCTAGCTTACTATCTACTCTAATCAAACCAAAACAAAAACTATTATGGCGCACATGACCCAAGAGGAGTACAAAAAAAATGTACGTGAAGTGTATCGCACAACAGCAATTTTATCGGTTGTTACAATCGTCGAAGTTGTGGGTGCGTTGATGTATGAAAAGTATGCATTGCCTGCTGGCTATCCGCGTATTGTACTTAGCATTTTTGTTAGTGTAGCATCGCTGATTAAAGCCTATTGGATTATGGCAGTCTTCATGCACGTTAACCACGAAAAGAAAGGATTTACCTTTACCATTCTTTTCCCATTCTCTTTTCTAATTCTTGCCATCATAGCGTTTAGCATGGATGGTAGCAACTTTGGTGAACTTCTGCGCAACATAAATAGTTTACACTAAGAAAGGCGCAGATTATTTCGTGAAAGACAAGGCAGACACAATACAACCTAGGAAAGTTTCGGGAAAACTTATTCTTGTTTTTATTATCCTAGGGATTGCTCTGCTCTACATTATTTTCTTTCCCATGTCTCGAATTCCTCAGGTGGATTTGCCTGATCGAGTGTGTGTATTAGACGATAGCCTATCCCTTACATTTACTGATCAGTTGGACCAAGAGGTTACTCAATTGGTCTTTGAGGATAATATATGTATCCTTTCTTTTTATTCCGCAGGCTGTTTAGAAGAGGTATGTCCTTCTGTTATGCAGCAGTTATCCCGGATTCAGACTGAATATATTGATGACCAAGAGGTTAAAATTATATCTATAGCCCTTGGCCGCGGAGATAGCTTATCCAGTCGACAGGCTTTTGCTAAGCGCTTTGATGCAATTCCTGAAAAGTGGTATTTCTTAGGAGGTGAGTTATCCGAGGTAAAGAAGCTATATTTTGAACAGCTTTCCATGCCCTGGTATGAAGAGCATTCAAAGGTTCCCATGTATCATAGTGACTCCATTGTATTGCTCGATCATCTTGGAGGAGTTCGAGGCTTTTATGATGGCACAGATGCGAAAAGCATTGATCGGCTTATGGCAGATATTATTCTAGTCCAAAAATGGAGGAAGGTCAAGAAAAAGGATGCCTCCCGAAATCGAGAAGACTAATGATGCGGTCGTTATTTATACTCTGTTTTGTTTGCCTTATTTCTTTGGGTAATCTTCTAGGTCAATGCGCCATGTGTACATTGAACGCCGAAGGCAGCCAAGAGAGTCAAGCCCATGCCATTAACACAGGCATATTATATATGCTTCTCTTTCCATTAGTGATTCTTATTGTTGTCGGATTCTTAATATGGTGGAATAGAAAGAAGCTTTTTAAATCCAATTCCAATGATTAAGTCAGCTAAAGCACCCTTTATACTCGTTCTGCTTTTTTTGTTCTCAGTGACACCTGTAATTGCTCAGGAACATGTGCACTCAAGTTTTTTTGAAGAGGAGGGGCGGTATCGAGAACATAGTCTAGACATGATTTCCCTTGATTTAGTGGTGGATTTAGATCCTAGTGAACGAAGGGTAAATGGTCAGGCTTCTTACCAGTGTATACCCATTCAAAAGGCGGTGGATTCGGCCTTCTTCGACGCAGTGGATATAACAATTGATCACATTCTTTTGGATGATGATACCTTGCAATTCACCTACGTAGAAGGTGGTGTTATGGTTCATTTTACCTCGTCTTTGGATTGGCATAGAAGTTACCGTCTGACCTTCGAGTATACCTGTCAACCTGCCAAAGGCATCTATTTTGTGGGATGGGATGATCCAAGTGGTCGAGCAAGAAAGCAAATTTGGACCCAAGGTCAAGGAATTAATCACAGGCATTGGATACCAAGTTTTGATGACCAAAATGATAAACTGATTACTGCAGTTCACGTTTCCTTTCCGTCAGAGTATACCGTGATCGGTAATGGTGTGTTGCAAAGCAAACAAGAGCAAGGTGAGAATACGCTGTGGCATTATGCCATGGACCAGCCTCATGCCTTGTACCTTCTTATGTTAGCCATTGGGGAATATGATGTGCTTACTATGGAGTCTACAAGTCATGTTCAGCATGAACAATATTATTATCCAGATAAGCCGGAGACGGCCGAGGTGACCTACCGCTTCAGTCGAGAAATGATGGATTGGTTTGAAGAGGAGTTAGGCATCGACTATCCTTGGCAAAAGGTCTATCGTAACGTACCTGTTCGGGACTTTTTATACGGGGCTATGGAAAACACCACTTCTACCATTTTCACGGACATCTACTTACAAGATGACCGCGAAGCCCTTGAGCGCAACTACATCGGCACCAATGCCCATGAACTGGCCCACCAATGGTTTGGCGATTATATCACCGCTTGGAGTGGAAGGCATCACTGGCTCCACGAGAGCTTTGCCACCCATTATGCAAAGCATTTTCGGCGAGAAGTACTTGGAGAGATAATGTATGATGAGATTCGATGGGGTGAGCGCCGGACCTCTATGCGTGCAGCTGAGCGTAATAACTTTCCTGTTGGGTCTATTGCTGGAGGGAGTGCAAGGCACTATGACAAGGGTAGTTTAGTATTGGATATGATGCGCTTTGTCCTTGGTGACGAGGCCTATACGCGATCGATCAAGCATTATCTAAAAAAGCACCCATACGGTATGGTGGATAGCCACCATTTATACATTGCCATTATGGAATGTACAGGGGTCAATTTAGATTGGTTTTTTGAGGAATGGGTTTATGGTGGTGGCGAACCGCATTATTCTATCCGTAGAGACTCTGTAGCTGACGGCTTTCAATTTGTTATCAGTCAAATCCATGATACATCAGCTATCATTGGTCCGTTCAAGATGCCAATGGATTTTAAGTTGGTTTATACAGATGGAGAGTCTAGTCAAGAGCGGTTTTATGTGGAAGGGCTCGTCGATACAATTTTTGTTCCGTTGGATACGCACCATGTCCATGATAAGTTAGCGTTTTCTTTGGTCGACGTAAATCGAGAAGTTCTCAGTCAAAGGACTTGGGATAGACCGTTGGATGAATTGTTAAGCCAAGCCCATCTTGCGGTTAATCTCATGGATCGTTTGGATGCCCTTGAGGCATTAGATTATGCTCAGTTTACCGATGAATTGGAGCTTTACGATTTATTTAAAACAGCGAAAACACGATTGGAAAAGCGCTTTATCATCTCACGATTCAGAGCGGTTGGAGATGGCCTACCTCTTTGGATGCATGACGCCCTGCTCGACAGAGATCACTTGGTACGCCGCCAAGCGCTTTTGGCACTTGATACCATACCAAGGGAGTATAGAGAGGATGTAGAATCCATGCTTTCTGACGCATCCTACGTGAATATAGCCCTTGCCTTAGATGCATTGTGCGAAGCATTTCCTGATGACAAACAAGGATTTATTAATCAAGTGGCAACGGTCGATAACTCAACCGTAAAAATCTACGGTTTAAAGCACTTAATCGAGGAGGATAACAAGGCTGTTGAGGAGTTAGCGGATATGTGCAGTCCGGCGTTTGAGTTTAGGACGAGGATTTCAGCATTAAGTGCATTTGAATCGCTGGATGATTTGCCAGAAAGTGTAGTGTTTCATGCCATGGATGCTGCGGTCCATTTTAACTCTCGACTTGCACGTCAGGGACAAAGCCTTTTGGAAAAGAATTGGGATGAGTCGATGCAGCGCCTGTGCGACCGCCACCTTAAAAAAATGAATTTAGTGCCTTGGCAGGTATCTAAGTGGGAGCGTTTCCTCACTAAAATGAATACTCCTACGGAGGAGTAAGACTGAGCAAACTAGCTTAGCTTACAGCAGTTCATTGGCTAGATTGGCCAGTTCACTTCGCTCTCCCTTTTCTAGGGTAATATGGGCAAAGAGCGGATTGTTTTTTACCTTATCGATTACATAGCTCAAGCCATTGGATTCAGCATCGAGATATGGCGTATCAATTTGGTTTATATCCCCGGTGAAAACCACTTTGGTGCCGTCTCCAGCTCTGGATATGATTGTTTTTACTTCGTGCGGCGTAAGGTTTTGTGCTTCATCCACGATAAAGAAGGCGTTGGCTAAGGTTCTTCCCCGAATGTAGGCGAGTGGAGCGATAGCAATTTTTTCCTGCTCGATCATCTGCTCTAATTTCTTGCGCATAGGATCTTTTTCGGGGAATTGAGCCTTAATGTATTTTATGTTGTCGTGAATTGGCTGCATGTAGGGGTCGAGCTTTGATTTCACGTCGCCGGGTAGGTAGCCGATGTCCTTATTCGATAAGGGTATGATTGGCCGGGTTATATAGATCTGGTGGTAGTTGCGTTTTTGCTCAATGGCCGAAGCAATTGCCATAAGTGTTTTCCCAGTACCTGCCGCCCCTCTGAGGGTGACTAATTTGATTTTAGGATTCATTAAAGCTTCAAGAGCGAAGGTTTGCTCCGCGTTACGTGGCTTGATGCGACAAACGGTCTTCTTTTCAACGCGCTCAATCTTGTCGATCATTGGGTTGTAGTATCCAAGGATAGATTTTGTGCAATTCGTTAGCGTGAAGAATTGATTGTCGTAAGGTTTGGTCTTTTGAAACCTTTTGTAGTCAATGATTCGGTCTTGCGCTAGGTCATCAATGATAGAGGCATCCAATTCTTCAATAGAGGATTTACCTGTATAAAGATCATCGACATCTTTAACCTTTCCCGTTTCGTAATCTTCGGCATGCAGATTAAGCGATTTAGCCTTGACCCGAAGGCAGATGTCCTTGGTGACCAATACAACCTTTTGCTCTGGGAAATCATCTCGCAATTTCAAGGCAGCGTTGATGATCTTATGATCGTTTTTGCGTTCTCCAAAAACCTTTTCCGCATCAATAGGTAAAGATTCTCGCGTTAAAACCACGGTAAGATTTCCTTTCTTTTTTCCAGGAAGGGGTACCCAGCCATTTAAAAGATTTTCTCGATTACCCAATTCATCCATCAATCGAATAAATTGGCGTGCGGCAAAATTTCTTGTATCATTTCCCTTTTTGAAATTATCCAACTCTTCGAGTACTTGAATAGGAATTGCAATATGGTTGTCATCAAACTCGGTGGGCGCTTGATGATCATAGAGAATTACAGACGTATCAAGAACGAAAATTTTCGGTTGGCTTTTTGCTTTCATGGAGTAGGAATTGATTGATTCTAAAATGAAATTTTTTTGCTGGATATCTTGTTACACTTTTCAACAGGCTTATATTTAACAGACCACCTTATAGGATGAAATAATTGTTAAGTCTTTGGATGGGGAACAATTCGATTGGTATGATTAAGCACATCACTTTTCCATTGCGATTTTCTCTCGCAGTAATGATCTATCTATGCTGTGGTCTGGTGTCTGGTCAGGTTGAAAGTGTTGCGCATCGAGGAGCTTCATTAAGTGCTCCTGAAAACACCTTGGCAAGCACGGTAAAGGCCATAGAACTCGGTGTAGATCGTATTGAAATGGATGTGCGTCAAAGTAAAGATGGGGTCTTGGTATTGATGCACGACGCTCGCCTTGAACGCACAACAAATGGCAAGGGCTATCTACGTGACTTTACTTATGAAGAACTTGGAAGTTTAGATGCTGGGAGTTGGTTTAGCAAGTCATATAGTGGCGAGCGCATCCCAACATTAGCTCTTATACTAGGATTGCTTGCAAACACTCCCAATACAGCACCTGATTTAGATATTAAGGATTGCGACCCAATCCGATTAATTGATGTAATTGGCGCTTCTGGGATCTTGGAAAAGCATAGGGTTACTCTTCATTGTAGTGATGAGGTGTTACGTCAATCTATTCAAACACAGATAGACCTGCTGCAACTCGATTCGCTCGTCATACGTCAGGGTCCTTTTGCTAGGAAGAAATCGACTTATTCAGCGCTTTCTTTAGGTGGTTCTGTAATCATTAATGTGCCGTTTCGACAACTTACCAAGCGCTATGTTGATGCCATACAAAGTAAGGGAGGATCGGTTTATTTAGATTGCCTTGGTAGGCGGGATGCTAGTCGATGTTACCGGAAAGGCATTGAATTGGGTATCGACTATATACAAGCTGACCAGTTAGGGCCCTTGTTAAGCCATTTGATAGAACCAGAGGTTATTGCCTTAGAGGAGCTTAATGCCTTTGATCTACAGGGTCATAGAGGCTGTCGTGGAATCTATCCAGAAAACACCTTGCAGGGCATGATACATGCCGTTGATCTTGGCGTGACCACGCTGGAAATGGATGTCGTGATAACACGTGATGGAAAAGTTGTACTCTCCCACGAACCTTGGCTCAATGCAACAATTTGTTTGGATCCTGAGGGAAATCGGATTGCTAAAGCAGATGAAAAGGCCTGGAATATTTACGCCATGACCTATGACTCGCTGCGTCGATGTGATTGCGGCTCTCTAGAGCATCCTGAGTTTAGCCAACAAATCAATGCGGAAGCTGTAAAACCCTTGTTACGTGATGTAATCCAAGAGGTTGAGTCATATATCAATGAACATGGCAAGGCATCGGTAAAGTATTCCATTGAAATCAAATCAAGTCGAGCAGGGGATAATGTCTATCATCCTATTCCAAGTGAATTTGTGGATGAAGTCTACAGGGTGTTAGACCAAGTGCTAGATTCCACCGCTATGCGAAGAGTTAGCATTCAGTCTTTTAACCTCCGCGTACTGCGCGCGCTACGAAACGGTCAATTAGAGGGTAAGTACAGCCAAGATATATCCATTGTTTTGCTTGACGGTGAAAATGGAAATCTAAGGGAAATCATTGCTGAATTAGGCTTTGTGCCCGACATCTACAGTCCGATATATAATTTGGTGTATTCTTCAAGAATTGAGGCTGCGCACGCTGCAGGTGTTCTTGTGATTCCTTATACGGTGAATGAAGTTGAGGACATGAAGCGACTTATCGAAATGGGTGTCGACGGTATCCTTACGGATTATCCCGACCGCTTCTTTGAGTAAGGCAGCCCTAGTGGTCGTTTCTCCTCATTACTCGAAAGGATTTGAATAGGCGGGATTGTTTAAAAAGACGGTATCGTTGAGCGTTAGAAGAAAGGCCAAGAGGTCACTTTTTTCTTGCGGTGTCATTTGCAGGCCACCGTTTTGGATTTTCCCATCCTTTAACATGATAACGTCAAGGTTGGGGGAGTTCTTTAGGCCCGAACTGTGAAACTCAATGACTTCTTCCATCGTCGTAAAGCGTCCATCATGCATGTAGGGTGATGAGTAGGCCCAATTGCGGAGGGTAGGAGTTTTAAAGAGGCCATAATCCGCTTCGTTGCCTGTGCTTCCTCCAAGACCGTAGTCTGGAAAATCATAGATAGTAGTGATGTTGCTGTCCAACCCAATATTGTGAAAACTGAAATCAGAGAAGAGAACATCCGAGGATGCATGGCAATGAAAACAGTCTCCTTCTTCCGAAGAAAAGACCATCTCAAATCCTCTGAATTCTTCTTGGCTTAACTCGTTTAAGCCAAACTTGACGTAGCGATCATATTTACTATCAATCGATACAATGGAGCGTATAAAGCTCGCTAGGGACTTATTGATGTTTTCTAGCGTGATTGCGCCATCTTCAAAGGCTTTCGCAAAGAGATTAGCGTACAATGAATCCTCACGCAGAATATCGAGTATTGCACTTGGATTGGGATGTAACTCACTAAAAATGGCATCAGCACTCGCCGCCTCTAAATCAATGGTCCTTCCGTCCCACATAAGGCCATTGTTTGCCCAGCCAAGGTTTACTAGCGGCATGGCATTGCGGCTATTTCGACTGCCACTGGCATTGGTTGAGAGGGCCACATTATCTCCAAAATTATATTCTTGTTTATGGCATGAATTACAGGACTGATCGCCGCTTACCGACAATCTTGCATCATAAAACAAATGTCGTCCGAGTTCCACTTTAGAAATCGTCATGGGATTGTCGTTTGGAACGACCATAAGCGGAAACAAGCGATTAGGTCCTTCTAACTCAGGCCGGTTAAAGGCATATGGACTCGGATCGTATAATGCTGAAGGGGGTGTAACTCCATCATCGGGTCTACATGCCCAAAGGAGTCCACAAACAATAATAACAAGGGTGGCTATGTAGAACTGATTGCGACGCACTCAATGGCTATTTACTGAGGAAAGGTCAGGCTGAATGCATTCGCATAATTGTCGGCAATAATGCCTGCAAGTTGCGGGTCATTCATAGTGTGCGTTTCGTTTTGAGTGGCAGGATCGATGCTTGTTCCTCCGTCGGCACCAAAAAGTTTCTGAACGTCGAAGGAAATGACGACGTTGTTTACTCCAATGATGGAGAAGTTCTCATCGAACATTAAATCTCTTCGGTTGGCTTCTCGCCCAATATGATAGATTACCGAGATGACGGTATCTGTAATGAGTCGCCCTTCAAATTTGCTAAAGATGTACCCTCCCATGGGCCAGTACATATTATTGGATGTGCTCAAAGGGTCACCAGCATTCCATTGGGCTGTATTTCCTTGATTAAGCGTTTCATTGATTCCAACTGAAAAGTCTAACCCTGTGTAGTCTCCTTCGGGAAGCGTACGAATAAACTGATTGTCTTCTGGAGCATTTTCTAAAGAGAAAAACTCTACTTCGCGAATCAAGATATCGCTGGAATCGCCTCGTTTTGCAGTAATGTCCCCAAGGTAAAACTGGATGCGTTCAACAACTACTTGTTTATCATCAATAAGAACAGTATCTCCTGCTTCAAGGCTTTCACTTCCGTTGGTAAATTCCACAGAATAGACAACTTCTGGAGGGGGAAGAACGCAATTGCAATCGCCATTATCTTCATCACAACCCGCAAAGAGTAATGTAGCAAAAAGACCGAGGTATAGGTACGTTGTTTTCATCATGATAAGATAGTCAATTAAGCTAAGTCTTAGAGATAAGCCATTATGGTATTCTTCCATTGGAGGTGGTGAATCCTATGCAATTTTACATGCCCATCGGCGCTGAGCACTACATCCATGGTGTCTTCGGTAATGTTTTGAATTTGTATGGCCTCGCGGAAGGGAAGCTCCCCATGACCAAACCATTTGAATACAACTTCCTTCGCCGTCCATGCTTTGGTAAGCAGTAAGCTTTCATCCCCGCCATGGCTTTCTAGAATGATGAATTCTTCGTCCGTTAGAAATTTTTTTGCCACTCGTTTCACTTTTTCTCCTATCTCCTCAACATCTACACCCACTTCATGGTTTTGGTCGAAGACGACGGCGGCACACTCCTTGGAATGACTTAGGCTAATAAAGCCTTGGTCTATTTGCGGTTTTCCTTGTTTGTTTTTATTTAGCGGGGTTTTCACACCTAGTTTGTCCTTAAGGATAAATCGGGTAGCTAACCATTGCATTCTGCGTGCTGGATTTTCCATTTGTGCAAGTCGTTGAAGGTCCTCTTCACTCCAAACATTTAAATCCAAAAAGTAGTCCTCGGTTTCGCTTAATTCCCACAAGGCGCGCCAACCTGAAGCTAAGTCATGTTCAAGGACGTAAGGCATTACCCTTCCAAGTTTAATGAGATAGTAAACATCCTTGAAAAAAGCTTATCAATGGCTCTTGAATAAATCAAGTTCTCGTTGGGGAATTTTCGATTAATTAATCCGTGACTGACTTTAAATTCAGGACTGAGAATGACGTAAGGCAGGTAAAATTGGAATCCAAAGCCGGTCTCGAAGCTCACATCATGCGTTTGTAACAAAATTTGATCATCGGCATTTCGTCGACTGGATTTCGCACTTAGGTCAAAGTCATAGCGAATCCCACCCAATACAAACATCCTAAAGTCTTTGATGGGCTTTGACTTATAGCGAAACATCAAGGGAAAAGACAGATAAATCGACGAGAGCGTTTTCGGAACTTCAACGTTGTTTACATCTCGAAAAATCAAGTTGCGATCCGAAAAGGAAAGCGTTGGAATTAATCGGAGATCAAAGTATTTATGAAACTGATAGTTACCTATGATTCCGATGTTAAAGCCAGGACCAAAGGTAGAATTTACAAAGGTTACAGAATCAGTGCTTCCTGGGCTGACGTTCCGCAAGGGCTTCATCGCTCCTTGATTAAAGCCAAGATGAATACCGAAGTAAATCAACTTGTTTCCCTTTTCAAGGTAGTTCAGTTGGGCATGGCTTTGTTCTGCTACAAAGAGGAAGAGGAGGATAAAGAGCCAAGATGATTTTTGCTTGAACATGTTTTGAAGATACATCTAACTTAGGAACGTATCCTAACCCAAAAAATTGAGGGCTTGTGCAATAAATTACTTAATACAAGTGTACATAGCACAGATTCCTGCCGTCAGTGCACGATGATTTCCATTGTGAAAACCTGCCTCATGAAGTAAGGCTATAAATTCTTCACCCTCGGGAAAAGCTTTTACCGATTCGGGAAGGTAGGTGTACGCTCTATGATCTTTGCTGAACACACGACCCACAAAAGGAAGAATACCCCGAAAGTATACGCCAAAGATTTGACGCATGGGAAATTTCTTAGGCTGACTGACTTCAAGGACAATAAGGGCTGCTCCTGGCTTTAAGATTCGATGCATTTCGCGTAAGCCCTGTCGGATATCTCCGAAATTGCGCACGCCAAAGCCGACGGTCATCGCTGAAAATGTGTTGTCCTCGTAAGGGAGAGCTTCTGCATCTCCTTTTACCCATGTGATGCGATCATCTAGACCATTTTTACTTGACTTCTGTCGACCCTTGCTTAACATTTGCTCAGAAAGATCAAGCGCTACAATAGCTACATTTTCTGTTCTTTTCGCTAGGTCAATGGCAAAATCGCCTGTTCCTGTAGCCATATCCATTACTTGTTGGCCCTCAATGGAATGATGTTGATTCAGCCATCGTATGGCCTTTCTGCGCCAACTCCGGTCAATGCCTAGGGACAAAAGATGGTTTAAAAAATCGTAGCGATGGGCAATGTTGTCGAACATGTCTTCGACTTGTGCCTTCTTGTTATCGCTTGATGAATCGTAGGGTTTAATGTGTTCTGCCAACGCCTTCTATTTGGTTTATATCTTTGTACAGCATGAACATCACACAATCCGAATATGTTGCGAGCTATCCTCGCGTGGATTTATGTCCTAACAGCTCATTGCCTGA
>JAYYPZ010000096.1:0-13034 GCA_036128775.1 Bacteroidota bacterium
ACTGCGGCTTTTGCGCCCCCACCTGGGCTCGAACCAGGGACCTGCGGATTAACAGTCCGTCGCTCTAACCAACTGAGCTATGGAGGCTTAAATCCTTTGAAAGGACGTCAAAGATAAATTTTAATTTTTAATTCTGTTAAGAGAAAATGCAATTCGTGGCAATCCGCGTGGTTATGGGGTTTTATTGAATATTCCTTTCTTTGTGCAGGTTAACGCAGAGCATGAAAATTTTAACAGTTGGAACCGTCGCTTTTGACGCCATTGAAAGTCCTTTTGGCAAGGTTGATAAAATCATAGGAGGTGCAGCAACCTATATTTCTTGGTCGGCCTCGTATTACACAAAAGATTTAGCCATTGTTTCAGTGATTGGTGGTGACTATGATATGGAAAGCCTTGACCGCTTACGGGCGAGGGGTGTAGATACCTCGGGCCTTGAAATCAAAGAAGATGAAAAGTCATTTTTTTGGTCCGGCAGATATCATACCGACATGAATACAAGGGATTCATTGGATACCCAATTGAATGTGCTGTTATCATTTGACCCCAAAGTACCAGCTAACCATCGAGACGCAGAAATCCTTATGCTCGGCAATATTGATCCCGCACTGCAGATGAAGGTTATTGACCAGATGAACAATCCTGCATTCATTGTATTGGACACCATGAACTTTTGGATGGAGATTAAGCTTGATGCCTTAAAAGAAGTAGTTAAGCGCGTTAATCTTTTAACCATTAATGACGAGGAGGCTCGCTTGTTAACGGGAGAATACTCGCTAAAAAAAGCCTCTCAAAAGATTCTTGCTATGGGGCCTCAATATCTGATTATTAAAAAAGGAGAGCATGGCGCATTGCTCTTTTCAAAAGACGATATGTTCTTTGCACCCGCCCTTCCACTCGAAGACGTTTTTGATCCAACAGGAGCCGGGGACACGTTTGCAGGAGGCTTAGTGGGGTATTTAGCGCAACGCGAAAAGTTCACTTTTGAAGAGCTAAAGCAAGGGGTGATTCACGGATCAATGATGGCGAGCTTTTGCGTTGAGTCGTTTGGTCCTCAGCGCTTGATGGAGCTCAATGATACGATGCGTATGGAGCGCTTGGAGGAGTTTCGTAAGCTAACCAAGTTCTAGGAGACAGGCTTAATAGCCTAGTCCTTCCACGATTTGAATGGCATTTGTTGCTGCACCCTTCAGCAAATTATCGGCTACAATCCAGCAATTAAAGGCATTGTCCATGCTCACATCTTTTCGTATGCGCCCAACAAAAACTTCTTCTTTACTTTCCACAAAACGGGGCATTGGATAAATATGTTCTTCGGGCTTGTCTTGAACGATAACGCCTTCCACCTCTGAGATTGCCTCCTTTACAGCATCTAGAGAAAAGGCTTGGCGCAATTCCACATTGGCTGCAATACTATGGCCCCCTTGAACAGGAACCCTTACAACCGTTGCTGTTACCGCAATGGCTGGGTCATTAAAAATTTTTTGGCTTTCCTCTCGCAGTTTAACTTCTTCGGCTGTATCGTTATTCTCATCTAATGCACCATTAACGGGTAAGCACTTCATGTCAATGGGGTGAGGGTAGGCCATATTTTCTGCCTGTTTACCCATGCGCTCGGTCATAAGTTGAGTAATGGCTTCTTTGCCTGTGCCAGAAACGGATTGATAGGTGGCAAGGACCATACGTTTGATGCCGAATTTTTGTTGGACATTACGCAAGGCAAGGACGAGCTGGATGGTTGAACAATTCGGGTTGGCGATAATTCCATGGGAATCATTTACGCTGTCAAGATTGATTTCTGGCACTACCAAGGGTACTCCATCCTCCATGCGCCAGCACGACGAGTTATCAATAACACGGCACCCTGCTTCCACAAAACGTGGTGCCCATTCCTTACTTACACCACTTCCGGCTGAAAAGATTGCCCACTTAGGCTTTTGCGCCAATACGTCGTCTACGGTTTGAACTGTCAGTTCTTCATTATGAAACATTCTTGTTTGCCCTGCCGAACGACTAGAGGCTCCTAACAGGAGCTCTTTTGGTTTATGTCCGCGAGATGCTAACCCGTCAATTAGTTTTTGGCCCACTAGGCCCGTTGCTCCAATAATAGCTCCGCGTTGCTGTATACTCATTAATCAAAAATAAGGACTTCTGTCATGGTAATCTTAGCACCATGGCCTCACCACTAACGATGCGGAAAGCACATTTCGTGCACATCGGACGAATTTGGTCGGCCTGTATGCTGTTGGGCCTTTCTGCAAATGCTCAAATTAATACGACGTTTGATGATTCTTCAGCCTGGAAGAGCGCCTGGTGGGGCGATACGTCTGCATTTACCTGCCATAATGGCCTTCTTCAGCTCAATGCCGACCCAAGTCTTGGCCTAGCGCGTATTGCTAGTAACTCCTCAGCGCACAATCAGGGTCAGTTTTATGGAAAAGTCAGTTTGGAGTTTAACCCCTCTTCGATGAATCATATGGTCCTTGACCTTGTAAAGGGTCCTGAGTTTACCTATTCACTCGTTATCGGGAAAGAGGAGGATAAAGTTCAATGGAGGTATACCACATCGGATGAGGAAGTTATTCTTTTGCAAAGTCAAGAGGATTACCTAGACCATACTCAAGTTCATCTTGAGTTTTGGCTCAATTTCGATAGTCTAGGATATTGGCACTTGTCGACAAGGCTTTTAGATAACCTCGCGATGGACTCAGGATTTGTCCAATATTGGGGAAGCCATCATTTCGTTCGTGGCGGACTGGCTACGGAGGTAGGCATCCAATGTGTCTATACGTCGAGCCGTGCAGATAAGTTTTTTGTAGATGCTCTCTATGTAGAGGGCCAACCTTTTCAAGATGTTTTTCCTCCCCGAATCCTATCGTTTAGTCTACGGGGCGTTCGGCAAATTCAGGTTCGTGCAAGTGAGGAAGTCCTTCCATTACAAGATTTATCGAGCTATAATAGTGGAGACTATCAATGCCTTAGTAGTGAAACTCAGTCGAACACACTTTTTTTACAATTCAATAAGGTGTTTGCGCATGGTGACACCCTGTATTGGGACAGCTTCACCTTACAAGACAGTCTCGGCAATCAAGTGACTTTCATTCCAGAGCCTATAGTTATTGATCATGTTGATTTTCAAGATGTTGTCGTGTCACAAGTCATGGAGGATGCCCTTCCTGCATATAATCTTCCAGGTGTAGAATTTATTGAGTTGACAAATCTGGGAGACGAGAATGTTTCGCTTGGTCAATGGAAAGTCACAGTCAATGAAGACACGATTTACTTACCCAATATCGAGCTCTTGGCTCAACAGAAAGTGCTCTTTTCCAAATCCTCTTCGGCCATTATACTACAAACCTATTTGGATAGTGTTTCTTCAGATCAGAATTTATGCGCTCCAAGAATTTGGGCAGTGGACTCTTGGTTTGATTTACCGTCAACGGGAATAATCCAATTGATTGATCACCGTAGGGTCCCTCAAGATATAGCGCAGTATTCTCAAGATTCATATGGTCAAGCGTATCATATCAGTGGCAATCTAATGTCTTTGGGAGGGGTGGCCCTTTCACGCGTATTGGGACAAAATAGATTTTCAGGTAGTACATCGCCGGACGGAGCCCTTTTAACCTGCTTTTTGGAGGAGGAGTTTTCAGCGCTTACTAACCAAGGATTGACACATGGAAGAGTGGACGCGATTCATTCAAATATGTTGCTTTTAGAAATGTCCGCGGTTGTGGCATACACAGAAATAGTGCGATGCCTGCGTCTTTATGATCACGAGCAAAATCCTGTTGCCTATAGTTTACAAAAAACTCCCTATGACACGACCTCTTGGCATTTGTCCTTGAGTCAATCCTTGAACCCAGCCTCTACTTATCATATTCAATGGCATTCTCCACTTCCTTTTGAATCAGACTCATCTGCCATTACATGGACTTTCGATCGTATCCAACTTCCCCAAATGGTCTCCAATATGGCCGAGGTGTCAATTACAGAGGTTATGGATGATCCATTTAGTGGTGAATGCGAGTATATAGAATTGTACAACCCTGGAGATAATAGCATGGACCTCAAAGAATTACTCATATGGACTAAGAGGGAGGGGCAGGTCATTGATGTAGAAAGAATTGAGCGAGAAGCGCTCCAGATTAGAGCAGGAGAACATCTTGTAACAAGCCAAGCCGACTGTGACCTTACTTCACTTGCTCCCGCTAGCAATCAATACCTATCTGTCAGTCTACCAGCGCTGGATAACAAAACAAAGGGTGTTTTTATTGGTTTTGCGTTGGATAGTCTTCTTGATAGCATCCACATCGATGAAACAATCCAAGATATACCTTGGCAAAAAGGATACGCCTTAGAGCGTATATCCAATGGTCTAGATTACTTACCCTCATGGTGGATTGCGCCAAGTCAATCGAGGGGAAGTCCTACGAGACAAAACAATCAGATACTCCAAGATGGCGCGAAAGGCGAAAACTGCTTATCTCTTTCATCCCAAGTAGTCAGCCTGAATGGAGATGGTATTTCTGATATTCTAGAAGTTCAGCTAACAGATAATGCATGGAGTCAGGGCGGATATAGGATTGATGTTTTCTCAATGGCGGGTCATCATTGCAAGCAGATTGCCTATGCTGAGGTTGGCGGTGCACAGGATCACTGGTATTGGGATGGAAGTACCGATGATGGCGTAGTCCTCCCCCCTGACTTCTATATTCTCACAATGCAAGGCCTTAGCGCATTATCTCCACCGAGGTGTTCCGTGCCTATTCTAGTAATGTATTGATTACTTTCATTATTCCTTTAAATAAAAGAAGGAGTATGCGTGGTGTTACCGATAAGCTAATAGTATTAAGTTCTCTCAAGTATGGGGATACAAGCTTAATTGTCAAGGCCTTCACCCATCAATTCGGTGTCTTGAGTTTTATGCTGAAGGGGGTTCGAAAACGACGAGGAGGAGTTGTTGCCTTGTATCAACCGGCCAGTGTATTAGAGGCAAACATTGTGTATAGGGAGGGGAAAAGCCTACATGGTATAAATCAACCAAAACACGTTTTTGTTGCGCATAAAACCACAGCAGAATTTCAACGTATGGCAAAAGCCCTATTCATTTCAGAATATTTACAAAACATCTTGATTCAAGAAAGCCCTAATGAGGAACTTTTTACGCTGTCAGTAGATTGGTTAAGTGCTTTGGAACACGATGATTCCAATGAATTTCATCACTTGCGATTTCTTTGTGCCTCACTTCAACCCTTAGGTATTCGCCCTCGAATTCCGATGCGACCTGAGCAAATTCAGTTCGATTTGCGCGAGGGTAGATTCAGCCATGTTGTAGAGCATCGCGATGTGCTTCATGAAGAAGAAGCTGCACTCTTTTTAGAAGGGTTGGAGGGGCGATTTGATCATTTGTCTTCCTTGCAACGTTGGCAGCTATTACATCATTTGCTTGACTATGTACGAATTCATTTGCCTTGGATGAAATCCATTAAAACGCTTGATGTAATGAAACAGGTATTTACCGAGACTCCCTCCACAAAAAAGGTATAGGCTTCTTGGCCGTTGGTGAAATGCGTAAATTCGATTGTGCTCAGTAAGTTTCTCCATAGGGCCGCACAACAAAAGTCGGCATCTGTAGCTCTTCTTGTAGACCCTAGTTCACAGGTTGAAGAAGGCTTGTCCTGCTTAGCGAAAGGAGTCGAAGAAGGATGGGTGGATGCTGTGTTTTATGGAGGGAGCCTTCGCACACACAGTGAAGAGGAGGCTCAATGGAATACCTTAAGACAAAAAATACAAGCGCCAATTTTTGCCTTCCCTTCTAATGCCCTGCAGGTTCACCCTGCAGTGGATGGCCTTCTTCATTTGAGTTTAGTGTCGGGCAGAAACCCGGACTATCTTATTGGAAGGCATGTGGAGGCTGCAGTCTATCTTGACGAGCTGGGTATTGACATCGTACCAACGGCTTACCTTCTTATTGATGGGGGCAAGGTGTCAACAACGGCTTATATCACAAACACAACGCCCATTCCAAGCGACAAAGTAGATATTGCGTATGCAACTGCGCTTGCCGGAGTGCAATTGGGTATGAAGGCTATTTATCTGGAGGCAGGAAGCGGAGCAGATAACGTAGTGCCTGTTAAAATGGTAAAGACCTTGTCAAGCAAGCTGGATGTGCCAATAATTGTTGGAGGAGGCATACGTTCCGCTGAGCAAATGCGAGCTCTTTCCAAGGCAGGAGCTGATGTGCTTGTAATCGGCAATGCATTCGAGGAAAATCCCTTTCAGGTTATGGCTGATTTACGCACCTTTAAATGCGCAGTCGAGGTATGAAAGGCATAGTCCAAAAATCTACAGGAAGCTGGTATAGAGTGCTTTGTGATGACGGATTACCAAGAGATCTCCGCGTGGCTGGCAAAGTACGGTTGCATGAGCTAAACACGACGAATCCAATTGCTGTCGGCGATGAAGTCACCGTCTCGACGAGAGAAAATGGCGGGGAAAAAATGATAGAGGATATTTCTCCTCGACAGAATTACATCATTCGCCAGTCGCCTAAAAAAAGAGGGGCTCGGCATATTTTGGCGGCTAACCTAGACCAAGTGCTCTTACTTGTAACTCTAGCACATCCTCGCACATCCACAGGATTTATTGATCGGTGTTTGCTTACAAGTGCGGCCTATCACATACCGGTGGTTCTTGTGTTTAACAAACAGGATTTGTTGGATTCTGACAGCAAAATAGGTAAGCAGCAGCAAGAGTATATTGCCTACTACCGGTCTATGGGATATGACGTGGTAGAAACCTCAGCTGTGGAATCCACAGGAATCCAAGCCCTTGAGGATGTGGCAAAAGATACACGGAGTTTACTGATTGGCCATAGTGGTGTTGGAAAATCTTCACTGTTAAATGCCTTGAATCCCTCCTTGGATTTACGGACAAAAGAGATCTCAAAAAAATATTCAAAAGGGGTACATACCACCACCTTTGCTGAGATGTTTCCCCTTCCTTTTGGGGGTGAGATTATTGATGCGCCTGGAATCAAAGAGTTTGGTGTCGTTGACTTCGATAAAGGAGAGGTCTCTACCTATATGGCGGACTTTTTGCCCTATGTCGACCATTGCAAGTTTGCGAACTGTTTACACGTTAATGAGCCGAATTGTGCCGTGTATGAGGCGGTGCTCTCAGGAGATATTGCCGAGTGGCGATACATCAACTATCTTAGAATTTTAGAAGATATAGACGAGGCAAAGGCGTGGTAGAAACTCAAAATGAAAAACAGGAAAGGGCACTGTTGGTGGGCTTGGTGACGGCCAAACAGAACCTTCAGAAAATGCAGGAAAACTTGGACGAGTTGGCGTTTCTAGCGGAAACAGCAGGCGCCATTCCTGTAGAGCAAGTCTATCAAAACCTTCATCTTCCTGATAACAGAACCTATGTTGGATCGGGAAAGCTCGCTGAAATCAAACAAATAATCCGGCTGAAAGCTATTGACGTCTTGATTTTTGATGACGAAATTAGCCCTGCTCAACAGCGAAACATAGAAAAGGAGACCAAAATCAAGGTGCTTGATCGCAGTATGTTAATTCTTGACATTTTTGCTCAAAGGGCGCGAACAACTCAAGCAAAACTACAGGTAGAACTTGCGCAACAGCAATATCTTCTTCCTCGGCTTCGTGGGATGTGGCAACACCTTGACCGGGTAAAGGGAGGTATTGGGATGCGAGGTGCTGGTGAAAAGGAAATTGAAACCGACCGAAGGATTGCAGGAAAGCGTATTGCCCTTCTCAAGCAGCGCTTAGTTCAAGTAGAAAAGCAAGATATCAATCGAAGAAAGTCTCGGGAAGGAATGATTCGCCTTGCGCTTGTAGGGTATACCAATGTGGGCAAATCAACCATTATGAATGCCTTGAGCAAGTCGACCGTATTAGCAGAAAACAAGCTCTTTGCTACGTTAGACACAACAGTCCGAAAGGTAGCTATCGGCCATGTTCCTTTTTTGTTGTCGGATACGGTCGGTTTTATACGAAAGCTACCGCATCATCTAGTGGAGAGCTTCAAGTCGACGCTGAATGAGGCGTTAGAGGCCGATCTCTTAATCCACGTTGTCGATCTATCTCATCCTCAGTTTGAAGATCAAATGCAGGCAGTTAAAGCAACCCTTGCAGACTTACATTGCGAAGACAAACCGGAGTTAGTAGTCTTCAATAAATTGGACGTTTACAGGGAACGATACTTCGATAAGTATACAAGCAAGGAAGTTCAATCGGAGATTTTAGAAGGCTTGCAGCGTGCATTTTCTGAAGATGTAAAGATTGATCCTGTGTTTATATCGGCCACCCAAAAGGAAAACATGAATGTTTTGCGTAAGCGGATTTTTGAGGAAACCCGCAAACTATACATTCAAAGGTATCCATATAAAGCGAGCTATGTGCCGAATTGGGAGCCCGACTGGGAGGATCATCCTTAATGATTTTACAACATAAATGTTGTGTAATCCTCTTATTTTTAAGGATATGAGCTTTAAACAAAACGTGGTATGTCTGTGGGTTCTTCTTTTATCCTTTTTTATTGGGGATTTATGGGCACAGGAAATGGTGGACCGAGCAGTCGTTAAGTCAGGTCAGGCTCCGTTCTTCCATGGGATTGCCTCGGGAGACCCCCTCCCCGATGCTGTCATTATATGGACTCGTGTGACTCCTGATCAAGGAATAAGTGATAGTATTCCTGTACAATGGATGGTCTCGACCGACCCTCAATTTTCGCAAATTGCCAATTTTGGATCCACCTTTGCCATTGCCGAGGATGACTTTACCGTGAAAGTCGATGTCTGTGGGCTTCAGCCAGCCACTTACTACTATTATCTATTTCGTGCCGAAGGCAAAAACTCGGTAACAGGTCGCACGAAAACCGCCCCCCTTGGCTCGGTATCCAACCTAAAGTTTGGTGTGGCCTCATGTTCAAATCTGCCCAACGGTTATTTCAACGCCTATGCGGATATGGCTGATCGCCACAATGATATGGACGCATGGCTTCACTTAGGGGACTACATCTATGAATATGGTTCAGGAAACTCAGAGCCACCATATGAAATCACCCAGCTGCCGGATTATCGACTGCGTCATTCCCAATATAAAATGGATGTTCAATCGCAGCGCTTACATCAATTGTTTCCGTTGATTGCTACTTGGGATGATCATGAGTCGGCAAACAACTCCTATATGGATGGGGCAGAAAATCATGATGCTGGAGAAGGCCTTTGGACAGACCGCCTAAGTTATTCGGCGGAGGCTTACCGAGAGTGGATGCCCATTCGCAGTCCGGATAGCACCAATCCTATTAAAATTTGGCGAACATTACAATATGGAGACTTAGCCGAACTAATGGTCATGGATACGCGCATCTGGGGACGAGAAGAACAAGGGAGCCCTGAACCCAAGGACCTACTTGGAAGCGATCAGTTTGATTGGCTTGAAGGCAGGTTGGATTCTACGGATGCGCTATGGAAACTAATGTGCCAACAAGTAATGTTTGCTCCCTTGCCAAACAACGACGCTTGGGAAGGGTATGAGTCTGAGCGAAACCGCCTGATCAATTTTGTCGAAGACAATCAGATTGACAACAGTGTTGTACTGACAGGAGACATACATACCTTTTTTGCCAATGAAGTTCCTGGAAACTCCACATCAAGTGCTATGGTCGAGTTTATTGTGGGTAGTGTAACCTCATCGAGTATTCCCATCAGCATCCCTATTGGTTTGATCCAGTTGTTGTTTCCCCATATTAAGTATGCGCAGTTTACCGACAGGGGCTATGTTGCGTTGACGCTAGATCAAAACAGCGCACAAGCTGATTATTTTTCTACCCCGATTGACATCTTTAACACAGCGGGCAGTCACCTAACCTCATGGAAGGTTGATGAGGGCTCAACGAACTTAGTGAATGTACCCAATCCACTTCCTTCGCAGGCAGGACCTTTTCGACCCGATACGGCAGCCGACCAAACCATAGGCATGGTTCAATTGACCGATACTATCGTCTTAGGTGGAACTGAGAGTAACTCAGTTGCCGGCAATTTGATTCCCAACGTGACCGCCGTATGTCCTTCGATTGCAGGTAGTATATCAACGTCACCTGACAATGGGACACTTACCATAGACAACGTAACCGTTACCTACACCCCAAATCCCAACTTTTTTGGAAATGACACAGCAAGTGTTGTTCTGTGTCGTCAAGGGATAGGCTGTGACACAATTACCGTAATCATTACCATTGTTGGTGCTACGTCAACTGATACTACCTATCATACGATCTATGCCGGGCAAAGCATTCAGCCTTGTGGTACATTTAGCGATTTATCGTCTTCGGTTACATCAAGTGCCATCTCAAGCTTTACGGGATTGGGAAGTGTTGCGGTATTAGATAGTTTCTGTATTGATTACAATGCCCCTTTAGATCAATCTTCCCTTGATACCATCACCATGGTAGTTTGTGACACCAACGGTATTTGTGACCTTCATGTTTTTATAATTAATGTGCTTCCATTGCCTACAACAGAACGTGTTGTGGATACCATCAGCGGAGCTAATTTGTATTCTAGATGTTTTGAGTTTGATGACTTAATGGAACCGCTAACAACCTTTTCTCTCGAAGGAAGTCCTAGTCACGGTCAAATTGCCTATTATAATGACTCTTGTATAACCTACCTCCCTGATTCCTCGATGGATGCAACAGAGACCTTGGTCTTTGTAGGGTGCGACAATGCTATGCCGCCCAATTGTGATACGGTAGTTCTGCAACTTGTGCTCGTTGATGAAATGGCGGTTGATATCCAGGATGCGTCCTCAAATCCATTGGTAGTAATGGGTATACAGCCCAATCCATTTAGGGAGTTTTTCTATATCCAATTCTATGCCCTACCCACTGCCAATGATTTAGAGATATCCCTGTATTCGTTGGATGGAAAAGTAGTATATCAAGAATTCAAAACGGGCCTAAGTGAAGGGCTTTACCATCTTCCCGTAAACCTTCCTTCGCTGAGTAAGGGAGAGTATATTGTCGAAGTACAAAGCGGAGGACATCGATATACCCAGCCAATACTTAAAGAATAGTAAGGCCTAAATGCTTATATTTGCGGCATAAGAGGGGGCATTTGTCCCCTCTTTTTATTCTAAAGATTTAGAAACGTGGTAGAAATTGAGCAAAAAATAAAGACTTGGTTGGGAGAAATCCTCCCTTCTATGGATGCATTCTTTGTGGAACTAATCGCTAAGGGAAAACGTCTCGAGCTTTACATTGACAAGGTGCCAAGTATTACTATAGATGAGTTGGTGCGGGTAAGTCGTCATTTGGAAGCACAACTTGACGAAGAAGGGTCAGTACCAGAGGATTACACGCTCAATGTTTCTTCCCCTGGTATGGGTAACCCCCTGCGAGTCCGCGAACAATATGTCAAAAGAATTGGGCGACAGCTCAAAATCACGACATTTAGCGAGGAACGTCTCGAGGGCCGATTGGTTAAGGTTCTTGATCATGGAATCGAGTTCCTATTAGAGCCTTTAGAGGGGAAATCTAAACCAGGTAAAAAGAAAAAAAATGCTGCGGAGCAATCCTCTAGCATAGAAATACAATTTGAGGATATCAAAAAAGCCATATTACATTTTAACTTTTAAATTATAACCATGAACAGTGCAGAGCTTATTGATTCGTTTTCCGAGTTCAAAGAGTTTAAAAATATCGATCGACCTACGATGATGAAGGTCTTGGAGGATGTCTTTCGTACCATTCTTAAGAAAAAGTTCGGGGATGATGAAAACTTCGACATCATTGTGAATACCGACAAAGGAGACCTTGAAATTTGGCGCACACGAGCGATTGTGGCCGACGGAGAAGTAGAAGATGATAACCTTCAAATTTCCATCAGCGATGCCATTAAAATTGAGGAGGACTACGAAGTAGGTGAAGATTGCTATGAGCAAGTTACGATTGAATCCTTTGGCCGTCGTGCGGTGCTAAGTGCTCGCCAAACCTTGGTTACTCGCATTCTGGAAATCGAGAAAAATGAAATATTCCAGAAGTATAAAGATCGAGTTGGTGATATCATGTCTGCGGAAGTTTATCAGATTTGGAAGCGTGAGATTCTTTTGCTTGATGACGAGGGGAATGAAATTGTTCTTCCAAAAAGCGAGCAAATTCGTGGAGATTTTTTCAAAAAAGGCGAGAACGTGCGTGGTGTGATTAAAGAAGTACGTCTTCGTAATGCTCAACCGATTATTGTCTTGTCACGAACAGATAATGCTTTCTTAGCCAAGTTGTTAGAACTTGAAGTACCTGAAATTTTTGATGGACTTATCGTCATTAAAAATATTGTACGCGAGCCTGGTGAGAAGGCGAAAGTCGCGGTCGAAAGTTATGATGACCGAATTGACCCTGTGGGGGCTTGTGTAGGAATGAAGGGAAGTAGAATCCATGGCATTGTTCGGGAGCTAAAAAATGAAAATATCGACATCATTAATTACACCGACAATCTCAACTTATTAGTACAACGTGCTCTTGCTCCAGCTAAGATTGTAAGTATGGACATCAATACAGACAATCGCTCAATTGCAGTGTACTTAAAGCCAGATCAAGTATCGCTTGCTATTGGACGTCGAGGACAAAACATCAAGCTCGCAAGCCGTCTTGTAGATTATGAGATTGATGTTTATCGGGATGTCGAGGGAGAAGAATATGATATTGACCTTGATGAGTTCGCAGATGAAATCGATTCTTGGATGCTGGATGAGCTCAAGGCTATTGGTTGTGATACGGCGAAAAGCGTATTGGACCTCAGTGAGGAAGAGTTGGTGCGAAGAACCGATTTAGAAGAAGAAACGATTAAAGAAATTTATAAGATTCTGAAATCAGAATTCGAGGAAGAATAAAAGTACATGTCAGATTATAAACCGATGCGGCTGATTGCCGCGGCCAAAAAGTTTAATGTAGGAGCCTCTACAATTACTGAATTCCTTCAAGGAAAGGGATTTGATATTGATAATCGA
>JAYYPZ010000097.1:0-9122 GCA_036128775.1 Bacteroidota bacterium
TAAAGAATATAAAGAGTTGAGTCAGATTCATGAGGTATATGTAGCTTATCAACTCGCCCTTTCTAATATTGAGGATAACAAAAGAATTATTAAGGAAGAGACCGATGAAGAGTTTAGAGAAATGGCGAAAGCCGACCTTGGAGAACAGGAAAAATCCTTGGAAGATTTGCAAAAACAGCTAGAAACACTCCTGATTCCAAAAGACCCAGAAGACGAAAAAAATGTCCTCCTCGAAATCCGAGCTGGAACCGGAGGCGACGAGGCGAGCATTTTTGCAGGAGACTTGTTAAAAATGTATTCTCAATATGCGGGAAGCCTCGGATGGAAAACAGAAATTGTCAGTGCCCATGAAGGCAGTTCAGGAGGATTCAAGGAAATTGTCATGCGTATTGACGGTGAAAATGTCTTTGGCATATTAAAATTCGAATCCGGAGTTCATCGCGTTCAGCGAGTTCCAAAGACCGAGTCGCAAGGACGGGTACATACCTCTGCTGCTTCGGTTGCCGTCCTTCCTGAGGTGGATGAGGTCATGGTCAGCATCAATCCAGCAGACCTTAAGGTAGATACCTTCCGAGCATCTGGAGCTGGAGGGCAGCATGTTAACAAAACAGAATCCGCCATACGAATCACTCACGTGCCAACTGGCGTAGTCGTAGAGTGTCAGGAAGGCCGATCGCAACACCGAAACCGGGAAATTGCCATGCAATGGCTTCGCTCAAGACTCTACGAAAGCGAACTTCAAAAGCGACAAGCAGCTCAAGCTGCAGAGCGTAAGTCGCAAGTCTCAACAGGCGACCGTTCGGCAAAAATCAGAACCTATAATTATCCGCAAGGAAGAGTAACGGACCATCGCATTGGACTAACACTCTATGCCCTCGATGCGATTGTGGGTGGAGATTTAGGGCAAGTGGTTGACAAACTTCGTATGGCAGAACAAGCCGAAAAACTAGCCGTTATGGACGGCAGATAATCGACCTTACGAATCTACACCATGAATCGACGAGACGCGCTTAAGCTTTCTGCCCTTGGAGCCACTTCCCTCCTCCTGACTCAGCATCCAATGGCCAACATGCTAAACCTAGGTCCCCTGTCCTTGAGGGAACAGTTTGGCCGTGACTTCAAATTTGGCGTGGCCACTGCCGCCTACCAGATAGAAGGCGCATGGAATCTCGACGGAAAGGGTCCGTCCATTTGGGACACCTTTTCACATAAGAAGGGCAAAATCCTCCATGGAGATAATGGCGACGTATCCTGCGACTTTTATCATAACTATTTGCAAGATCTAGCTTTACTGCAGTCCATGAATATGGATGTCTTTCGCTTTTCAACGGCTTGGTCAAGGATTATGCCCGAAGGACGAGGCCGCCTCAATACAAAAGGCATTGACTTTTATCATCGTGTCATTGATCGATGCTTAGAATTAGGCATTGAACCCTGGCTCACATGTTATCATTGGGACTTGCCTCAAGCCCTTCAAGATGAAGGCGGTTGGTTTAATCGGGATAGCATTAATTGGTTTAGTGATTACGTTGAAGTTCTGGCCAAACATTACGGAGATAAAGTGAAGCACTGGATGGTGTTTAACGAACCCATGGCCTTTACAGGGCTTGGCTACATGAGTGGCGGCCATGCTCCAGGCATTCGAAGCTTTAAGCAGTTTAAGGCAGCCGTGCACCATGTCACCGTAGCCCAAGGCGAAGGAGGAAGAATTCTTAAAGAGCTTCTTCCTGACGCAAGCGTAGGCACTACGTTTTCATGTACTGCGGTAGAACCCAAATCCAATGCACCAAGACACCGAAAGGCGGCAAAAAAAGCGGATGCCTTGTTTAACAGGCTCTTTATAGAACCCGCTATGGGTATGGGCTATCCTACCGAAGACCTATCTATGATTCAAGGTATTGAGCGATGGATTCAAGATGGTGATATGGAGCGTGCCACCTTTGATTTCGATTTTATTGGCCTTCAAAATTATTTTCGAAGTGTTGCTCGATTCTCATTTTGGCCGCCCGTCTTTTGGGCTAACTTGGTCAAAGCCCATAAACTCACCGAGGAAGAAAACATCACAGAAATGGGATGGGAAGTGTCGCCCGAAGGAATGTATGATGTGCTCAAGCAGTTTGGAGAATACGGCAAACGAATTATAGTCACAGAAAACGGGGCGGCCTTTGAAGATCAGATTGAAGGAGACTTCGTACACGACGCACGGCGCCTGGATTTTTACAAGCAATACATTGGCCAAGTACTTCGCGCAAAGCAAGAGGGTATTCCTATTGATGGTTACTTTGCTTGGACCTTTTTAGACAACTTTGAATGGGCCGAAGGGTATCATCCAAGGTTCGGCATTGTCCACGTCGACTTTGAGACCCAAGAGCGCCGGATAAAAGACTCGGGGCTATGGTTTAGAGAACAGCTTCGCTAAGTCCTTGTTACTTCTTGTACAACTTCTCCCATAGGTAAATACACCCGAACCTTGCGCCTGGGGCGCAACACTTTCATGCCGGCAAGCAAGGTAAATGCAGGCAAAATCATCTGGTCTTCTTCTACATAAAAACAGGGAAACTTAAGCCTCTGCTTCGCTTTGCCACGCATAATGATTCCCGGATGGATATGGCCACATAGCACGCCAAGCCCATTGGCATCTTCCACCGGTTCATGGTTAAATAACAATCCTTCCTCTTGGACAAAGGGCAGGACCTCAATCCCTGCTTTTTCATAATTGCTCCGATATAGGATATCATGATTTCCTTGAATCAATACAAATTCTATGGAAGAAAAGGACATTATCAGATTCGAAAAACTCTGCCAAGCCGTATTGTACTCCGAATGGAAAAGGTCACCTAAAAAGTAGACCGTCGACGGTCTATACTTTTCAAATAACCTTTTAAGCCGGAGAAGATCCTTTCTGTGCGTCTCCTCTGTGAGCGCTATCCCCGCGCGCTGAAAATGAGCCGAACGACCAAAATGCAGGTCGCCAAGGATAAGGGTGTCACGAAGGGGCCAGTAGAGCGCTCGCTCGCCATCCAAGGTCCAATTGTGATTGTGCCATGTGATCGTCATCCTCTGAGTATTTCTAATTCCATTCGACGAATTCTGTCTTCGACACTTTCCGTTGAAAACTTCTCTCGAATGCGCTCCGCTAATAGAGGGAGGGCAAACGGGCTCGGCTTGTGTGTATTTACCATGCAGATATCCATGGATTGAATACGCTCTAAGGTATCGCGAAGACGCCCCTCTTCTAGTTTGCGCTCCATGACTTCATGTAAGGCTTGACGAAAAAGTAAGTTACTCGGCTCATAGGTCTCAAACACATTGTAAAAAAGTTGGGAAGTGGCTTGGATATGGCGGTCTTTCTTAGGTTTTCCTGGAAAACCTGTAAACACGAGTCCTGCAATTGCTGCAATATCTCTAAACTGCCGACGGGTCATTTGCGAGGCATTCATTGTTGTGTTAAGTGCTTCATGGACGTCCTCTGGGGCAAATAGTTCCTGAGAAAAAATCGACTCAACATCTAAGGATTGATCGGTAAGCAACTCAAAGCCATAATCATTCATACCAATGCTAAAGGTTATCGGACAAATTTGGGCAATTCTATGGGCTATGATCCCGGCCATACCTTCATGAACGTTTCGCCCCTCAAATGGATAACATAAAATGTGCAGGCCTTCCCGGTCTTCAAAGTATTCAATAAGTAATTCATTCTCTTTGGGAATCATCGAATGCTTGCGTTGATGATCAAAAATTGGCTTCATCTGAATAAGTTCCTCGTCGGTGAAAAGATCTTGATTGGCTGCCTCGTGTAGCTTGCGCAGTAGCATCTTACTCATTTGAGAAGACAGGGGCATACGCCCTCCTGCCCAGGCAGGTGTTTTCCCTGTCTTGCGTTTAGTGTTTTTTACAAAAACTGTATTGTCATGAATGCTTACCAACTGCAGCGGTCGACCAGCAAACCAAAACACATCGCCTTCCTTGATTCCTGAGATAAAATATTCTTCTACCGTCCCAATACTCCTTCCCCCTTTAAACTTGACCCATAAGACGGGGTCACTAACAATTGTGCCCATCGATAACCGATGACGCATAGCAATACGACGCGATCGGACAATATATCGACCATCATCATCAATTTCAACTTTACGAAAGTCCGGATACTCTTGTAAGGACCCGCCGCCATCAAAGATAAAGCGTAGACACCATCGCCACTCTTCTTGGTTGATTTGAGCATAGCAATGCGTTTTGGCTATGGCTTGATAGACCTCCGCAGGAAAGAAGCCATCACCCACTGCGAGCGTTACAAGAAACTGGACTAGAACATCAAAGCTCTGAATAAAGGGAAGTCTAGATTCAAGACTGTTTTCTGCAATCGCCTGACGAAGTGCACTTCCCTCAATCATTTCTATAGCATGCGTAGGAACAAAATAAATAGTGCTCGTGGCTCCAGGACTATGACCACTTCGCCCTGCCCGTTGCATAAATCGAGAAACCCCTTTAGGACCACCAATCTGGACAATGGATTCCACTGGGCGAAAATCTACCCCTAAATCCAGGCTTGAGGTACAAACGACTACTTTGAGTTTTCCCTCATATAATCCGCCTTCGACCCAAGATCGTAATTCCTTATCAAGGGAACCATGGTGCATGGCAATAAGCCCAATAAGATTCGGATCAAAATCAATGAGCTTTTGGTACCACATCTCGCATTGATTACGTGTATTGGTAAAGACCAAGGTAGACTGGCTCTCATGAATAATCTTAGCTACGGCCTCGACCTGATGTAATCCCAAATGCCCTGCCAAAGGAAGAGAGGCCACGTCACTTGGAATAATCGTCTTAACCTCAATTGACTTATGAATATCCGCTCTAATGAGTTGGCCACGGTTGGCATCATCTCCTAGCAGCACCGACAAAGCAGTCTCCATATTGCCAATGGTAGCCGATATGCCCCAGATACGTAGTCCTTTGATACGATGCCTTAGTAAAGCAAGGGCTAACTCCATTTGCACGCCCCGCTTACTTCCCAAAAGCTCGTGCCACTCATCAACAATTACTGCCTGAAGTCCCTTAAACCGTGTGTCAAACCCTTTACGGGCAAGCAATAGATGAAGGCTCTCAGGAGTTGTAATCAAGAGGTCAGGCGGTGATTTATCTTGTTTTTGTCGCACACTGGTCGACGTATCTCCATTACGAATGCCTACAGAAAGTCCTAATGATAGACCTTGGATGGCGCGTTCTGCGGAAAGCTTTATCTCCTTGGCAAGGGCTCGAATTGGAGTTATCCAAATGACCTTTATTCCCTTTTTTGTACTTGCGTTGGCTTGTTGTAAGGCGGGCAAGAGTAAGGAATAGGTTTTACCACTGCCCGTGGGAGCATTTACAATGCCATTGTCCCCCTTATGGTAAGCCTGCCACCCCTGCACTTGAAAGGGAAAAGCCTTCCATTGCATAGACTGAAACCAGTCACTTAAGGCTTGAACCTCTTGGCTAGTATGCTTTGTGTTGTCATTCACCCTTTATGGTAACTCCACCACTTAAATATTGTTGAGTATTGGCCTAGTCTTTAACCGGCGGCGCACCTAGTTCCTCAAGCTGGAGACTTAACCCTGCAAGCGTCTCTTGGAAGGCCAAGTAGTCCTTATTCAGCTGGTCATAGATCGCCTGAGCATTTTCTAAGCTCTGCAGGTGATTGGCTGTTGGACCATAGGTCGAACGACGAGCGCCACTTGCTGACCATAAATAGGTCCACAATGTAGGGTACTCTGTCTTTTCTCCGACTTCATCTCGTGATGACGATCCATTGAGCGCAAACTGTAAATCAAACGCTTGCGTTCGCGCCTGAAGAAGAGCATTGTGTAAGTCCTCGTCAAGTGTCGGTGCTCGATAGTAAGCCTCAAGCATTACCTCTACTTCAGTCACACTTTCTTCGATATCATTGGACAAAGCATAACAACGAGTTGCTAATGCGTGCATAGTCTCCCAATGATTAACTGCAGCCTCCATGGAATTCCCCTCAAGAGCACCTTGACCATGTTGAACTACCTCAAAAGAGACCGATTCAGAAATCGAAGTAAAGCGTCCATCCACTTGCTTAAAGAGCTCCGCTGAATAGTTTCCTGGACCAACGTTAGGTCCATAACCGTCCTGTGCCATATTTTCTGCAGTAATGCGTCGTTGAGTATTAGCAGAATAATCCCAGGTCACTCGATGAATCCCCTTGGCATTTGTCGCCTTGACTTTGCGGATAATCTCTCCCGCTTCATTATATACAAAGAGCCATACGGCAGGATCCATGGATTGCATTTCTTCGTCAAGAATATCGTAAGCTGGTGCGGCCACCTCACCACCGTCGGCTTCTATTTCTCCCTCTTGCTTTAGACGCTCTCCCGCTAGTGACATATAACTCTCCGTTAAGAAGTAGGTAAATGTAACTCCGTAAGGTGGATTGTCGGCTAAGAAAAAGTTGTCTCCTTGAGAAGCCTTACCTCCCCAACCTAAAATTCTTTTAGGGAAATACCACATACCCTTCTGAGGCGTAAATAGCTTGGCTTCCTCTGCATAATCCTCTTCGAAGACTTCCGTAGTGCGAAGAGAAGAATAATCATCTAACACATAGATTCCTCGCCCAAATGTCGCTAAGACGAGATCTTCTTCTCGACGTTGTATCGTAAGATCACGAACAGAGATATTGGGCATTCCTCCTGTCATCTTCGACCATAGTTTACCGCCATCCTGACTTACATAGACGCCAAATTCACTCCCTAAAAACATAAGATTCGGCTCCTTAAAGTCCTGAACCACGCGCCACAACAAGGTGCGCTCTGGCAGATTGCTCGCTATACTTTCCCAAGTCTTACCCTTATCACTCGACTTGTAGATGTATGGATTATAATCGCCATACTTGTGGTTGTCAAAGACAGCATAGACCACATTTTCATTGTATAAATCCGCCTTAATGTCATTAACAAATGCCGTACTTGGTAGACCAGATATGGAGGAGAAATTGACCTTGCGCCAAGATGCACCTCCGTCTTCGGTTACTTGGATAATGCCATCATCTGTTCCTGCATAGATAAGGCCTTCGCGCATTGGAGATTCCGATAAAGAAGTAATGGTACTGTAATTCGACATGGCATAGACATCCCATGGATTATCCCATTTTTGCTTGCTTCCATAGTACGGCAATTCAATACGGTTGACATCATTTGTTAAGTCGGGAGAGATAGCCTCCCAAGAATCCCCTCGGTCCTCCGACTTCCAGACTCGCTGTGAAGCAAAGTATAGGCGGCTTGGCTTGTGCGGACTGACTAAAATCGGCGCATCCCAATTAAAACGCTCACTTACTTCGCCTAGGGCTGCTTGGGGTTTAATGTCGATGTTTTCCCCAGTAAGGCGATCGTGGCGATTGAGATTTCCTTCCTGCCATTGCGCATAGACTATGTTAGGATTGCCAGGTTCTGTAGCAGGCTGGTGACCATCACCCCCTAGCACAACAAACCAATCGGAATTTCGAATACCATGTACGTTGTCGGTTTGAGAAATGACTCCTTGGGTGTTGTTATCCTGCGTTCCCCCATAGATGTAGTAAAAGGGCTCCGCATCATCTACGGCTAACTTGTAAAACTGCGTCACGGGTAAATTATCGACAAACTTCCAGTTTTGTGTGCGATCAAAGCTTTCATACAGTCCGCCATCGCACCCTACAAGGATGTAATTAGGGTCTTCCTTTTTAAAGGCTACCGCATGGTTATCAACGTGCTTTTCATTTTCATTCATACGAACAAAGGTTTTCCCTCCGTCGTAAGAAACCTGCATGTAATTATCGGCTAGGTAGATTTCATCGGCATGGTGGGGCGATACAAAGAGCTCCTGATAATAATGTGGCCCTGTTCCTCCTGATACGGCATCACTCATCTTGGCCCATGATGCGCCTCCATCTTCGCTTCGGTATACTCCTCCGCTTCGACGATCGAGCTCAATTGCCGCATAGACTACATCTGGGTTTTGAGGAGAAATACCGAGACCTATTTTCCCCATATTACTTGATGGAAGCCCACGAGATAGCTTCTCCCAAGTACTTCCCCCATCCAATGATTTATAGAGTGCCGTTCCTGGTCCACCGCCCATGTATCCAGCTACTGAGCGCTGACGTTGCCACGTCGCAGCATAAAGCACGTCTGGATTGCGCGGATCAATTAAGAGGTCAGTCGCCCCAACCCACTCGTCGTCACCTAAAGTACGCGTCCAGGTAGCTCCTCCATCAGTCGTTTTATATACACCTCGCTCACCCCCTTTACTCCAAAGAGGACCTTGAGCGGCCACCCAAACCACATCTGAATTTCCTGGATGAACGATGATTTTTGATAGATGCTCAGAGCTTTCTAAGCCCATGTTTGACCAAGTAGATCCTCCATCATTACTGCGATAAATCCCGTCTCCATATCCCACATGGCGTCCACCAACATTTTCACCACTTCCAACCCAAACTGTTTCTGGATTCTGTGGATCAAGGGCCAAGCATCCAATAGAATAACTTGCCTGTCCGTCAAAAAGCGAAGTCCATGTCGTCCCTGAGTTTTCTGTCTTCCATACTCCTCCAGAACCAACGGCAACATACCATACATTGGAGTTATCTGGATGGATGACTATGTCAGCAACCCTCCCCGACATAAGGGCAGGACCTACGTGACGAAAAGAAAGGCCAGTAATTTCACTTGAGATGTCTTTAACGCCATCGTCTTCATTCTTTTTTGAACGTTGAGCAGTTGCATCGATATCCAAGCCAAAAAGACAGGCTAGTACAAGGAGAATATTAAGTCGCATCATGGACAAGAGTTTAGATCAATTTTGTGAGGGTAAAAATACGATCTCCAATCCGCAATCACTACCTCACTTAGTCATACTATCTGTCATACTATGGTTTAGCCTTTCTAATTAGAAAGCATCTCTTCACCATGCTGGGAAATGCACTAACCGCTTGTGCTGAGTTAAATATAGATTCTACACCAATGGAAGGTTTTGAACCGGAAGAAGTCAATAAATTGCTGGGATTAAATGATAAAGGGCTAAATGCTTGCGTGATATTAGCAATAGGGTATAGAAGTTTAGACGACAAAACTCAATATTCCAAG
>JAYYPZ010000098.1:0-20858 GCA_036128775.1 Bacteroidota bacterium
AAGTCGGTTTCAGAGTATGCTATTCAGTTAAAGGAAAAGCAGAAAGCAAAATATACTTACGGAGTATTGGAGCGTCAGTTCCGTAAAACATTTGAAAAGGCGAGCCGTAAAGAAGGGATTACAGGTACGAACTTGCTCCAACTGTTGGAGAGCCGTTTAGATAACGTGGTATACCGATTCGGTTTGGCGAATTCACGAAGACAATCACGTCAGCTCGTTAGTCACCGTCACATTATGGTAAACGGAGACGTGGTAAATATTCCTTCGTACACCGTACGTCCAGGCGATGTGGTTTCTGTCCGTGAGCGTTCACGAACTCTTCTTGTTATCGAGGAGAACCTAGGACGTTCCACAACGCTCTTGGAATGGTTGAGATTTGATTCAAGTCAATTCCAAGGTGAAATCATCTCCATGCCCGAACGTGAGCAAATTCCAGAAAATATCAATGAGCAGTTAATCGTCGAATTGTATTCGAAGTAAACGAGCTTTTTAAAACAATAATTACAGCGCAATATGAGTTTCTTATCCTTCATTAAACCCGAAAAAATCATCCTTCAAAAGTCAAGTGACAATCATGGACTTTTCGAATTTAAACCGCTTGAGCCTGGATTTGGTGTGACAGTGGGTAATGCTCTTCGTCGAGTACTCTTATCATCTCTGGAGGGACATGCTATCGCTGCTATCAAAATCAGCGGTGTGGACCACGAGTTCTCTACCATTGATGGAATCATTGAGGATGTCACTGAAATCATTCTAAACCTTAAGCAAGTTCGACTCAAAAAGTTGATTGATGACAATAGTCCTGCCGATAAGATTTACTTAAGCATCTCAGGAAAAGAGGCTTTCAATGCAGGAATGATTGAACGTCATACGAATGTGTTCAAAGTAGTGAACCCAGATCAGCACATCTGCTCGATGGATCCGTCGGTAACCTTAGAGATTGAAATGATTATCGCTCGAGGTCGCGGTTACACGATTTCAGAAGATCAGAACCTTGGAGAGTTGGCATTAGGCTTTATCACCGTAGACTCAATCTTTACTCCTATTCGAAACGTGCGTTATTCAATCAACAATGTTCGTGTTGAGCAACGTACCGATTTTGAAGCACTTGAATTAGAAGTTGTTACTGATGGTACAATCCACCCAGAGGATGCGGTAAAGCAAGGAGCGCGAATCCTTATTCAGCACCTACTCCTTATCTCTGATGAGAACTTCTCATTTGGCGTTGCTGAAAAGCGTGAGGATGAGTTTGTTGACGAGCACGTATTACAAATGCGTAAGTTACTCAAGACAAATCTCGAAGATCTCGACCTTTCAGTTAGAGCATACAACTGCCTAAAGGCTGCTAAGATTAACACCTTAGAAGAGTTGGTGCATTACAATACCAATGAGTTATTGAAATTCAGAAACTTCGGACGTAAATCTCTTGTAGAAATCGAGGCTTTACTCGTAGAACAAGGATTATCATTCGGTATGGATATTTCAAAATATCAAATAGAAGACTAATAGGGAATAGATGTCCCGAGAATTGTAGATTATGAGACACGGAAAAAAAGTAAATCACCTTAGTCGAACGGCTTCTCATCGCAAAGCGATGCTCGCCAATATGGCTTCTTCCCTTGTAAAACACAAGCGAATAACGACAACAGTAGCTAAGGCCAAGGCGCTTCGCGTTTACCTCGAGCCAATGGTCACTAAGGCAAAAGTTAACAGCACACATAACCGTCGTGTAGTCTTTTCTTACCTAAAGGATAAGGAAGCTATCAAAGAGTTGTTTGATGTTATTTCTGCTAAAGTTCAGGATCGTCCAGGTGGGTATTTACGCATTGTGAAGTTGCCTTTCAGACCATCTGATGGAGCGGAAATGGCCATGGTAGAATTCGTTGATTTCAATGAAATCTATTCAAATGCCAAGGAAGGCAAGGCTGATAAGTCGAAAACTCGTCGTTCGCGCAAGAGAAAGAGTAGCGGAAGTGCTGCAAAAGAAACAGCTCCTGTAGCTGAGGCACCAGTTGTTGAAGAAGCACCAGTTGTTGAAGAAGCGCCTGCTGCTGAAGAGGCACCAGTTGTTGAAGAAGCGCCTGTAGCTGAAGAGGCACCTGCTGAGGAGGAAGCTCCTGTAGCTGAAGAAGCGCCTGCTGAGGAGGAAGCTCCAGCGGCTGAGGAGGCACCTGCTGAGGAAGACGCTTCAGAAGAAGCAGCTGAAGAGGATAAGGAGTAAAGTCTTCGGATAAACTTGTATAAAACAAAAAGGGATGGTTTAGCCATCCCTTTTTTTATGCCCTTATATTTGCTAAAGGAAATGCTAGAATTGATTGAATAGGGGAGACAGAAGAACCCATAAGGTGCCCTGTTCTGCGTTTGTTTTATCTCTATTAATTGTCCACTCCATTGTGGCAGTTGACCGTGCACTTGATGGATTACTAAGCAATTCAAGTTGAACGCCTTCTAGAAGTTGTTCATCGTATTCTATCTCATTGAATTCTTCAGATAATCCAAAGTTCTCCACAAGGGCAACTATGTCAATCTCTCCGTACCCTATTCGGTGCTCCTTTGATGTGTAGGCGAATTTAGGCCATTGTCCTTGTTCAAAGCGTTGTATATCCCCTGCATGCTCACCTATTACTAAATAGATACCATCCTTGGAATAATCGATAGCAGTTGATTCAGGAGGTAAAATTCCAAAGAGTGCCATAAATGACAGCATGCCATCTAATTGTTGCTGAAGGCCTTCTGATAGCACTGAGTCCATGCCAAGAAAAAGACTGAGATGCATTCCATTGATTGAATCGATGTGGAAGCTGTAGGAGTATTCACCCGATAAGTCGCTATAGAATTTCATGATTTCTTCATGGGGAAAGTCAATCATTGCTGTCATGGGGTTATTGCTTGGCCCACCTTGTATTCCTTCTTGTAGCGTTTGTATAGCATTAAAATAATCATACTCATTATCCAATACTTCTATATAATCAAGACAGGTGTTCCCAAAGCCGAGGAACACGTTGTTATCGGTTGGACTTACCTTCCCAAGCGGCATATCTATAGATTCCTTTCCATCACAGGACTGATATATAATTTGTGCAAGCTTGGTTGCTGGGTCCATTTGAACCTCCATAGCTAACTGAATGCTGTTCTCCCTAACATTAGCAGAGTAGAGCATAAAATCAAACGCTTCGGTAAGGTCAATCAGCAAACGTTCAAGTCCATTGGTGATTTTAACATCAGGTGCACTCTTGGCAGCCAAGGGTATCGCGCGCACCAAGCTCTTTGAAAGGCTGCTTGGCATGTCAATCAGAATACTAGCATCATGGTTCAATAGTTCTTTATGGTGCGCAAAGTTTCCTATATTTTCCTTGTGTGGTTTACCCAATCGGGTCGCTGAATTGTTCGAAAACAAAAGAATGGTGTCGCACCAACCGATGGTTATATCCTCGATGGTATGTGTTTTGAAGCCGTATTGGTTTACAGGAGTAGACGAAGCATCTTCAAGGATACCTTCTGCCTCCATGGCGTTAATAAGTAACGGTGTACTTGTCGAAACTATGGCCATATCAAAAGAAAGGAGTTCCTGCCATTCTTCTGCAAAAGTCCGTTCGCTTTGTAAGCCATTATACAACTGCATTAGATTAGTTGTTATTCCTACAGATCCCATGATTTTTCCATCTTGAATTCCCTGCGAAAAAAAATGGTCAATCAATGGTTGCATCACAGAATCATTTGAATTTATATAAAGCAACTCTTGAATAACAGCTAGTTCTTGCCATTGACTCGGTTTGTCGAGATCCATTGCACCCGAGAGGGATTGTATATCCGTATAGAAATAGGCTAGTGCATTTTTTGCTGGGATAAGCTGATTGGCATTCTGAATACTAGATTGAGATGAATCATCTTCTTTATTGTCTGTTTCACTACACTGACACCCTGGTAAAATGAGCACGAGAAGGAGTATCGAGGTTAGAAGATGGGTAATCAGATGGTTTCTCATAAGATATCGTTAGGCGATTAAATATATCAGATAAATTTTTGAATAGTAAGACTTAACATCTAGGAGTATTCGTTAAGGTGATTTTAAGTGATGAAACGGGATTGCAACCGATGCTTATCGTGTAATTCCCTTCTGTAAAACGCTCTATGATGTCAGTCAAAAAGGGATTTTCTCGCAATACCTCAAACTCTGGAATGAGCTCTTGATATCGCTCAATTAGTTCATGTGAAGCATAAAGGCTCGTATTATACTGCAAAACAGTGCTAGATAGGGTTGCCTCATTCGATTTAGCAATACGCTGCAAATCATCAGAAGATAAACCATAGCCAACTACTAATCCCCGAGTGCTGATATAGATTCCTCGGTCATCAGGAATCCATGAAGATGGTATTTTTTCAATCCAAGGCTGAAGGCTGGACATTCCCCTTGTACTGCCGTGGATCAATATGGCTATACTCGGTGGCTCATCGGCATTGCCATACAAACCAAAGCTGATTTGACCGCTAGGGTTAAATCGTTTGATAACCTCGACATCAATTCGCTCAGTGATAGCCTCCTCTACTTTTTGTAAAATGCCAAATGGATCTAATTTTTTCAACTCATCAAGCTTTGATTCTCCAATTAGTCGTTCAATCATCTCAGTGAGATCTATCTCATTAAGCATAGCATCAATGACTTCACGCTCAAGGGTGAGGCTGCCATAACCGTTCGCATTTGAGTTAACAACAAGTCTTACATCTTGAGTAGTTGGAGGTGTGGTATTTGCGGGACACGGCTGAAAACTTCTCGTGAAAAAATCTGCATGCAGGGTAGTGGTTTGTTGCACGCTATTTCCACTTAAAATACCATGATGAATGGCAAGGCTTTGCTGTAGAAGATTCTCCAGATAGAGTTGTGCTTCACTCGGTAAAGTTGATGGGAGATTTTTCAAGTCAAATACTCCAAGCTTCCGAAAAGCCTGGATGTTTATGTATCCTGCATACGGTTCTGATGGTAAGGATTCATACAAGGGATGACTAGTAAACGTTGGCTTATCATGTTTTTCAAATTTCTTGTAGACCTCATCAATGGCTTGTGTACTCTTCTGAGCTATAAGAACAAGTTTTTTGGACCAAACAATATGATAGGGGATACTCTCATTTTCTAAAGAGCGCAGGCCACCCTTTTTTCGTGTTTTTGTATCCCGATTAAACTTGCTGAGCCTCAAAGCCTTACACAGTTCAGGAGATTCTATGATTACGTAGGGGCTTAACGAGGTCTTTAGGTCATTGGTATTGGATAAGCTATCTTGGAAGATATAGATCGGTAGATCGTCATCCATTATGGTCGTTATGTTGTTAAGGAGGATTTTCTGTACTAGAGGTTTATTGGATAAATCAAACTCTTCTTCAAGAATTTGTAGAATTTTTTCTGGTGTAATGTCCAATTGCTTCACAGCATCATTTCCACTGATTTTAAATGCATACACAGCGCTAGAATCAATAAAGTTGAAGGGCTCGTCCTGAATGTTCGATCGCTTGATGGTAGGAATATCATTTGACGAAGTGGTCGCTCCATTTGGACTGGATGATTTGCACTGCACATTGATCATAAGAAGTGCGGTGATATATAAGAGGACTTTTCTCATTGTGCTTGCATAATACATAGAATACATTGTTAATAACGCCAATTCATAAACTTTAGTAAGCCTTACTTTTACATCGTTTATGAACACAGCATATTTATTGACAGAAAATGGCACCTTGCTCAAGGGAAAATCCTTTGGGGCTCATGGCACATCGCTTGGTGAGTTATGTTTTAATACAGGGATGACTGGTTACCAAGAAGTTTTTTCAGACCCTTCTTATTTTGGTCAGACAATCATTATGACTTCTCCCCATATCGGGAATTATGGAAACCATGAACAAGAGTTTCAGTCAAAAGGCTTCCAAGTTGCAGGTCTGGTCTGCGGTTTTATCGCTGAGGTAACTTCAAGAATTGGAGAGGGTGTCCAACATTTAGATGACCGTTTAAAAGAGTCTGGTATTGTTGGGATTCAGGGTCTTGATACGAGACAGCTCGTTCAAGAAGTCCGGGATAATGGAGCAGTTAATGTCGTGATTTCTACAGAAGTTAGTGAGATCAATGAATTGCAAAAGCTACTCAAGGAAGCCCCCTCAATGCATCACGCCGAACTCGCTTCAAAAGTGTCTACGGATTCACCCTATGCCTTTGGATCGGAAGCGGAAGGGAGTCACCGTATAGCGGTACTTGATCTAGGCATCAAAAAAAGTATTCTAGATTGCTTAAGCACGCGAGGATTTTATGGTACTGTTTTTCCAGCGCATACTTCGTTAGATGCAATCGATGTCAATGATTTTAAGGGCTTCTTTATTTCCAATGGCCCAGGTGACCCATCGGCTACAGACTACGCCATCAAGACATGCCAAGCAATGATTCAAACGGGCAAACCTTTGTTTGGCATCTGTCTAGGAATGCAGATTTTAGCATTATCTCAAGGCCTGACCACTTATAAGATGCACTTTGGCCACAGAGGGCTTAATCATCCGGTCAAAAACTTAGAAACGAATCTTTCAGAAATTACTTCCCAAAACCACGGATTTGCTGTCGATAGATCGAGCATTACAGAAGCGTCGGGAGTTTTGGAAAGTCATGTAAACCTTAACGACAATACCGTAGAAGGGATACGATTGAAAAATGCTCCGGCTTTTGCTGTGCAATATCACCCGGAATCCAACCCTGGCCCTCACGATTCAAGGTATTTGTTTGATCAATTTGCCCATTTAATTCAATCCTAATGAACATTATAACCAACATTACAGCAAGACAAATTTTAGATAGCCGCGGAAACCCAACCGTCGAAGTGGATGTGATTACCGACGGTGGTTTCTATGGACGAGCCGCGGTTCCTTCAGGGGCTTCAACCGGTGCGTTCGAAGCCGTAGAACTGCGAGACGGTGGAGACCAGTGGATGGGTAAGGGAGTTCATAAAGCGCTTGCCAATATTGAAAACACCTTGTCGGAAGCACTGATTGGTGTGGATGTTACCGAGCAAAAACTTATCGATAAGCTATTGATTGCTTGCGATGAAACGGATAACAAATCCAAGATGGGTGCGAATGCGATTCTTGGAATATCCTTGGCTTGTGCCAAGGCAGCAGCTGATGCGGTCAATCTTCCCCTTTACCGCTATGTCGGCGGATCCTACAGTCATATTATGCCTGTTCCTATGATGAATATTCTCAATGGAGGGAGTCATGCCGACAATGCGATTGATATTCAAGAATTCATGATTATGCCGATTGGTGCGCCTTCCTTCTCCGAGGGTCTGCGCTATGGAGTAGAAATCTTCCATCACTTGAAAAAAACATTATCCGAAGGAGGTTACTCAACAAATGTTGGTGATGAGGGAGGATTTGCTCCCAATCTGCCTTCAAATGAAGCGGCCATTGAAGTTGTACTGAAGGCTGTTGAACGAGCAGGATATAAAATAGGGGAGGATATTAAGATAGCTCTTGATGCAGCATCCTCGGAATTTTATAACAAGGAAACGGGTTTATACACCTTCGAATCTACGGGTCAATCCATGACTAGTGATGAAATGGTAGCTTATTGGAAGGATTGGAGTGCTAAATATCCTATTGTTTCTATCGAAGATGGTCTAGACGAAGAGGACTGGTCGGGTTGGAAAAAGCTTAACGAAACTCTAGGCGACTCAATTCAATTAGTCGGTGATGATTTGTTTGTTACAAACGCCAAGCGTCTGCAACGAGGTATCGAAATGAATTGTGCAAATTCTGTCTTAGTGAAAGTCAATCAGATTGGAACACTCACCGAGACGATTGAAACAGTTGACTTAGCTCATCGAAACGGCATGACTTCCGTAATGAGTCATCGTTCGGGCGAAACAGAGGATACTACAATAGCTGATTTAGCTGTTGCACTCAATACAGGTCAGATTAAAACGGGTTCGGCTAGTCGCAGTGATCGAACAGCTAAATACAATCAACTTTTACGTATAGAAGAAGAGTTGGGCTCAGAAGCTGTATACGGCTCATCCAATCGATTCTTTTAAGTTGAATTAGTCACAGGATAATACACATCCTTTCTGTTTGTAGTTGGTGTACTTTGGAGGCTTCGAATGCATACCTTTAAAGTATGCGTAAGCGAATTCTTGCCATCTTGTTAAATCCCTATGTACTATCCATAATCATTTTTGTGGTATGGATGACCTTTTTTGACCGCTACAGTTACATGAATTTGCGAGAGATCCGAGCACAAGTTGCTGAGTCAAAAGAGGAGCTTCAGTGGTACACTGAGCAGATCGAAGAGGTTCGAAAGGATCGTGAGCAGTTAAATTCTAGTTTAGAGCAAAAAGAGCGATTTGCTCGGGAACATTTTCATATGAAGGCCGAGCATGAAATCGTTTTTTTAACGGATTAATACCATAGTATCATGTCAATATCATCCCAAATACAAGAAAAGCTTAAGGAGGCAATGAAAGCCAAGGCTAAGGCTCGATTAACAGCGCTAAGGGGCATAAAATCTGCGCTCCAGCTCGCTACATTGGATAAAAATGATGGGGATTTAGCTCTTTCGGAAGAGTTAAAAGTGTTGCAGAAATTGGCAAAACAACGGGTAGATTCCATGGCAATCTACAAAGAACAGGGACGCGATGATCTTTTCGAAATTGAAGCAGGTGAACTTGAGGTTATTCAAGAGTTTTTGCCGGAACCAATGGATGAAGCTGAACTAAGGGATCTTGTCGCAAAGGTTGTTTCTTCTGAAGGTGCTAATTCTTTAAAGGATATGGGAAGAGTTATTAAAGAGGTCACCAAGATGGCTGAAGGTCGTGCCGATGGTAAGCGTATTGCCCAGGAAGTAAAATATCAATTGCAGTGATTTTAGATCTTATCGTTTTAGGTGTCCTTTCCCTATTTGCTCTTTATGGATTTAAAAAGGGATTAGCATTCGCCATAGGTTTTGGAGTTACCTTGTTTTTGGCATTTACGATGACCTCGTCTATTGTTTTGTTATTGATGGATAAAGTCATCCGACCTTTGGGAATCGATAGCTATGTAATTCCATCTATTTTGGTGCTAGGGTTAGATATACTGGTGTTTTATGGCCTTGTCAGCTACTTGCCCAATGTACTTTCTAAGGTGATCAGAGTGGCTACCCTAGGTATTGGAAATCGAATCTTGGGTATACTCGTCTTTACTCTATTTGGTGCGTTGAGCTTAGCTTCGCTGTATGTTATCGTCAATGAATTAGGCGCGATACCGCCTTCTTTTACGGAGGATTCTTTGACACAGGGATATCTAGACACATTGTCTAAGCCAATCTATGCATTGTTTGAGAAGGTAATGCCGGAAAGTATTGACTATCTTGAAGATCTGACCAAGGAATACAGAATTTATGGCGGATAAAAATTCTTTAGTATTAGTTATTGATAACTATGATTCCTTCACCTATAATCTTGTCGATTTAGTCCACCAATTTGGCCGAAAGACCATTGTTCTCCGGAATGATGACCCTAGAATTGATGATGTAGGTGAGGAGGCAGATATTGTGGTATTATCCCCAGGTCCAGGAAATCCTGAACACTTTCCCGATCTATCTAGACAACTTGATTCTTGGGTGAATGATAAGGCAATATTGGGAATTTGTTTTGGTCATCAATTAATTAACTACTACTATAAGGGTACGATACAGTTAGCCGATCAAGTATGTTTCGGGCACACGAGCAAAATTGAATGCCAAGAGCATTGGATGTTTCAAGGGCTTCCCAAGTATTTTGATGTTATGCGCTATCATGCCCTTGTTGCTAACAAGGTCTCCAAGCCTTTGGAAGTTATAGCTGAAACATCAAAGGGAGAAGTCATGGCACTAGCTCATGCTTCAAAGCCCATAGTGGGCCTCCAGTTTCACCCTGAATCCATTTTAACGGAAGTAGGCTATGCCTTGCTTGGCAACTTCTTTACCCACGTAGAAAAGCTCTAGAGGCTTCGTCTATTGGTTAGCTCTGATTTCGTTTAGCGCGCTTCCTGCCTTAAACCACTGAATTTGTGCCTCATTGTAGGTGTGGTGCACAGGAAATACGTCTTTGCTTCCATCACTGTGCAATGCCTCTAGCATGAGGGGCTGTCCAGGCGTGAAATCCGCAAGGCCAAGGATGCTCACGCGATCGTCTTCTTGAATCAAGTCGTAATCTGACGGATTAACGAAGGTCAAGGCTAGCATCCCTTGCTTCTTTAGATTGGTTTCATGAATTCTTGCAAATGATTTCACGATTACCGCACGCACACCAAGGTGACGAGGTTCCATGGCAGCATGTTCACGTGATGATCCTTCACCATAGTTTTCATCTCCAAAGACGACAGAACCAATGCCTGCGGCTTTGTAGGCTCTCGCTGTAGCGGGCACTTCTCCATAACTGCCAGTCAATTGATTTTTTACCGTATTGGTTTCCTTGTTAAAGGCATTTACTGCTCCAATTAGGCAGTTATTTGAGATGTTATCGAGGTGTCCGCGATACTTTAACCAAGGACCAGCCATTGAGATATGGTCTGTAGTACACTTGCCATGCGCCTTGATAAGCACAGGCATTCCCGTAAGATCTTCGCCATTCCAAGCATGGAAAGGAGTTAACAGCTCAAGTCGATCACTCGATGGATTAACAATGACCTCAATTCCTGAGCCATCTTCAGCTGGGGCAACATATCCCGCATCTTCTACATCAAATCCTTTTGCCGGAAGCTCTTCGCCTTTTGGCTCACTAAGCATTACTTCCTCACCTTGTGCGTTGACTAAGCGGTCAGTAAGGGGGTTAAAGGTCAAGCTTCCTGCAATCGCGAGGGCAGTTGTTACTTCCGGGGAAGCCACAAAGGCATGTGTATTGGGATTGCCATCGGCACGCTTGGCAAAGTTTCGGTTAAACGAGTGTACGATACTATTCTTTTCCTTTCGCTCTGCTCCCGCCCGAGCCCATTGTCCGATACAAGGTCCACAAGCATTGGCAAAGACTGAAGCTCCTAATTCGGAGAAGGTGTCAATCAGCCCATCTCGTTCGATCGTATAACGAATCTGTTCTGAACCAGGCGTGATGGTAAGCTTTGCTTTGGCTTCAATACCTTTTGCCGTCGCATCTTTTGCAATTGCTGCTGATCGTGATAAATCCTCATAGGATGAATTAGTACATGATCCAATGAGTCCATATTCTAGTTCGGTTGGCCAACCTTCCGCTTCTGCTTTCGCCTTCATTTCAGAGATGGGTGTCGCTAAGTCAGGGGTAAAAGGTCCGTTGAGGTGCGGCTCTAATTCGTCTAAGTTGATTTCAATAACTTGATCAAAATATTTCTCTGGCTCGGCATATACCTCTGGATCTCCTGTAAGGTGCTCTTTAACTTCGTTGGCTAACTGAGCCACATCTGCACGTCCTGTTGCTTCTAGATAGCGTGCCATGGACTCGTCGTAGCCAAAGGTAGAGGTAGTCGCACCAATTTCAGCTCCCATGTTGCAAATGGTTCCCTTTCCAGTGCAGCTGAGGTTATTGGCACCTTCTCCAAAGTATTCTACTACTGCACCTGTTCCTCCTTTTACGGTTAGGATTCCTGCGACCTTGAGAATAATATCTTTTGGAGAAGCCCAGCCATTGAGTTTTCCAGTGAGTTTAATTCCAATAAGTTTAGGCATTAAAAGCTCCCAAGGCATACCTGCCATAACATCAACAGCATCTGCACCACCCACACCAATAGCAATCATTCCCAATCCTCCAGCATTAACCGTATGGGAATCTGTACCAATCATCATTCCTCCTGGGAAGGCGTAGTTTTCTAAAACAACCTGGTGAATAATTCCTGCTCCAGGTTTCCAAAAGCCAATACCATACTTGCGTGAAACACTTTCAAGGAAATTGTATACTTCATTGTTGGTGTTTATAGCTTCTTGTAAATCTTTGTCCGCGCCTACTCGTGCTTGTATAAGGTGATCTAAGTGAACCGTTGAAGGTACGGCAACCTTTATTTTACCAGCTTGCATAAATTGCAATAGGGCCATTTGGGCGGTAGCATCTTGCATCGCCACACGGTCAGGGGCAAAATCAACGTAGGCAGCACCTCGCTTGTATTCTTGGACTCCTGCAGAGGGATGGAGGTGGCTGTATAAAATCTTTTCGGTTAATGTTAATGGTCGGTTAAGTGTAGCTCTCGCTTTCTTAACGGCTTCTGGATAGCGATTATAAACCGCTTTAATCATGCTAATGTCAAAGGCCATCGTCTAATTCTTTGCCATGAAGGTACGGATTTCAGGCCTTTACTTTAAACTTTTTAGTACTGATTCAGTGACTGATTTTGTCCGTATAGCGTACTTTGCATCGGATGCGTGGTCATAATCTTTTAAGTGCCCTTGTTGCTATACGAAGTTCTGGGTTCAGAACCTTCCTGACAATTCTTATTATTTCCATTGGTGTTGCAGGTCTTATCGCCATGCAGTCCGCTATTGTCAGCATAGAATCCAACCTCACGAGCCAGTTTGTTGATCTTGGCGCAAACTCGATAAAGGTGGATGATAATGTCATCCAAGAGGCAGGCCAAAATGACGTTCCGCCAATTACTCTGGATGAAGCACGCAGATGTGCTAATCATTTTTTGGAATTAGGCTTCGCTACTTCTTTTCATCGCCGATTTAAACCCAATGCGCAGATTACATTTTCATCTCGATCGACCAATCCAAACATCAGTTTGATTGGGGGTAACTTGCATTACATTCCGAATAATGGATATTCGTTAGCGTATGGACGAAACTTTTCTGAGGCAGAATCCATGTATGGAAGTCCCTCAGTTATCCTTGGCAGTGAAACGGCTGATGTCTTAGGCATAGGGAAGGATGAGCTTGCTAGTGGGAGTATAGTCATTGATGGCCTCAGAGCTAACGTTATTGGTATATGTGCTTCAAGAGGAAATAGTCAAAACTCGAATGATCGTTTTGTGGTGTTGCCGGCATCCTATCTAGATCAACAATACACCGAAGAAGGGAGCTATGATATCGTGGTTAATGTTCCTGATGATATTAGTCCGATTCGCGTTGAGCAAGAAATTATTGGCGTCTTTCGACAAATACGGGGTATCGAGGCAGCCATGCCGAATGACTTTCGAGTGATTCGCAGCGAAAAGCTCTATTCGGAACTTAATACGCTGGTTTTAAGTCTATCAGGCGCAACCCTAGTCATTGGACTGTTAACCATTCTTGCGTCGGCTATAGCGCTTATGAATATGTTGCTTGTTGCTGTTGGAGAACGTCAACGGGAAATTGGCCTAAAAAAGTCATTAGGCGCTCGAAGATCTTCAATTGCGTGGCAGTTTTTATATGAATCTGTGACCTTATGCTTGTTGGGTACTTTTCTAGGTGTAGTGTTGGGTTTGACTACAGGGTATTTTGTCGCTGATTACCTCGAGGGACCTTTTATTATCCCTGGTCCGTGGATTGGAGCCTCCTTTGTGGTCACTCTTTTTACTGGAATAAGTGCAGGCATTTTACCTGGCATCAGAGCGGCTAGGCTTGATCCTATTGTGGCACTCCGAACGGAGTAAACTAAAAAGATAAGATAGGGCAGAAAAACCCGTCAGTATGCGTTGACTACTCAGCGACTACTTCAAGCTCCATTTCGGCTTGAATATCTTCGAACAAACGAATGATTGCTTTGTATGTTCCTAAGGTTTTGATTTCACCTGCCGGGAGGATTATATCGCGTCTGTCCACTGTGATGCTAAACTGATCTTGGATCGTTTGGGCAAGTTGATGGGTCGAAACACTACCGAATATTTTATCAGTAGTTCCAACTTTGGCACCAATAGAAACCTTTGCAGACTCAAGTACTGCAGCTGACTTTTTGAATTCTTCAACGAGTGCAGCACGTTTCGCTTCTCGTTCTTCTCTTCGTGATTCCCATGCAGCTTTTGCTTCGGTTGTCGCAGCTTCAGCGATTCCTTGTGGAATTAGGAAGTTTCTTGCATAACCTGCTTTTACAGATACTAGATCTTCTGCTATGCCTAATCCTTTAACATCTTTTTTTAAGATAATCTCCATGGTCAATTATTTCAAAAGGTCTGTTTGGTATGGAAGGAGCGCGAGGTGTCGAGCTCTTTTAACCGCTTGGGCAACTTTACGCTGATACTTCAGGCTATTACCTGTAATACGTCGCGGAAGTAACTTCCCTTGTTCGTTGATGAAACTCATAAGAAAATCAGGATTCTTATAGTCCACAAACTTGATATTGTACTTTTTAAAACGACAATACTTCTTTTCAGCTTTACCGATGTTTACGGTGCGAAGAAAACGTACATTTTTATTCGTTGCCATAATTCTAATTCTCTTGTTCTTCAGAAACTACCTCTGGAGCAGATTGCTTATTTCTTTTCTTCTCATTGTACTCCACACCATAGCGGTCAAGAGCAATAGTTAAAAAGCGTAGGATGTTCTCATCTCTTCGAAACGCTAATTCTAAGGTATCGATAAGATCACCATTCGATTGAAATTCAAAGTGATGGTAGACTCCTGTGGTTTTCTTTTCAATGGCATATGCCAATTGTTTTAGGCCCCAGGCTTCTTCATTGATGATTTTCCCACCATTCGATTCGATGAATTTCTTGTAGGTGCTAACAGTCTCCTGAACCTCTTTTTCAGATAGCACGGGAGTAATGATAAATGTAGTCTCGTAGTTTTTCATTGCTTACCGCTTTTTCAAACGGATTGCAAATATAGTTAAGTTCTACTTAGTGATCCGCTTTTTTTCAAAGAATATTTAAGGGAGCAGAAATCTCGTGCTGGTTGACGGAAAAGATCAGTGAACAAATTGCTTCTTCTTGGATAAGGAGGACTAGATTTAGGAGTGAATGGTCGAATACAATGGGCAGAAAAAAGGGCGGACTTGACGTCCACCCTTAAACATAACCAACAACCTATTGTAAAGGTATTGATAATTCTTAACAGTTTCTTAATCTTTCTTCAAAAAGTTAACAATTTCTTTAAAAGATACCGGATCATTCATCGCCAAGTCGGCTAAAACTTTACGGTTAAGGTTAATATTCGCCTGTTCTAACGCGTGGATAAACGTACTGTATGTCATACCATGCTCGCGAACACCAGCATTGATTCTTTGAATCCAAAGTGCACGAAACTCTCTCTTTTTAAGTCTGCGGTGAGCATAAGCGTATTGGAGACCTTTGTCTACTGCATTTTTAGTAACAGTCCAAACATTCTTACGACGACCGAAGTATCCTTTGGCTAGTTTGTAAACCTTTTTCTTTCGAGCCTTAATGGCGGGGTGGTTTGTAGCGCGTGGCATAGTTTCTCTTTATTAATTATAAGGGATAGTTTATCTAACTTATTTCAAGCCTAGCATCCGCTTTACGCGCGGCTCATCTCCTTTAAAGATGATATCAGACTTTGATAAATTTTTCTTCTGCTTTTTTGTTTTGGCGTTAGCAAGGTGACGCAAGTATGCCTTTCGTCTCTTGATTTTACCGCTACCAGTAAGCTTGAAGCGCTTTTTTGCGCTTGATTTTGTCTTCATTTTAGGCATAGCCTGTCATTTTTGGGATTGCAAATTTAAGAAAAGACTTGAAAACGACAAGCTGAAAAAGGCCTATTTGCCTTTTTTCTTTGGTGCGATGACAATGGCCATCTTTTTTCCTTCGAGCTTCGGCAGTTGTTCAACCGCTCCAAATTCTTCCAGACGTTGTGCAAGCTTGAGTAGGAGCAGCTCTCCTCGATCTTTAAATACAATGCTTCTTCCTCTGAAAAAGACAAAGGCTCTGACTTTTGATCCTTCTTTTAAGAATTTTTCTCCATGCTTTGCTTTAAACTCAAAGTCGTGATCATCTGTGTTCGGTCCGAAACGAATTTCTTTGATGACCGTTTTTTGAGTCTTGGATTTAATTTCTTTTTCTTTCTTTTTCTTCTCGAAAAGGAATTTGCGGTAATCCATAATCTTGCAGACCGGTGGTTCTGCATTAGGAGAAATTTCTACGAGGTCGAGCTCGAGCTCCCGAGCTATATCTTTTGCTTTGTCTGTGGTATACACTCCCATTTCAACATTATCGCCTACAAGGCGAACTTCTGAAACGCGTATAAAATCATTGATACGGTGAGGGTTTTCGCGAACTACTCTTCTACCTCGTTGACGTCGTCTGTGTTGCAAATTAGTCTTAGTTTGATGTAAATATGGTTAATCTTGGGAGATTGCTGCAAACTTTTTCATGGATTTAGTCCACTCTTCGATTGAAAACGTGCCGATGTTGCCCTTTCCCTGTTGGCGGATTGCCACGGCATTTTCTTCCATTTCTCGCTCTCCGAGTATAGCCATGTAGGGTATTTTGTTTACCTCTGCATCACGAATCTTACGTCCAATCTTCTCATGGCGTTCATCGATTTCTACTCGAATTCCTTCTTTTGCCAAGGCACTTTGTACGACTTTGGCGTAATCATTAAAGACATTGCTAATAGGTAAGAGAATAATCTGTGTTGGGGTCAACCAAAGAGGGAATTTCCCTGCGCAATGTTCCGTAAGGACACCAATGAATCGTTCAAAAGATCCAAAGGGTGCTCTGTGAATCATGATCGGTCGATGCTTAGCATTATCCTCTCCAATATAGGTGAGGTCAAAGCGCTCGGGTAAATTGTAATCGACCTGTATAGTACCTAGTTGCCAGCTTCGGCCTAGGGCATCTTTGACCATGAAATCAAGTTTTGGTCCATAGAAGGCGGCCTCACCATATTCTGTAATGGTTTGAATGCCGGCCTCCTTTGTTGCCTCTATGATGGCCGATTCAGCAGCTACCCAATTACTCTCTGAACCTATATACTTATCTGGATTGTCCGGATCACGAAGGGATATTTGAGCTGTAAAGTCGTCAAAGCCTAAGGCACGGAAAACAAAGAGTGTTAAATCAAGTACCTCTAAGAATTCTCCTTTGAGTTGATCTGCTGTACAGAAAATATGGGCGTCATCTTGGGTAAAGCATCGCACGCGGGTTAATCCGTGGAGTTCACCAGACTGCTCATATCGATAGACGGTTCCAAATTCAGCAAATCGAACGGGTAGGTCTCTGTACGAATGCGGCACATGGGCATATACTTCGCAGTGATGCGGACAGTTCATCGGTTTGAGCAGAAACTCTTCATTGGTTTTAGGAGTATGTATGGGTTGAAAGCTATCCTCTCCATACTTTGCATAGTGACCAGAGGTCTCGTACAATTCTTTTTTTCCAATATGTGGGGTGCGAACAGCTTGGTAGCCTCTTCGCTCCTGTTCTTCGCGAAGGAAGTCCTCTAATCGTCTTCGGAGGGCAGCACCTTTCGGCAACCAAATTGGCAAGCCTGCACCGACGCGCTCTGAAAACATAAACAGTCCTAGTTCGGCACCTAACTTGCGATGATCTCGCTTTTTAGCTTCTTCTAGGCGTTCTAGGTGTTCATTTAAAGCTTCCTTTTTTGGAAAGGAAACGCCATAAATTCTTGTGAGTTGTTTGCGGCTCTCATCCCCTCGCCAATAGGCTCCGGCAATATTGAGTAGCTTAATCGCCTTGATCTTACCCGTGTCAGGAATGTGGGGCCCTTTGCATAAATCGGTAAAGTTTCCCTGGCTGTAAAAAGTTATATCTCCATCCTGGAGATCTTGAAGCAGTTCAACTTTGTATTCATCTCCCTTTTCTTCGAAATAAGCTAAGGCCTCTTTTTTGCTTACCTCTTTTCGTTCGTAGGTGTTTTTTTGACTTGCGAGGGATAGCATCTCCTTTTCAATTTTAGGCAAGTCTTCGGGCGATAACTGATAATCCCCTAAATCCACGTCGTAGTAAAAACCATTATCGATGGATGGTCCAATGCCAAACTTCACTCCTGGGTAAAGATTTTCAAGCGCTTCAGCCAACAAGTGAGCAGAAGAATGCCAAAAGGTGGAGGCTCCACCGTCATCATCCCAGGTTAATAATTTAAAGGTAGAGTCAATGGTTATTGGGCGCGTTAAGTCCCATACTTCGCCATTGATTTCAGCAGAAAGTACTTTTTTAGCTAGACCATGGCTAATGGATTTAGCTACCTCGTAGGCTGTTATTCCCGATGCTACTTCGCGGATTGACCCATCGGGCATGGTAAGTTTTATCATAGCTCTCTTTCTATAGTTTCGAGGGTCTTACGTATCTCCTCTCGGTATGAATGGTTCAAAGGTAATCGCTTTAGGAGTTCTGAAAAAGTTTCATAGGCATCATTCCATTGGCGATGATCCTTGTACATTCTTCCGAGTCGGTAATAGACGTCCAAATAGGTGGAATCTTGAGCAATTGCAAGTTTATACTGCTCAATAGCCTTTGTGCGCTGATTATCTTTCTCAAAGAAGTAGCCAAGGTCAAAAATTGCTTCTTTGGGAATCGTGGCTGCCTTGTCCAAGTAAGTTGACATAACATCTATAGCCCTTGAATAGTCCTGTTCACTCGCATATTGATGCGCTAGAATACTGGAGAGCTCATAACTTGAAGGATTGCGCTCAATACCTTCTGCCAACCAACTTTTTGCTTGATCTGGATAGCCAAGTTCTATGCTCACATTATAACCCGCTTCGTAGGCAAGGATAAAAGATGGGTCACTATTTACACTCTCTCGAAAGGCCTCCATAGCGTCTAGAAAGTTGTTTTGATAACGATACATCTTACCTTTTAAGTAATAACATTCCGCTGGGTTAGCTCCGTAAGAAAGGGCGTTGTTAATGCTTTCCATACCCCGATCACTCATGGTTTGTACATCGCCATAGGGAGTGGAAAGCTCGGTGTTTAGGGTCATCAGTCCAAAAAGGTATTGTGCCATAATCAAATGCAGAGAGTCTGACGCTGGATTCTCTTGTAATGCCTTCTCAAAATGTCGAGCGGCATCTAAGATTAACTCATTGGATAACTGATTTACTCCGTTATAATCTCGTGCTAATGTCAGGCCTAAAAGTTGGTGAAAATCTTCTGCATGGAAATTAGGTCGCTCAGCAATCAATTCGAGTATTAGAAAGTACTTTGTTTCAAGATCTAGTGGGTCTTGGGATCCAGTAATCTTAAGTTCCAAATCTCTAATCGTGCTGTCATCACTGCGCGAAGTATCGCTTGGTACCTCGTCGGTCCTTTCATCATTTTCTAATACAGGACTCGACTTGCAAGAAAGAACAAGCATGGCTGTCATAAAGAGAAAGATGAATGGATTTTTTTTCAGCATAGTGCAAATGTATTTGAAATCAATCGTTTCCAAAGTCTACCTTCGTAAAATGGGACTAAAATCCATCCTAGTTCGTTCTATTGCGCCTCGCGTCGTACGAAGTGTCTACAAGGCACATAATGATGCAGGTGAACGTCAACGGAAGTTATTGAAATCTCTAGTCCGACAGAGTTACCATGTACACTATCTAAAAGACCTCAATATTACACGAGACGATGATGCTAAGACAATAAGTCAGAAACTACCAATCGTAGACTATGAGGATATCCGTCCCTACATTAATCGAATCCGTGAGGGGGAAAAGGATGTTTTATGGCGTGGACTTCCGAGGTACTGGGCAAAGACCTCGGGCACGACATCAGGAGCCAAGTATATACCCCTAACAAAGGAGAGTATGCCCGATCACATTCGTGCGGCTCGTAATGCGCTTTTTTGTTTGATTGCGGACGGATTGTCTGCTGACTTCTTCGATGGAGATATGATTTTCCTGCAAGGCAGTCCTGAGCTAGTCTACGAGAACAATATTGCGGTAGGTCGTCTGAGTGGCATCGTCTATCATCATGTTCCTTCTTGGTTGCAACGGAATCGCCAACCATCGTACGAAGTAAATTGCATAGAAGATTGGGAAGCTAAGGTGGAACAAATCGCCAGCGACACAAGCCAACGAGATATGCGCTTGATCAGCGGAATCCCCCCTTGGTGCGTGAACTACTTTGAACGTCTGTTATCGCTTAGCAAAAAGCAGAACCTCCTTCAATTGTTTCCCAATCTTAGCGTCTTTGCCTATGGCGGGGTGCAGTACGCTCCATACAAAGCGTCTATTGATTCTCTTATTGGTGCTGAGATTCAAGGCATGGAAACCTACCCTGCGAGTGAAGGTTTTATTGCTTTTCAAGATAAGACCAACCATGAGGGATTGCTTTTAAATCTAGAGGCTAGTATAGTTTTTCAGTTTGTGCCATTGGAAGATTGGGGTAAACCCTCGGCGAAAAAACTGTTTATCGATGAAGTGGAACTCGGGGTAAATTATGCAGTGGTTTTAACAAGTAATGCTGGGTTATGGTCATACAGTCTTGGAGATACTGTTCGTTTTGTGAGTAAAGCACCCTATCGATTAGAAGTGACGGGTCGAGTTAAACATTATATCTCCGCATTTGGTGAGCATGTGATTGGCGAGGAGGTAGAAAGAGCCATGCAAGCGGCTAAGGAGGAATTGTCCATGTCCGTGCGAGAGTTTACCGTTGCGCCTGAAGTCAATCCTTTTGAAGGCAAGCCCTATCACGAATGGTTCATTGAGTTTGAAAATGATGTTTCGCCAGATTTATTGGATAAGTTGTCTGAGTTTTTAGATAATCATTTACGAAAACAGAATACGTACTACGATGACTTGCGAGTTGGTGAAATGCTATCGCGTGCTAAGATTACCAAGGTGCCCTCCCAAGGATTTGAAAAGGCTATGCGTGCTTCGGGTCAGTGGGGGGGGCAATCTAAAGTCAAACGTCTTGCCAATGATCGCGATTGGGTCAACTTCTTGTTAAAAACAATGAAGTAAAGCGCACTACGTTGTATCTTCGTCAGCCATTACGCTTATGCTATCTACTGTATTACAATTTTTTGCTTCGCT
>JAYYPZ010000099.1:0-10520 GCA_036128775.1 Bacteroidota bacterium
AACAGGTGCAGGCGGATCGGCTCCAAAGCATGTTCAACAGTTTGAAAAAGAGAACTATTTGCGCTGGGATAGCCTAGGTGAATTCCTTGCCCTTGAAGTTTCCTACGAGCATTTAGCAGAAACAACGGGTAATGAAAAAGCCAAGGTATTGGCCAAAGCACTTGGAGAGGCCAACAATCGATACTTAAGTGAAAACAAGTCCCCTACCCGACGACTTGGGGGAATTGATAACCGAGGATCTCACTTCTATGTAGCCAAGTTTTGGGCTGAAGCATTGGCTTCTCAACAAGACGATGCCGACCTCAGTCAACGCTTTACTCCAATCGCCAAAGAACTGCAAGAAAAAGAGAATCAAATTGTCGAAGAACTTCTTGTAGTCCAAGGTAGCAAGGGAGATGCTGGAGGGTATTATTTGCCCAATACGGAGCAAGCAAGTCAAGCTATGAGACCTTCCGCTACACTCAATGATATTATAAGCACTTTATAATGCAATCATTCGTCTAAAGACGAGTTACTTTTTTGAGAATATCCTTTGGATGCATTAATTTGATAACAAATCAGATTGATACTCTACTATGACATCAAAAAGGACGCTCGTTTATTGGCTGTGTTTCACATTGATGCTCTCTTTTACCAATGAAGTTTTGGGACAGAATAGAGCGTTAAACAAAATTTTAGAAGGCGATTACCGCGGAGCGGAAAAAATCGTCATGAAAAAAATAGAAAAGGATAATTATAACCTAAGTTATCTTTTCGCCTATGTGCAACTGCTTAACACCAAAGAGTACAAACTTTATGACTCCAAAAATGCTTATCTCGAGGTCAAACGGTTGGGAAATCTATTTGAAACCTCGGATGAAAAGGAAGTAAAAAAGGCAATACATGATGGAATATCACTACGAGAAATCTATGATTTAAAAACGAAAATTTGCTACAATGCAAAGGTAGATGCCATCAATTCAAAAGATGAAAACACCCTAAATGAGTTTCTTACATTCTTCTCAGAGGCTCCTGATGTTTATAAAGAAGAAGTTATTGTAGCCAGGAACAAGGCGGCCTTCATAAATGCCCAAAACAGACATACCATTAATGCATATCAATCCTTTATCAATCAATATCCTGGAGCGTCACAAATAGGTCAAGCAAAGGAACTTCGAAATCAAATAGCCTATGAGGAAGTAGTTTCTATTGATCAAATCGCTTCCTACGAAGCCTTTATTCGAGCGTACCCAAATGCCCGCCAAGTCTCTCTTGCTAGATCACGAATCCAAACTCTAGCTTTTGAAGAAGCTTCTGCAATCAACACTAGAGAGTCCTATGAGGCATTTATAAAAACTTACCCAAGAGCCGAACAGGTCGCAGAAGCAGAAGCACTTCTTGATTCCCTCTTTTTCTTAGAGTATACTGAGAAAGGCACTATATCTGAATTCAAGAATTATATTCAATATTACGGGTCGAACGGCATTCAAGTATCACAGGCAATAGATAGTCTAATTGAAATCAGCTTTCGGCAAGACAATGTGAAACTTTTTGATTTTTTGTTGGATTTAGACGTCGATGAATTCGCAAAGAACAATATTATTGACAACTATTATTCTTTACTCAGCAGGGATGGGGAACTGAGAACGATTGATTCATTTATAGCAATTTATGGCTATCCTAGCTACCTAACAGAAGATCTTGTAAAAGACAGAGAAAATGCTCTCCTTGCCTATAACTTAGGAATCAACTCACACTACAGCTACCCTCAAGATGAATTGTCCTATCAACATTACCTTGAACAATCACGTGTTACGTATACTGGACTAAGGGCGATGCAAAGATTAATTGAGCCTGCCATTCAGGAAAAAAACTATGAAGAAGCCTATTCGATATTGAAGATTTATGAAGATAAGTATGGTCACTATCTTCCTTATCAAGAGTTAATGACTATGCTTACGGTTGGAATTGATCAATCCATAAAGCCAAGATTGATTACCTCAGTAAATACAGAAGGGTCAGAGTATTTCCCTGTTATATCTGCTGATGACAAAAAACTATATTTTGTTGGTAGGCTTAGAATTGATTGCTACAACCAAATTAATGAAGATGTCTTTTTATCCCAAAGATCTTCATCAAAAGCTCGATGGCCGAAAGCCATACTTGCAGAATCACTTTCGGACTATTCAAGTAATGATGGTGTTATGGGGCTAAGTGTCGACGGCAACGAACTCATCCAATTTGTCGATGGACAACTCGTTTCTCGCTCAAAAACGATCGGGGGTTGGTCCGACTATTATAGCCTTTCGGATTCGATAAATGTCGGGACGTGGAATAGCGATGCGATAATTTCAAGTGATGGAAATGCCTTAATTTATGCTTCTAAAAGAGAATCAAACAAAGATGTTTTTGAAAATTATGCAGAGTCCCAGTCATATGCCACTCACTATCCCACGGATATCTATATTTCCTTTAAAAATGAGAATGGAGATTGGTCTTATGGAATGAGTCTAGGTGACTCCATTAACACCCGATTTAGTGATCGAAGTCCCTTTCTTCACCCCGACATGAAAACTCTATATTTTAGCTCAACTGGTCACGGTGGCTTGGGTGGTTATGACGTCTTTGTTTCTCGTCGTCTAGCGGATACTTGTTGGGATTGCTGGAGCAAACCTGTAAATCTTGGAAAGGAGATCAACTCGAGTTCAGATGATTGGGGCTATAAGATATCTACGGACGGGAATTATGCCTATTACAGTGTTCTATCAAAAGAGAATAAGCAGGAACTCAAAATGGTTAATCTCCCTATTTCCATGCGACCAAATTTTGTTGCGACCGTTTCTGGACATCTAGTCGATAGCGATGATGAGCCTATCGAGGCATCTATGCGTTGGGAAGATCTAGAGACTGGAGAAGTTATTGGACAATCCAAAAGTGATCCCGAAGACGGCAGTTACTTTATTGTTTTACCATTAGGCAAACTCTACGGATACTTCGTGGATAAAGAAGATTACTTCCCCATCGCCAACAATGTCGATTTAAGGGACAGCGTTCAGCCTATTGAATATGAGGAAGATATTAAGGTGGTGACCTTTGAAGAAATGAAAGAGGATAGCATTGCCGTAGAAATCAACAATCTCTTCTTTGCGTTTGGACAATCTAGATTATTGAACTATTCAAAGCCTGAGCTTGTGCGCTTATCCAAAATTATCCAACAATTTGACTTATCCATTCAAATCAATGGACACACCGATAATGTGGGCGAATTAGATAATAACATGAGATTATCCGAAGCAAGGGCTCAATCAGTGAAATCATTTCTTATCGATCTAGGGTGTAAGGCGGAAAGTATGACAATTGTAGGTCACGGAGAAGAGCATCCTGTTGCCTCCAATGAAACCGAATCAGGTCGAGCAAAAAACCGAAGGGTTGAAATTGTAATTGTAGACTAATCAAAATCAGTTTGTCAATAAGTTAAAATCTAGCCCGTCATTTTACTTGCCTTAGCGTTAATTTAGGGCAATGCAAAAGCACTCTACTTTGCTTATTGGCTTAATGCTATGGCTCCTTGAAAGTATGGCGCAGCCGTTACTTGTTAATGGCCCTTACATCAATGAATTAAGCCAAGGTCCAAGTGGTGCAGAAGAATTCGTTGAGATCATGGTGTATGGTGATGTCAATTGCAACGATACCTGCTTTGATTTACGAGGGTGGATTTTAGATGACAACAATGGATACTTTGCGAGCGGTGGTGGAACAGGAATTGCCACAGGGTCTTATCGATTTGGGCCTGATCCCATTTGGGAGTGCGTCCGATATGGCACCTTGATTGTTATCTATAACGAGTTTGATCGAAACGTAAACCTGCCGCCGGATGACCTAGATCCTTCGGATGGTGTTATGATTCTTCCGGCAAACAGCACCTTGTTTGAACGAGCAGGAGGAAGCCCCTCAGCATCTGGGAGCTCCAACTATCCCACTACTAATTGGCTTACGGGTGGAAGTTGGCAAAACACATTGATGAGTAATTCCAATGATTCCTATCAGATTCGGCAACCCAATAACCTCAATGGATTAATCTCGCCGTTTCATGCTGTTAGCTTCGGAAACAACACAAACAATCCTGTAATCTCCTTTCCTGGAAGTGCCAGTGGGAAGGTGTTCTACATGGACAACTCCTTTAGCAATAATCCATTCGATCAAGCGAATTGGTCCGAAGGCAGCGCATCTAGTGGAGATGAAACCCCAGGCACTGGAAACAATACCGCCAATTCAGCCTGGATTCAAGGCGTTTTTGCAGCGGCTAATTCTGCCGGTCTCCCGATAAGAGATACTGTTGACATCCAAGCTTGTGATTCAGCGCAGTATCAAGCTATTTTTCTATACAACGACACAACATTCACAGATACTTTACTCACTATTGACGGCTGTGATTCCATTGTAACCTTTAACTACACGATAACTCCCTCTCCTTCGATAAATCTTACCGTTGATAATACTATTTCATGCTTTGCAAGTAATGATGGCCAAATTTCTGCAACATTGCTTACAGGCAGTTACGACTGGACAGGAGCTGGTGGATTTTCTCAATCTTCCACAAGCCATGTCATCAGTAACCTCGGTCCTGATACCTATACTTTAGTCTTCACAAACAACAACGGATGTAGCGATCAAGACAGTATCGTACTTAATGAACCTCTTGAGATTCGGACAGTAAGCAGTCAAAGTGCATGTGACTCAGCACTCATCCACGGTAATTGGGAGTTTGCTTCGGGGATATATATTGATACACAAGTGATAGGTAACGGCTGTGATTCGATTAGCGAGATTAATCTTAATCTTTCAAATTCTTCCATTTCGACAACCTCACTCTTTGGTTGTAATTCTCTCGACTATGAGGGTCAAACATATTTTTCAGATACCGTTTTAAGAGATACCTTTCAAACCTCAGGGGGTTGTGATTCCATCATGATTACTGAGCTCAATATTCCATCAGATGTAAATCTTAGCTTTACCATTCAAGATTGTCTTCCCATAGTTTATAATGGCATAACCTACACGACCAGCATTACAATTCGCGATACATTTTTAAGCAATAATGGGTGTGATTCTATTGTCACAGCAGACCTAAATATCGGGTCCTCCATCTTCACAAACTTCAATGAGCAAGGATGTGATTCTTTGTTTACAAATGGCCAGTGGTTTTTTGCAGATACCGTCCTTCGTGACACCTTTATAGCCGCCTCAGGATGTGATTCAATTGTCACCACAAACATCATAATCTCCAATCCTAGCTTTGAAGTAAGTTTCACTTCTTCTTGTGACTCCTTAGTGCTTAACGGACAGGTATTTTTATCTGATACGATATTTAATGATACGTTATTATCCGTTTTTGGATGCGACTCTATTATTCAACAAAACCTCTCTTTTTTACAGAATTCTTCTCAAATTATCACCGATTCAATTTGTCCAAACTCATCCTACGTATTGCCGGACGGAAGTCTTGCGACAAATCCTGGAACATACACTTTCACCCTCGCCAATAGTGTCGGATGTGACTCTTTAATCACTGTAAATCTTTCTTTTCAATCAAGTCCTTTTATCCAGCTCACCGACTATGATTCTTCGCTTTGTGAAGGGGAACAATATTTCATCGATCTCTCAGATTATACAGGGTTACTTGGCGAATGGATTGTCCCAGATTCTCCTAACGAATTGCAACTTTTTGAAGAGTCCGGGAACTATGTGTATTCTCTTTCCAATAGCCTAAACGGCTGCCCGGTTTTTGATACGATCACCATAGAATTTATCTATTGCGACAATTCGTGCAAACTCTACTTTCCAAGTGCCTTCTCCCCTAACAATGACGGCGTTAATGAAATCTTTAAACCCATATTTAGAGATTGTAATTTATCCATAACTCAATATGAAATGGAAATTTATAATCGATGGGGAGAACTGCTTTTTTATTCAAACGAGATAAATTTAGGATGGAATGGTATGCTAAATCATGAAGCTCTGCCAATTGAAACGTATATTTATTGTATCAAATACAAACAAGAACAAGAATATAAAGTTGAAGGCAACATAACGTTGCTGCGATAAATAAGCCCTATGAAAACAAATATTAAACTCCTTTTGATTGTATTAGTTAGTGTAACTATGACGAGTAAAGCGCAATTTGTAGCTTCTTGTCCCGGAGTAAATGCTGGACCTGACCTATCTCAGAGTTGCACTGATTCTTGCACTACGTTAAATGCACAATTTCTTGAAACAGCACAAAGTACTCAGTATCGAGCAGAGCCTATCCCATATAATCCTTTCCCTTACACCATTGGAACAGGAATAAGTATAGGGATAGATGATATTTTTAGCAACGTCATAACACTCCCTTTCCCATTTTGTTTCTATGGTACAAATTATACCGAATTAACTGTGGGAAGTAATGGTATCATATCCTTTAACACGAATAATGCTGACCCAATTCTAAATCCAAGTTTCGCTAACCCAGGCTATGCCTATTGCGAATGGTCCTTCACTGATCCCTTACCTAGTCCCAACTTATATCCTCCATCTATATGCGGCCCCTATCACGATATCGATCCTTCAGTATGTGGTAATGTTCGTCAAGGAGTTTATGGTATTGCGCCATGTAGAACATTTGTAGTCAGTTTTGACAATATCTGTCAATTTAGTTGTACGACTACCCAAAGCAGGCACCAAATTGTCTTATACGAATCAACTGGAATCATTGAAGTATATGTCGAATCAAAACCTACCTGCTTTTCTTGGAATAGCGGTAATGCAGTAATTGGAATCCAAGATGCCGCGGGAGCTAATGCCACAGTTGCCCCAGGCCGAAACACGGGTTCATGGACGGTATCCACTCCTGAAGCATGGAGATTTTCGCCCGATGGAGCCCCTACCTACAGCTTTAACTGGTTTGATATGGAAGGAAACAACTTAGGCAATGCAGCAAACCTCGATGTTTGTCCAGATACTACTTCTTCCTATCGTGCTGAGGTTGTGTATACCTCTTGCAGTGGAGCTACTTTAACCTACAACGATACTGTAGAGGTTGCTGTAGCCGAAAACTTTGACTTTTCAGTTAATGTGACGGATACAGCGGATTGCGGACAAAGCAATGGTGTAGCAGCTGCAGTAGCTCCCGTAGGAGCCAATCCTCCATTAACCTATTCCTGGGATAATGGGCAAAGTGGTCTTGTCCTTGCAGGTGTGCCAGCAGGAGATTATTGTTTGACCATAACTGATGCTTCGAACTGTCAAGTCACGCGGTGCGTAACCATACCTGAAATTGGCCCTCAAATCGATAGCACCAATGTCATTGATGCAAATTGTGATGGAGAAAACGGTGCCGCAGGCATCTTTGTAAGCGGTGGTACGGGGCCTTACACTTACAGTTGGAACGATCCTAACAATCAGACGGACGCCGTGGCGCTCGGATTGGATTCAGGCACTTACATCGTTACTGTTACGGATGCTAGCAACTGTGTGCTCATCGATAGTGTTTTTGTCGATCAACCTTTTGAAAATCCAAATTTCAATATTGAAGGACCTACGGTATTATGTTTTCCCGAAGCAGCTATTCTAGCTGGAATTAGCGATGATACCACGCTATCGTATTTATGGAGTACGGGACAATCCGGAGAGATTATATCGGTAGTACCTGATCAAGACACAACCATTACCCTCACAGCCTCTAATGGAGCTTGTTCATCACAATCTAGCATTTTCATTCAAGTAGCTACACCGATTCAAAATCTAGAGATTTTATATGAGCCTGATACTACTGTACTCTACGGAGATAGTGTTACGGTCACGATTTCAGGCGAAAACATTACTTCATATCTGTGGGATGTCCTAGGAGATTCTACCGCCTCTGTAGTGCTATTCCCTGGAGACTCTACGCTTTACGAAGTGGCATTAGGTGGAGTGCCTCCGTGCGGAGATTCCGTTATTTTCATTCCTGTAAATGTTATTCCAGAAGTTGATCCGCTCATCCCTGATGCCTTCACACCAAATGGTGATGGCCTTAATGATGTCTTCGAAGTAATTAATGCTTCTTTCTTTGTAACCATAGAGATGCGCATTTATAATCGCTGGGGCGAACTTGTATTTGAAGAAGTTGGTGATGCTTCATCGCTTGAAGGATGGGATGGAACCTACAATGGAAAACAAGCGCCAGCTGGAAGCTATATGACCGTGGTGCTTGCCAAACAAATTGGGCGACCTGATAAAAGACAGGCTAGTGGCAGCGTTTCACTGATCCGCTAATAACATGCTAGCGAATGACTACATACATTAGACTATTCTTCTTTAATGCATTTAGTTGTTTATGCTTTGCCTTACATGCTCAGAGCAACTTTGGCGTTAATGTCTATTCCTTTTCCAATGGAAGAGGTTACGAATCTCTGCCTTATGCGGACATAAAGGATGTAAATGGCAAGATTATTACTCAATCCGATTCTTCGGGATTAGCTCAATGGAGTGGTAATGCTGATAAACAAGAAATTGTGGTCAGCGCATTGGGATATGCGTCAGATACGCTTGACCTTGTCCATGACGAATACGCCAAAGTCATCCTATATCCCGAAGCACTAGAGTCTACTGTAATCCAATCTCGAAGAAACTCAAGACAGCTTGGCGTTACACTCAATACGACCCTGCTTGACCAAAAGGATTTAACGAAAGCCGCCTGTTGTAATCTTTCAGAGAGTTTTGAAACCAATAATTCGGTGGATGTTGGGTATACCGATGCGATTACGGGTAGTAAAAAGCTTCACATGCTAGGCCTTGATGGTAAGTATGCAGAAATTCGATTCGAAGGGCTGTCCTCCATTCGGGGATTAAACCTATTGGGAGGGATGATTGATGTTCCAGGTCCATTTCTGTACAGTATTGCGCTATCCAAAGGATCGGGATCAATTGTAACCGGTCGCGAAGCGATCTCTGGGCAAATTGTTTACAATTGGAAACCCCCTGATTGTGATGAACGACTTCATATCAATGTCTACCTAGGAGCGTATGGAAGACTAGAAGGAAATATTCTCTCTACAGAAAAGATTAGCCGACGATGGTCTACCCTCACTTCGGTGCACGGCATGACCAATAATCGGGAAATGGATATGAATGGCGATGGCTTTTTAGACCTGCCAAAAAATCCATTTCATATTAACGTTATGCACCGATGGAAGTACTTTCATAAACAAAAGTGGCGTACTCAGTTTGGTTTTGATTATAGTCAAACCCGGTTAGAAGGTGGACTGAGTAGCGCTTACCAGGAAGACTCCATTTACAATGCGGACTATCGATACGATCAAGAAAGTCGGCGAATAGCCGCTTTTTGGAAAATGGGGAGGCTCTGGGATAAGTGGAGTATAGGATTTCAAAACCGCTTCTATTTTCACGATCGCGAGGCATTCTTTGGAGACAACAATCAGGCATTGTATAGCACTAGAAATTATAGCGGGCAGGAAATGTTTGGTGAAAGCAAGCTAATTCTTGAACACTTTTGGAATACCACGGCTAATGGAGAGGACCTCCATAGTCACACGCTGAAATTTGGAGGAGGACTATTAGTAGATTCTTTACAAGAGGCTGTTCTGGGAGTGAATCCACTGCAACAAGAACGGTGGGAGTTTAATCCATACGGCTTTACCGAGTATACCTATGAGTTTAACACATCATTCGCTTGGATTGCAGGAATGCGTGTTGAGCACCATAACCTTTATGGGCTGTATCTCCTGCCTAGAATGAATATGCGCTGGACAACGCCTAACGAATGGATTATAAAGCTATCCGCAGGTCGCTCAGCACGAAGTCCATTTATCCTTACAGAGAGTTTTGGAAGATTTGCTAGTGGGCGCCAATTCCTTGTTGATTCCGCTTTCATTGATAATACGTATGATGAGCGAGCTTGGACCTATGGCATTAACTTGTTTAAAAATTTCGAAATAGGCAATACCTCATGGGAGTGGGTTATGGATGCATATCGTACAGAATTCCAGCGGCATACAGTGTTTAACATTGAAGATCCTTCAACATTAAAAATCCAAATGCTCCAAGGGCGTGCCTTTTCAAACTCATTCCAAATTGACTTAGTCACCAATTGGCTCGATAACCTTAAAACCAGCATATCCATTAAAGGGGATCAGACCTTTACAACATATGATGGGAAGTTGCTTCGAGATCCTTTTGTACCAAAATGGGTGCTTTTGCAAAATATTGCCTTCAACTTGCCTTCTGAGAAGTTTCGAGCAGATTTCACCTTCACCTTACGTGGACCAAGCCGCATTCCATCAACAGACAATAGAAGGCCCGAATCATCCCCCACTTATGCTACAATCAATGCGCAGGTAACCTATGCACCAAATATTGGCCATGAGCTTTACATAGGGGGTGAAAACCTCAATGTATTCCGCCAAGCCAATCCCATTATCCGTCCGGATGGCATTGCACAAACAGATGGTAACTCTCCAGCAACCCTATTTGATGCCTCAATGATTTGGGGACCAATTTTC
>JAYYPZ010000100.1:0-22701 GCA_036128775.1 Bacteroidota bacterium
TAAGGTGGGTGGTGAGGTAAGTAATTCGGTCTTTCAGGGCTATTCAAATAAAGGTCATGATGGCTACCTCGGGAATTCAGTAATAGGTTATTGGTGTAATCTAGGGGCTGATACCAATACATCCAATCTTAAAAACAATTACAGTTCGGTGAAAGTCTACAGTTACCTTGAGCAGGACTACGTAAACTCCAACCGACAGTTTGTGGGAAGTCTTATGGGCGACCATTGCAAAACAGGCATAAATACCATGCTCAATACAGGAACCGTCCTTGGGGTAAATGTCAATATTGTAGGAGGAGATTTTCCTCCTAAATTCTTGCCCTCATTTTCTTGGGTAAACCGCCAAAAAGTATACACCTATCGACTCGATAAGGCCGTAGATGTTGCCAAGGCCGTAATGGCACGGAGGCAATGTTCACTGTCTGATCTTGAGTTTTCAATTCTTAACCACTTATTTGAAACCAAACAACCATGAGAAAACATTATGTAATAGGCAACTGGAAGATGAATCTAACATGGGAGGAAGTGCTCGACCTCTGCGGTGAGCTAAAGGATGCTGTGCATTCTCTTCCTAAGACGATTAGTATTGGAGTTACTCCAAGTAGTCCTTATATCCCTGTTGTAATGCCCTTACTTCCGGCACACATCAAGGTCGGTAGCCAAATGGTTAGCGCCATGGAGTCTGGTGCATGCACAGGACAAGTTTCGGCAAAGCAATTAGATTCATTGGGCACAATATTCACTTTAATTGGACATTCTGAATCTCGTGCCTTGTGGAATGAATCGGACGAGGAATTAGCACAAAAGGTTTCTCAATCCTTGGCAACTCAGTTGGAGGTGGTTTTCTGTATTGGTGAGTCGCTTGAAGTAAGAGAGTCTGGAGACTATCTATCCTTTTTGATGCATCAAATAGAGGCAGGCTTGTTTCACTTAAACGATAAGCAAATGAAGCGCGTCATCTTAGCATATGAACCGATTTGGGCCATTGGTACAGGAAAAAGCGCACAACCCCACCAAATTCAAGAAGTGCATCAAGCCTTACGCGGGATGATTGCGACCCAATATGGTGAAGAGGTAGCCAATTCCTTTTCCATTCTTTATGGCGGGAGTGTCAAGCCTGAGAATGCAGCAGGCACCTTTGCATTAGAAGATGTTGATGGAGCATTGGTAGGCGGAGCATCGCTCAAGGCTCAGTCCTTTGCGGCCATTGCAGAAGCATGTGTTGATCAGAAAAGCATTTAACGATTGTGGAGCAATACGTTCAAGTCGCTTTTACCGTTCAATCCAAGGAATCATTGGAATTAAACAGTGCGTTTGAGATTATTGCAGCCATTTTACATGAGGAAGAGTTTGAGTCGTTTGAGTTTTTAGACGATAAACTAATCGGATACATTAAGGAAAAGGCATGGGCAAAAGAATCGGTTGGTCATAGACTGTCGAGCCTACCTTTCGCGGTATCCTTGGATGCTATGCCCGTGGTAAACCAAAATTGGAATACCCTATGGGAACAGCAGATTAAGCCTATAGAGATAGGCAGAGAAATTTACATATATCCATCGTTTTCGTCGCCTGAGTCAAGTCGCCCATATCAACTTGTGATTGATCCTAAAATGGCCTTTGGTACAGGGTATCATGATACCACACGAATGGTTCTAGAAGCTATGGAAGAAATGATGTTTGACAACCAATCAGTCCTTGATTTTGGATGTGGAACGGGTATTTTGGCTGTCTATGCGAGCATGCGAGGGGCCTCCAAGGTGGTGGGCATAGACAATGATTTAATTGCGGTGGAAAGCGCACGGGATGTGGCTAGAGCAAACCATCAAGAAATTGAACTGAGGTATCAAGAAAATGATGGATACCAGCATGATGGAATAATCTATGATTGCATTTTGGCAAACGTAAACAAAAACGCCATTGATCAAAATATTGAAGTCTTACTTAGGTCCTTACACCCTGAACATGGCAACATTCTATTAAGCGGTCTTTTGTTGGACGATTGGGCATGGGTGGAGCAACGAATGAAGACACTTGGCCTGAAACTTGTAGATAAACGCGCTTCATCTGCATGGCTTGCCCTGCGATGGAAAGTGTAAATTGTAGATATGAAAGGTATATACTCCATTGGAATACTCATTGTTTTACTCTTTGTAAAGAGTTTGGGCCTTGCTCAGGTAAGTCCTAAATATGATATCAACGATCCTCTTTATGTCAATTCCCTTATGGAATCGATAGAATCTAGTCGTAAGGATAAAGATGATGCTTTTCCTGAACGCTTTAGTCAATATGTTGCTTCGGGCCAATCGAGTAATGACTTAATGCGGCACATTGCTGAATATGCTAACTCAATCGACAAGGTGGGGCGATGGACAGTAGATCGTGAGCGGAGAATAGCCGGTTTGTGTATGCTTTTTGATTCGACAAAATGCGTGCCGCTAGATCAATGGCATGAAGTATTAGCTGACCAGATAGGGTATTATTACCCTGGCAAGGAAAGTAAGTTCGATGAGGAGGTGAGGCAATGGAGGCAGTTTGCTCGGTCTGGAATTCTCACCGTACGTGGCAAGAATACTTGGAGGGTCAAGGGTAAGGCAAGCGGGGTTGCCTGGTCCAGTGATGAGGGGCTAACGCTTTCGTTTGATCAACCGGTAGTACTTCAGGCTGATAATCCATATGATACGATGGCCTTGAGTAACACGACAGGAATATTCTATGGGAAGACCTATGAATGGCAGGGTGCTGGGGGAGAGATGGATTGGGTTGGTGCGGGAATTCCGAGAGATGAGGCCTTTGTGCAGCTGACTAGCTACAATATCAAGACTACGAAGTTTGAGATATCCTGTGATTCAGTGCTTATGAGCTATCCAAAATACAGTCGCGAGGCATTCCCAGGTGTCTTTAAAGATCGACTTGATAATCAAAACAGAAATAAGAATTACCCTGATTTTTTAGCAACCGTCCGATTGCCTACTCAACAAATCAACGACTATGTGAGCGTGAATGGGGGATTTCACCTGACGGGTAATGAAATTGGAGTTGATGCACCAAGAGGCGAGGTTTGTATAGTTGAATTTCGTGATCCTAGTAGTCAGAAGCTTCTTGCCTTATATAAGCCAAAATCCCTTAAGGTTGCTGTGCCCAATAAAATCTTTGGTGGCTTAGGGAGTCTGATACTGTTTACTGCCAATGATTCAATTTCACATCCGGCAGTTGAGGTCGAATACAAAATTCAGTCAAATACCCTAGAGGCGCGGACAGGATTAGATATCGTATCTGATATTCCCTTCACACTGGGCAATCAAAATATGATCGTTGAGGCAGAAATCCTTCGCTGGCCGTTAGATGGTCGAGAGATAGAGTTCAATCTGTTTACCGATTCACGCACAAAAAGTGTGAATATCATATCCGATAAATACTTCAGTTATGAGTCTTTTCAAAATTCAGGAATGCGTTTTGGAAATAGTGAGATTGAAAAGATTTATGACAGCTATGGTGGGGATTTAAGGGGAGCGTCCCTTTCGGCAAAAGCCCTTGGAAGTATTCTTGCACCGAATGTTCCCTATCGTCAGCAGTTTCCTAACTTTTATCGATTAATGGCCAATGGCTTTATTGGGTTTAATGAAGCCGAAGAACGAGTGGATTTATTGACAAAGATTATTCTTTATGTGGAGGCTTTAAGAAAGACATCTGACTATGATGAAATGGGAATGTCCTCCTTTGCTTCAGGTAAAAATGTTACTTATAATGTTGATTTGGATATCGCCACGACAACGGGTGTCTCATCAGTTACGATATCCGAGTATGACCGAGCCAGTATTTATCCAGATAATCAAACATTTGATATCGATAAGGATAAGTCATTTAACTTTTCAGGAATGTTTACAGCTGGCCAGTTTGAGTTCTTGGATGATGATGCCTTGTTTGAATATGAGCCGTACCATTTTGTCTCAGATAGTCTGAACGAATTGCGCATGGATGTCCTATACAATGATCCAAATTCAGCATCAAACTTATTGCGTGTAAAGTCGGTCATAGAAGGAGCTGATCTCGTCGTATTTGTCAATTCCCCGGATAATCACTCAGGAACTTTTAATCAAGATGAGAGTTATCCCAAAATTGAAACCTTCAACCACTCCAAAGTTTTTTATTCTGATTCGAGTATACTAGATGGAGATTACAACAGGGATAGTTTCTATTTTTCATTGGACCCCTTTACATTGGATTCCCTATTCTACATTGATTCTGTTGATCTGAGTTTTATAGGAACGCTGACTAGCGCTTATATTTTCCCCGAGATAAGAGATACTCTTATGCTTATGAATGATAAGTCACTTGGCATCAAAGAATCTACAGGTGAAGAAGGCATCTCTTTATATCAGGATAGGGGACTACTGACAGGATTTTATCAACTCGATCGCAGTAACGGTATCATCGGGACGGGAACCGTTGATTATTTAACTTCTGATTTCTCATCCAAGCGAATAGAATTTTTTACGGACTCTGTGGTGGCCTTTGCGGATTCTTTGAATATCGAACGAAGTGAAATGGGATTTTTGTCTCCGGAGATGAAGAGTGAAAAGAATAAGTTGAGGTGGTTTCCCTATGAGGGTAGATTAGTGGCTACCTCAAATGCCAACAATCCATTTTCTATGAACCAAGGTCGTACGCTACTTGAGGGTACTCTACAGGTAACAGATACCGCAATTACAGCCGACGGTGCCATCGAATGGAGTGATGCGAAGCTTACCTCGGAAGACTTTACCCTTACCGATAAAGATATTATGGCATCTTCTGGAGATCTTGAAGTGAAGTCTGGAGGTGATCAGGTTACTTTTTCTGTAAAAGATGTTTCTATGGAGGTCGATATGGACGAAAACTATGGAACCTTTATATCCAATTCGGAGGATAACTATATTGACTTAGCCTACAATGCCTATCGAGTGAATATCCGTGAATTTCAATGGGATATTGATGCTAGGAGATTATTTTTCCGTGTACCTGAGGGGCAGGATGATATGACGTTTTATGCTACGAACCCATCCCAAGGAGACTTATCCTTTAATTCGGGTTCAGCGGACTACGACATGTCCACATCATCCCTTGAGATTCGTGAGATTCCATTTATTGATGTTGCTGATTCGAGATTGTATCCCAATGGAGATACTTTATATGTCAAACAGAATGGAGTGCTTTCTAAATTGGAGGATTGCACTTTGACATCACCGGTTAACGAATCAAGGCATCAGTTTAGTGATGTTTCTATGACGGTTAAAGGCCGAAATGAGGCAGATGGTAGAGGAAATTTCATCTATAACGGGCTCGATTTAGATTCCCAGCTGATTGCAATGGAAAACATAAAGACAAAGCAGACTCAGGAGAAGAAAGAATCCGATAGGACATCCTATTTCCATGCGAATGGGGAGCTTCAGATGATTGATAGTTTAAAGTTTATGACCTCCATTTTGGGAATTGGTGATGTCGCCATTGATTCGCGATTTAATGGTGTACATCTTGATGGATTCCTTCAAATGGACTGGCAGTCCGATGCCTTGGATAATGATTGGGTGAAAATAAATGATACCATCTACGCTGATTCTATTGGATTTGATTTTCAACAGTCCACGGCCTTACGCGGTGAGACGCTGTATACCGGTATTTACCTTACTCCGAAGGACATCACTCCATTCTTCCCTCAGTTGCTATCTCGTATGCGCGTGCCGTCACAAAAACCACTGCTTGAAGTAAAGGGTATGTTTTCTCATAAAGCTGGGGAGGATGAGTATTTCTTCCAAAATGGGAGTTATGATGCATCGATTCCGGGTTACACTGGGAATGGCCTAACGTACAATGTGGCTTCTAAAAATATCAACGGACAGGGTCAATTGGACTTACAGCTTCGCATGGGGCCTGTTGAATTGCTCAATAATGGACGCGTTGCTCATAATGTGGAATCCAATTCGTTGGAAGTCAATATGTCACAAGCGTTATCGATTGGACTCCCAGATGAAATTTGGCAGGCGATTGGTCTTATGATTAATGAAGCGAGTTTTTCAAGCAAGTCACTGACCTATTATGAGGAGTCTAGTATGCAGGATTGGTTTGGGCTTTTACAGCGAAAAAACAAGAATCTTAAGGATCTTCGAAGTGCGATGGCTTTGGATCCCTTCTTTGAGTACCCAAAAGGGTTGAAGGGGAATTTTATTACACATCAGGTAACTTTTAATTATGAGGATGAGGCGCTTTTCCGGCGTTTTGCTTCAGAAGGTAAGATTGGAGTTTCATTCATAGGGGAGATGCCTATTCATAAGGAAGTAAAGGGTAAAATCGTTTTTGAACAGAGAGATGCAGAGTCAGATGGATTCGATATCTACATTGAAAATGATTTAAAGGAATTTGTTCATCTTTCCTACCGAGCAAACCATCTTTCAATATTCTCAACAAACAAGGCAGTTATGCAGTCGATAACTGACGTACCTGAGAAAAAGCGTACGGTTGAAAACAATGGCAGATCCATGACCTTTGGTATCGGTTCAAGCCTAAAAACTGAGGAGTTTAAGATTGAGTTTAATCTTTAAAAGTCTATTTGGGGTAGTTGCTCGGATTGGCTTCGTGCATCAAATTATACACTGCTGCATAGACATCATCTGCGCTGGGTTTGCTCCAGTAATCAGCATCGCTTCCATATGCACTTCGATGAGGTCGAGCAGCAATGGTAATCGGGGGGCTGTCAAGGTATTCGTAGGCACCTTGTTCTTCAATGATTTGTTGAAGAATAAAGCCTGATGCTCCGCCAGGAACATCTTCGTCTAAGACAGCGACCCTGTTTGTTTTTTTGATGGATTCAAGAATGTTACTATCGCAATCAAACGGTAATAAGGTTTGTATGTCAATGAGTTCAACGGAGATATGATCTGCTTCTAGCATGGCAATAGCTTGTTGGGCGATTCGCACGCATGAACCATAGGTTACTAAGGTAATATCGTCTCCTTTTTGTAAGGTCTCCACCTCGCCCATGGGCACTGTGAATTCTCCTATGTTTGCGGGACATTGTTCTTTTAATCGATATCCATTGAGGCATTCTACTACAATAGCTGGCTCATCACCCTCAAGCAGCGTGTTGTACATTCCTGCGGCTTGAGTCATATTTCTTGGTACGCAGACATTCATCCCTCGCAATGAGTTAAGCACCATCCCCATGGGAGACCCTGTATGCCATATACCCTCCAAGCGGTGCCCCCTTGTTCGAATAATCACTGGACATCGTTGCTGTCCTGCTGTTCTGTAGGTCAATGTCGCAACATCATCTGCCAAAGGCTGTAGACCGTAAATCAGGTAATCTAAGTATTGAATCTCAGCAATAGGACGTAATCCACGCATTGCCATACCGATAGCCTGTCCCATGATGGTTAACTCTCGTATGCCTGTATCAAAAACTCGATGCTCACCGTATTTTTCTTGCAGCCCGGCAAAGGCTTGATTTACGTCGCCGATCTTACCTACATCTTCTCCAAAGGCTATAACAGCTGGATTTCGAGCCAACGCCGCGTCAAAGGCAGCATTAAGCACTTCAAATCCATTAACTTCTTCTTGCTCGTCAAACTCAGCGTCTATGATGCGGACATTTTTGGTGCTTTTCTTTGTCTCACTAACCCAATGGCTTTGATAGGTTCTTTGGCCTAAATCGTTTATCTCTTCAATAAAGGATGATAGGTTTTGGTCTGATGCATTGTTTCTTCGAAGCACTCTGTGGGCTTCTTTTGCGATGCGAACAAGGTCCGAATACCCTGGATTGTATAAGTCTTTTACCGAGGCTTGAAGATGGGAAATGGTTGCTTGGTTTGATTGTTCGATGAGTCGTTCTAATTCCTTAGCTTTTTCAAGTATCGGTTGCTGATATGCTTTCCAAGCTTCTCTTTTAGCGGTATTGGCTGTTTTTTTAGCTTCTTTTTTAATCTGATCAACTTCTTCTTCAGTAAGAATCGCTTTATCGATAAGCCATGTACCCATGCGTTGGATGCCATCTGCATTCTGTTCCCATGCGAGTCGCTCTTCGCTTTTGTAGCGTTCGTGAGAACCTGACGTGCTATGTCCCTGAGGTTGCGTTACCTCTTCAACATGAATAAGGGCAGGAATATGCTTTTCTCGAACGAGCGTGCTTACTTTTTCGAAAGTTTGTACCAAGCCAGGATAGTCCCATGCTTTGGCTTTGACGATAATAACGCCCTCATCATGATCATCGACCTGAAATCCTGAAAGAACCTCAGAAATACTCTCTTTAGTGGTTTGGTACTTTTTAGGAACGGATATACCATATCCGTCATCATAGACGACCGTAATCATTGGAATTTTCAACACACCTGCTGCATTAATCGCCTCCCAGAAATGTCCCTCGGACGTAGATGCATCGCCGATACTCACAAAACATACTTCTTGTCCCTTGGTTGAGAAATTGTTGTCCGTTTGAAGTTCTGGGTTGTTTCGATAAAACTTAGAAGCTAAGGCTAGGCCCACAGCACGGGGCATTTGGCTTGCGGTCGATGAGGCATCTGCTGCCACATTATACCTTGATTTGAGTTCTAACCAGTTACCCTCTTGATCAATGAGTGGGGTAGCGAAGTGGGCATTCATCTGTCTACCATGCGACATAGGTTCATGATTGGGATTACTATCCGCATAGAGCTGAGCGAAGAATTGTGTTGGCGTAATAACACCTAGCGCAAGCATCCAGGTTTGGTCACGATAATATCCCGATCGAAAATCACCAGGTTTAAAGGATCGGGCGAGTGCTACTTGAGTAACCTCTTTACCATCCCCAAAAATCCCAAATTTGCCTTTCCCTCCTAGGACTTCCTTTCGCCCAGCCAAACTCATTTCACGGCTAAGGCATGCCGTCTTAAAATCGTCAATAACTTGTTGCTTGAAACGCTGTGCCGGCGAGGTGTTGGATAGGTTTTTCGGTAGTGAGGCATCTCGTGACATACCTCAAATATACGACGTATAAACCGTTACGCTAAGGCAGTACTCTACTAGAGTAACATGCTTACTGGATTCTCCAAGTGTCCCTTTAAGGTGGCCAAGAAAGCTGCACCAACTGCTCCATCGACTACGCGATGATCACAGGATAAGGTGAGTTTCATCATTTGCTTCTCTACTAACTCTCCGTCTTCAAGTGCTAGTTCAGGACGAATGGCACCAACTGCAAGAATGCATGCATCTGGTGGATTAACAATAGCAGTAAACTCATCGATTCCCATCATTCCAAGATTTGAGATGCTGAATGTATTGCCCTGCATTTCCTCAGAGGCAAGTTGTCGTTGTCTTGCCTTTTCAACAAAACCACGAGCTGCAGCTGAGATTTCAGAAAGCCCTAGTTGATCGGCATGCTTGATTACAGGAACTACAAGTCCTTCATCAACTGCTACGGCCATTCCAATATTTATATCCGCATGATAGCGAATGATATCTCCAAGCCATGAAGCATTGATGTTCGGGTGCTTACGCAGCGCCATAGCACATGCCTTGATGACTAAATCATTAAAGGAGAACTTCATATCGAAGGCAGCCTTAATTTCTTTTCTTGCCTCCATGGCATTACGCATATCGACAGAAATCTTCAAGTAGAAATGCGGAGCGGTAAATTTACTTTCACTGAGTCGCTTTGCAATTGTCTTTCGCATCATGCTTACACGCTCATCACGTGCCTCTAAGGTGGCGGCGAATACTTTGTTTACCGCTGGCGCGGGATTTGCTGCATACGCTTGGATATCACGCTTCACGATACGTCCATCTTCACCAGAACCTTGTACATTGGATAAGTTGACCTTAAAGTCTTCTGCCATTTTACGTGCTAAAGGGCTTGCTTTTACCCGGCCGTCCTCGTTGGAGGAAGTGGGTTGACTTTGTGGTGCTGGACTTACTTCTTTTACGCTATGTGCCGGTGCAGCTACTTCTGTACTTGAATTATTAGCTTCTGGTGCAGCAGGTTGCTCGGCAGGAGCTGCAGGAGCTTCCTCTTCTGCTGAGTTTAACAATTCTTCAAAAGATTCTCCCTCTTCACCAAGAATAGCTACTCGTCCATTAACAGGAATGGCATCACCTTCTCCAGCAATGATATGAAGTACAACACCTTCCTGGTCCGATTCCCAATCCATCGCGGCTTTATCTGTTTCAACTTCACCAATCAAATCACCTGGGTTGAGGGTGTCACCTACTTTAATTGCAATGGAAGCGATTACTCCTTCTTCCATTGTATCACTCATGCGGGGTAGTCTTAAAAATTCGGCCATGTTTTTATTTAAAGTGCAAATTTAAGGGGTATTGACCTATTCTCCTATGTCAATTTCTTTTTAAGCCGAATAATCAATCTCCAAGCCTAGGTCATCGATGAAGTTTCGCATTGCTGGATTCTTTTCGTGCATTAACTCAGCTGTTTTTTTTGCGTTCTGTAAGATGCCTTTCTTTTCCTGCTTCCCTTGTTGTTCGTAAACTATGGAAAGTGTTGGTGGATCAGATAATCTTTCTTGTATGTATTTATTGATGGATGCCATGTGCGTTTCAATAAAATCCTTTTGCGCACTGGCTGTCGCGGTTAAAATCAAATTATTGTCTTCTAGGGAAGTATCAAGTTTAGCTAAAATACTTGCCACGGATTGCTGGTCATTTTGCTGCAAGTATTCTTGCACTTGGGCAAGAATGGAATCGATTTTTTGATCCCAAGGAATTTTTTGTACACTATCTTGGGGACTAGCTGCTTTCTTTTCTATTTTGGGAGGTAGTAATTCCTCAGCATCTAAATCTTCGAGGCTTAACCGTTTGCCCTTTGTTGTGGTCAAGATGGGTGACTTGCTATCAGCAGGTAGATCCTCTACAGTTGTCTGTGTATCGATTTGAGTGCTTGGGGTCTCCTTCGCCTGCGCATTATTTTGTTTTTCGGGATGTTGTTCTGTCTGTTTTTCGTTGACTGCAGTTGCCGCAGAGTGAGTAGATGCCTCCTCTAATGATTCACTAGGTTCTATGGATTTGGCGACTTCTTTAGTTTCGATACTCGGTGAATCGGAGCGAGCATCTTGCGAAGTACTATTAGACTGTGGGGGAGGAACAGTACTGGGCGTCTTGTCTAACTCAGCCGTTTTTTTTTTAATCGCGCCTCCTTCCATTACTTGCGATGCATGGGCTATGCGAATCAAACATACTTCAACATGAAGGCGCTTATTTAGTGCTCTCTGATAGCTTACTTCGGCGTCATTGATTAAGGCAAGCGTATTGATTAGAAAAGATGGGGTAGCAAGCCCAGCTTGCTCAGAGGCTCTTTGTATTTTTTTCTTACTTCCCATCATAAGGGAGTGCAAGCGGGCATCTTTCGCAATCAGCAGCGTGCGAATGTATTCGGCTAGACCTTGCATGAAGGTATCTCCTTCAAAGCCTTGTTCTAGCACTTGATTGAAGAGGGAAATCGCCCTTCCATGATCATTGATCATTAAACTTTCCGTTGTTTCTGAAAACGTTGACCAATCCAGAATGTTAAGTTGTTGTAAAACGGAGACTTGTGTGAGTTTGCCGTCATCTAACCCTGCAACAAGTCGGTCAAAAACTGACAGGGCATCACGCAAGGCTCCATCAGCAGATTCTGCGATAATGTGGTAAGCTTCTTCCTCTACTTCGTATTGCTCCGCCTGGGCCACATGTTTGAGTTGTTGAATAATGGAAGGAACACTAATTCTCTTGAAATCAAAAATTTGACAACGCGATAAAATGGTGGGAAGAATCTTGTGCTTTTCGGTCGTGGCTAGAATGAATATAGCATAGGGTGGGGGCTCTTCCAACGTTTTTAAAAAGGCATTGAAAGCTGCTTGAGATAACATGTGGACCTCATCTATGATATAGATTTTGTATCGACCGGTTTGAGGAGGTATACGCACTTGTTCCATCAAATTGCGCATGTCTTCCACCTTGTTATTTGAAGCAGCATCAAGTTCAAAAATATTGAAGGCAAAATCCTCGTTTTCTTCCGAAAGACCATCAATCTTACCAAGATTTACGGCTTTTGCTAGGATTCTTGCCGTGGTGGTTTTCCCGACACCTCGCGGTCCACAGAACAAAAAGGCCTGGGCAATCTTTTCAGCAGTAATGGCGCGCGAAAGCGTTTCGGTGATGCTTTCTTGGCCGACAACTTCTTTGAATTCTTTCGGTCTGTATTTTCTTGCTGAGACGATAAATTGACCCATGCCATGAAAGTAGGTATAAATCTCAGAAATGTGCCTTACAGAATATGAGCTTTATACACAAAATTCTAGCGAAAAGCGGGTGCTGAGCTTGGCTAAATCAAAAAAAGTTTCATTTTTCTTGATTTTTTTTAAATCGCTAGTGATCATTTAGGACTCAGTTAAAATGTTGTATGAGTATTTGAAGGATAGCACTTTACATATTGACTCTTTTTATATATATGAAAAATTCTATGTATAAGTGTTGTAAATACTTGAAATACAGTGTTTTGGGTCTTGTTTATTTAGTGTTTTTATGCAAAATTATTTTACCTTAGTTCTCGATGAGAGAAATGAATAAGACTGTTTTAACTAGATTTTTGATGCCTGGATTTAAATCATCTAGATGGAATTCAAGGTGGTCAATTTTGGTATTTCTACTGTCAATGAGTGTGGTTACTCAAGCTCAGTACAATAAGAAGTTATCATCACAGGAATTAAGTATAGGATTTGGAGGAATGAATTATCTCGGAGATATCTCAATGGATGGCCAGCGAGGTTTCTTCGGAGGGGTGGATATGCAAGCCACTCGTCCTATGTTAGCACTTTCTTACCGTCATAATTATCATGCCCACGTAGGAGGCCGAATCACGACAACTATAGGACAGATTTGTGGGGATGATCAATGGGGGAAGGGCAGTAATGCTAGTCGGAACTTTCATTTTAAGTCCATAGTAGCAGACTTTAGTGCTCAAGTAGAATTTAATCTTTTACCATACCACCCAGGCCACTTTAAGTTTAATGCTACACCTTTTGTGGCTTTGGGTTTCGGCGGAATGTACTTTAATCCAAAAGCGGAGTTGAATGGTGAATGGATTGCCCTACAGCCGTTAGGTACTGAAGGCCAGCATTTGGATAAATATTGGGACCGCCCACAATACCTAAGGATGGCGCTTACCGTTCCGGTAAACATGGGGGTTAAATGGAATATAAACAAGCACTGGAGTATGGCGACGGAATTTGGTTTCCGTTATGTATTCTCTGATTATGTAGATGATGTTAGTGGCTATTATGCTGATGTGAGTCTCTTTGATGCGAGCGCTCATCCTGACGCAGCACTGGCTAGACAACTGAGTTATCGCGGCTCAGCACCGATTGAAGGCACCGTTTTGGAACAAACACTACGTGGCAATCCATCGAACCGTGATCATATGTTCTTTGTAATGTTTTCGCTTACGCGCAAATTGGGAGGGTTCTAGATACCAAACGAGCGTTTGGTTAATGGTTGCTGTTGGTGTATATTCACAATATGCCACGGCAGAAAGTAGATGAGAAAACGATAATAAAGGAAGCCTTGAAGCTCTTTAGACAAAAGAGCTACCATGCTACCTCTATGGCTGATATCGCTATGGCTTGTGGTTTACTCAAGGGTAGTTTATACCATTACTTTCATTCTAAGGAGGATCTCATGATTAAAGTGATTGAGAGCGTCCATGCCTTTTTTGCTGAAACGGTGTTCACTATTGCTTACAATCATAGCTTGGATGCCGTGGATAGAATGGATTTGATCTTCACCGAAGCTGAAAAAATCTTCGTGGACCAGGAATCTGGTGAGATATTGGGCAATGTTGGGGTTGAAACGGCTTTGAGTATGCCTGAATTCCAACCCACCATTCAAGCCTTCTTTTCGGACTATTTCAAAGCCATCAAGGAAGTCTATCGATCCAAATTTGATGAAGGAATGGCCAATGAGCTTGCTGAACGAAGTGTTTCCGAGATACAAGGAGCACTCACCCTAAGCCGTATTTTCAATGATGAGAAATTTATCAAGAACACTCACCTGAGAACGGTTGCTCGACTCCGCAATAATGCGTAAGCGTGTCAAAGTTTTACAGACAAGTCACCTAGGTGATGCAGGTTAAAGCTCTTGGCAAGCTAGTCTTCATTTCTTTCACATTTTGTTATGACATTTCATACATACTAGTTTGTCAGGAGCTTTTTTGTTTTCGTGATTTGTTACTTAGTTGATAAGTCTTTTTTTATTTGGATATGCCAACAATAGACCTTGATTATTTTCACGGTCAAACAAAGGCTATGATGTTACAAGGATTGGATTGGAGTGCACTGCCCAAAAAGGATACCCGTTCTGGTTTTGGCGCTGCGATGGATGAATTAGGGTTGACTAATCCAGATGTCGTTGCACTTTGTGCTGATCTTACGGGGTCATTAAAGCTTAACGATTTTGCGAAAAACTTTCCGGATCGTTTTATTCAATGTGGCATTGCTGAAGCCAATATGATGGGCATAGCTGCGGGATTAACCATTGGAGGGAAAATTCCTTTCGCAACAACATTCGCCAACTTCGCTACAGGAAGGGTTTATGATCAGATTCGTCAATCGATCGCTTATTCTGGGAAAAATGTAAAGATATGCGCATCGCATGCAGGCTTAACCCTTGGTGAAGATGGTGCTACGCATCAAATTCTAGAAGACATCGGTCTAATGCAAATGCTACCAAGTATGGTGGTGATTAACACGTGTGACTACAATCAAACAAAGGCAGCAACCTTGGCCGTTGCGGAATATGATGGCCCGGTTTATCTCCGTTTTGGTCGCCCCAAAGTCAGCGTGTTTATGCCTGAAGATGCTCCCTTTTCCATAGGAAAGGCATTACACCTAAGAGAAGGGTCAGATATCAGTATATTTTGCACCGGGCATTTAGTGGAAGAGAGCCTAAAGGCGGCTAACGATTTAGCGGAACTCGGCATTTCTTGCGATGTGGTGAACATTCATACGATCAAGCCTTTAGATCGTGAGGCAATTCTTACGTCCTTGGGGAAAACAGGTAGAGGAATTGTAGCTGAGGAGCATCAACGATTAGGCGGTTTAGGGAGTGCTATTGCTCAAGTTTGTGCAGAAGAGATGCCTTGTCCGCTTCAGTTTGTTGCTGTACAAGATAGCTTTGGAGAAAGTGGTAAACCAGCTGATCTAATGAAAAAGTATGGTATTGCGCAAGCTGATGTTGTTGCTGCTGCAAAGCAATGCCTCAGTCGATAGCCTCTATCTTCTTGTACAATTTTTTGGAATGTCCATTCGTTCCTTTCTATAAATGTCCTACAGACTTGGCACGATTATAGTCATCTTCGCATCATGAAACCTTTTCTTTTAGCTTCCATAGTTCTCCTCGGTATGGGCTCAACATTGTACATACCACACTTGAATGAAACAATGGTAGATTCTAACAACGAATCTTCTGCTTTCATGGAATTCCTCGCGGATACCGGGTCAATTGTCTATGAATCTCGTGGTGATGAGAACATGGGAAAGGAGCGCATGACTCGAAAAATTAAGATGAATGGCAAGGTGTCATGGGTCTATTGGAGTGAAGCATTAGGGCAAAGAAATCTTGGGTATGTATATGAAGATGGTTATGAATACGTCTACTTTTCGGGTAATAGCAGGAGTAAGTATAAGCTCGTAAGGGATCGCTGTGGATTCACCTGTGTACATCCTGATGGGGATACTCAGTTCTATCGCCAGGTAAAACCTACTTGTCGCTAAATTTTTTTAATACACTTTAGCCTCCCAAACCGTATTAGGCTCAAGAGCTCGAATTATGAGCGTATTTGCTGATAAGGTAATCCAAACATCACTTAGGTTATTGGGTTGGCGGAAATACCATTCATTGAGCACGTTGCCTTGGTTGGCATAGTTTGGCAATCCGTAGAAATCGTAGGCCATTTTATAGGCATCTAGGGTAGAGGAAAACATTAAATCAACCTGATAGAGCGGTTTGTCTCCATCTAAGTCATAGCTGAGTACGATGGATTTAATGCTCAGTGGCTCCTCATCGCTTTTCATATAGCGAATGCTTATAAATTCGATTTCATTGATGCGTTCATATTCATGACTTTGAAGTTGTATAACATCTAGGGAATCTGAGAAATCCACATCGACCATGATATCGGGAATGGCAGGTCCTTCAAGCATGGGTTGTGCGTACAGCAAATTGGTACACAGAATGATCCCAATTAGACAGAGATAATATGGCATGTTGCTTATTCTCATCATAGAATCAAGGTCTATACTCTACAATACGTGGAATATCTTACCTAGGATTCAGATTCGACGTTAAAAACAATGCGTTGTCATATATTTTTCTAGGAAGATGCATAAGTCAAATAACGTCAAGGTATTATGATTTTAGCTTGGTGGGCTAAATGGAAGATGATACGGCGAAAATTCCTAGTCTTTTTCTTCAAAAGCACTAATCTCATCTCGGAGCCATTGGGGTATCTTAATCGTGGAACGGCTCTTTGTATCAAACATAATTTGCGTTGTTTTCCCGCTACTGTGGAGTAGGGGCTCATTCTTGCTTCCGCTGCATACGGCATATTCAATAACAAAGCTCTTTGTCCCGAAGGAATGTGTTCGAACGAGTACCCTAGGTTCAGTATGTAGCATAGTAAGCTCCTTGTAGAAAGTGGCCTGGACATCACCTACTAAAAACATGTTTTTAGACCAATCCCAGGTTCTACTTGCCTTTAGCATATATTCACTTCGGCCGAATTCAAAATAGGTAATGAAAATCGCATTGTTTACATGGCCTAATGGATCAAGATCATTCCATCGCATCTGAATGGGTAACTCAAATCGAAAATCCTTAAGATGTGGTTTTGGATTGGTCATGACTAGTAGGGATAGGCATTTGCTTTAATGGCAACTTCAGCAATATGATTACGCATTGCTGTTGTATTGATAAGGTCAAACTTAGTAAATCGTTTAATCCCTAAATTCATCATTCGAAGCATATCACCTTCTGCAAAGGAGGAAATAGCTCTTTTCCCATTAGTATGTATGCGCTCCAGGGCGTCTGAGACAAATACTTGTGTTATGGAAACAAAGTCTGAGCTCGCAGACTCTCCTTCGATCATTGCTCTTTTTTGTGTCCTTAGAATCATTGATTCCATGGCGAATAGATCAATTAGCATGTCTGCCAGATACATCATCACCATTTGCTTAGATTCAAGCTCTTTACCATAGTGTTTTGCCGCAGCACCGGCGACCATAAGTAGTGCTTTTTTGGCTTGCTGGGTGGCATGCATCTCTCGTGATAGCACTCCATCTTCAATTCCGCTATTTGATGGAACGGACATCAACTCCTCCTGAACTTTTTTGGCTGGCCCTAATACATCAATGTGTCCCTTGAGGGCACGTCGCAGAATCGTGCCGATAGATAGTAAGCGGTTGATTTCGTTAGTACCTTCAAAAATTCGATTGATACGTGCATCTCGATATGCTCTGGATACTAAGGTTTCCTCAGAGAATCCCATACCCCCATGGATTTGCACTCCTTCGTCAACCACGTAGTCAACGGTTTCAGAACCCAATACCTTGAGAATGGCGGCTTCAATGCTGTATTCTTCGGCTGCATCGATTTTCGCTTGAATAGACGAAACGCCTTTAGCTTCTAAATCATCCATTAGGTCTTTAATTAGACCAGAAGTTCGGTAACATGCAGACTCTAGCGCATAGGTTCGTATCACTTGTTCCGCAATTTTATATCGAATGGCTTCAAAGTTTGCAATGGATTGGCCGAATTGCTTCCGTTCATTGGCATACTTTACAGAGGCCGTAGTGACCATTTTTGAACTTCCAATTCCTATGACTCCAAGCTTATATCGCCCAATGTTAAGCACGTTGAAGGCTATTTTATGTCCCTTGCCAATGTCACCGAGTACATTTTCTCTGGGAATAACGACTTCTTCGAAGAACACCTGTCGTGTGGAGGAACCATTAATACCCATTTTCTTTTCTTCAGCACCCAATCGAACATTATCACTATGGGCTGGTACAATAAAGCCGGTGAATCCGCTTTGACCCTCTAATCGACGGTCTTCCTGGACTTGAGCAAAAACGGTAAACACATCCGCAAAACCGCCGTTAGTGATCCACATTTTCTGGCCAGAGATGACCCAAGACTGACCATCTTCGGAAAGGACTGCTTTGGTTTTAGCACCGAGAGCATCGGACCCTGAACCTGGTTCAGTTAAGCAATAGGCAGCCTTTTTTTCTCCAAGGCAGAGCGCGGGAAGCCACTCATTTCGTTGCGCTTCACTGCCATAGTACAAAATAGGAAGCATTCCAATTCCTGTATGGGCGGCATAGGCTACACCAAAGCTTTGGGTACGGCCCATGATTTCAACGAGGTAGGTTTCGCTGTTAAAGTCTAATCCCATCCCTCCATAGGCTTCGGGGATACCCGGTCCTAGTAAGCCGAGTTCTCCCGCTTCCTCTAAAAGGGTGACTACCTTATCAAACTCTTTATGTTCAATAGCATCGAATTGAGGAGCGATTCGCTTGTCGACAAACTCAGACGTTGCATCAGAAAATGCCCGTTGTTCTTCATTGATGTCCTCTGGGCTATAGATTTCTTGGGGAGCTGCCTGCTTGACAATAAATTCTCCTCCTTTGATTAATGTTTTTTTATGTGTTGCTGTATCCATAATAAATTTAATGTCTTGGTTAGTTAAGGTGTTCGTAGATGGAGGCGATTCCTTGTCCACCGCCAATGCAGGCGGAGACCATGCCATATTTCTGCTTTTGACGCCGCATTTCACAGAACAATTTGATGCTTAATATCGCTCCAGTACAACCTAAAGGATGCCCTAAGGCAATCGCTCCGCCATTGACGTTGACCTTGGTGGGGTCGAGGTCAGGCAGATTTTTTAAAACGGCTAAGGATTGTGCTGCAAAGGCCTCATTAAGTTCAACTAATCCTATGTCTTGATAGCTTAGTCCTGCCATTTTTAATGCCTTGGGAATGGCTTCTACAGGGCCAATGCCCATATATCGCGGTGAGACTCCGATAGTCGTGGAAGTAACCATGCGTGCAATGGGTTCCAAACTGAGTTCTTTAACCATTTCCTCACTCATTACCACGACAAAAGCGGCACCGTCTGAGGTTTGTGAGGCATTGCCAGCAGTTACTTGCCCGCCTTGCTTGAATACTGCTCTAAGTTTTCCTAAAACCTCCATAGAAGTGTCTGCTCTAGGTCCTTCATCACGGCTTACCGTATAGGTCCTAGATCGCTTGGACTCTGAAGTCGAGTCATAGTAAACTTCTTCAATATCCATTGGGGTAATCTCTTCGTCAAAGAGTCCGCTGTTGACTGCTTTTACCGCTTTTTGGTGGGAGTTGAATGAAAACTCATCGGCTTCTTGTCTTGTCACATCATACTTGGAGGCAACTTCTTCAGCGGTTAGCCCCATGCCAATGTAGTAGTCAGGATGATCTACGGCGATTTGGTAATTCGGGACGGTCTTAAAACCCATAGTGGGTACTAGGGACATAGATTCAGCTCCACCGGCAATCAAACAATCCGCCATGCCCGCTTGAATTTTTGCTGTAGCCATAGCAATCGTCTCAACCCCTGATCCACAATATCGGTTAACAGTTACACCACTCACGGTCTCTGGAAGGTTGGATCGGATGGAGATCCACCTTGCCATTTGAAGGCCTTGCTCGGCTTCGGGAACAGCATTTCCAACCAATATGTCTTCTATTCTACTTGGATCTAAACTTGGTAGGTCTTGTAAAAGTTGATTGATCACGTGCGCTCCCAAATCTACCGGAGATGTAAATCGAAATCCTCCTCGCTTGGCTTTCCCGATGGCGGTACGTTTTCCAGCTACTATATATGCAGTTCTCATAGGTTTTTGTTTAGTATTCTATTCAAGAGGATTAAAAATTAGTTTCGAAGGGGTTTCCCAGTTTTTAAAATGGATTCCATACGTTGTTGCGTCTTGATTTCGCCACAGAGGGAGAGGAAGGCTTCTCGTTCTAAATCGAGAAGGTATTGCTCAGAAACCTTACTTGGCATGCTGAGGTCTCCACCACAGAGTACATAGGCGATTTTTTTGGCAATGGTAATGTCGTGTGGGGTAGCATAGTTGCCCAACTCAAAGCCACTAAGTCCAGATAGTAAAGCCGCCATTCCCGACCGGCCCATTACTTCTATGTCCTTTCGGATAGGGGGTTGGCTATATCCATTATTGTGTAACTCAAGCACCTTCTTTTTGGCCTCAGCAATAACACGCTTTGCGTTGATCACTACTTCATCCTTTCGCTTATCTAAGAGACCTAATTCAAAGGCTTCATGGGCTGAGCTTGCCACTTTAGCTGTGGCAATATGGGTAAATGCCTCAACAATTCGCGGAATTTTAGGGTCGTTTGTACGGTAGTAATCCGATGCGCGCAAAGCTAATTCTTTACATCCTCCACCGGCAGGTATAACTCCAGCTCCCACTTCTACAAGTCCAATGTAAGTCTCCGCAGAGGCAAGTGCAGCATCGCTATGCATGGTGATTTCGCATCCGCCACCTAATGTCATTCCGTGAGGCCCTGTTACGACAGGAATTGATGAGTGACGAACACGCATTGCGGTTTGTTGAAACTGACGGATAGCTAGATCGAGTTCATCGTATTCTTGCTCAACGGCAAGCATGAGAATCATTGCGAGGTTGGCTCCCGCAGAAAAATTACTAGCGTCATTGCCCAACACAAGACCTTTCCATCCTTCCTTCTCTGCCTTACTGATGGCATGATTAATTCCCTCCAGTACTTCACCCCCAATGCTATTCATTTTGGTCTTAAACTCGAGATTGAGTACACCATCTCCTAAGTCATAGAGATTCGTGCCGCTGTTTTTCCAGACAATATTCTCCTTGCGATTTGCAAGAAGGATAAAATGTTCCTGACCGGGTACAGCTTTATACGATGCTGACGGGATATCCCAATACATGCGCTGTCCTGCTTGATGCTTGTAAAATGAAGATGCTCCGGATTCCAGCATAGAATGCACCCATTGAGGTGCTTCAAAGCCCATAGAAGTCATTTGATCAAGCGTTTCTTGTACTCCGATGGCATCCCACATCTCAAAAGGACCCATTTTCCATCCAAATCCCGTTCGCATACCATCGTCTATGCGATAGAGTTCATCCGAGATCTCTGGGATACGATTAGCACAATATTGAAAGACCATGGCATTCACGGTATTGTTAAAGCGCGCTGCTTCATCATTTCCCTTCGATAAAGCACGGAGTTTATTTTGTAAGCCACCAGCCGCTTTGGCTTGTGCGATGGAATCAAAGGATCTTTTTGGAGTCTCCTTGTATTCCAACGTTTTGGGATCTAACTCAAGGAATACACGTTTCCCTTGGTCATTCTTTGACTTCTTGTAAAAGCCTTGACCTGTCTTGTCTCCAAGCCATTGGTTCTTTTCCATCGTAAGCACAAAATCGGGTATCTGGAAGGTGCTTCTTCGCTCGTCTTTGGGACAATTGTCATAAACTCCTTTAGCCACTTTAATCAAGGTGTCCAGTCCTACAACATCTGCGGTTCTAAACGTCGCTGACTTTGGTTTTCCGGTGAGCGGTCCTGTAATGGCGTCAATTTCTCCGATACTAAGGTCGAAGTCGTTCATGAGTTGAAAGATGGCCGACATAGAAAAAACGCCTATTCGGTTGGCGATAAAGGCTGGAGTGTCTTTGGCTAGAACGGGTGTTTTTCCAAGGAATAGATCCGCATAGTGCTCAAAAAATTGAATTACTTCTGGATCCGTTGTAGTATGTGGGATAATTTCAAAAAGATTGAGATATCGAGGGGGATTAAAGAAGTGCGTACCGCAAAAATGTTGTTGGAATTCCTCACTTCGTCCTTCTGCCAGCATGGAGATGGGAATACCTGAGGTATTAGAGGTTATAAGACTGCCTGGTTTGCGAAGCTTTTCTACCTTATCAAAAAGAGTCTTTTTAATGTCCAAGCGTTCAATGATTACCTCGATTACCCAGTCGCAAGAAGCTATTTTATCTAAGTCATCTTCAAAGTTTCCTGTAGTGATGTTATCAAGAAATTGTTGGCGATAAATAGGGGAGGGTTTCGACTTTACAGCAGCTTTTAGTGCATTGTTGACAATCTGATTTCGCGCTTTGAAATTGTTTTTTTGTTCTTCTGTGAGATCGAAGGGTACAATATCAAGGAGCAATACGTCCAGGCCAATGTGTGCAAAATGACAAGCTATACGAGAGCCCATGACACCAGATCCAAGCACAGCTACTTTTCGGATATGCCGTTGATTTGCTGGTGTTACATTGCTTGGGCTTTTATCATTGGACGAAGAATTCATCATGTTTTTTATTTTGATCGATTACGGGATTTGTAGGCCAAGATTATAGATTCATATATTCTTATCAAACAAACGTTTGGTAAAATACAAAAATTGTTGAATTCGTCAAGGCTTATGTGCATTTAGTCGTCACTGTGTCCTCTTGATATGCTTGATTTAATGTATTTTGAGTAAAACCAAAACAAAAACCATGAAATATTATATCTATTGTTTTAAAAACTACGCTACGTTTAGCGGCCGGGCTTCCCGTGCAGAGTATTGGTCATTCTTTGCGATAAACACGTTAATCTCAATGATTCCCACTTTGCTTGTTG
>JAYYPZ010000101.1:0-39916 GCA_036128775.1 Bacteroidota bacterium
AATCAAGGCCAAGAGAATATCTCTATGGACGTGAACATGGGAGGAATGGGTATGGATATGAATATTGATATTAATGTCAATGAGAGCAATTCTTCAATGAATTCTTCTACCTCAATGAACGTTCAGGAAACCACGACAACTAATGTTCAAGTCGTGGAACAATCGTCAAGTGGTGATATCTATCAGGAAAATGTATCGATGGATATGAATATTGGAGGTGTAGGATTCGATATGGATGTAACAATCAACGACGGTATGCCTTCCACGAACTCAGGAAATTCTAGTAACTCCACAACGACAACAACGACAACGACGAGCCCTCAAACCCAATACGTACCGGCACCAACTCCTGTAGCGCCTCCTTGTACGATGGCAAGTAGTGATTTTAATGATGCATTAGAATCGATTGAGGACAAGTCCTTCTCCGATTCAAAAATGGCTATTGCTAAACAAGTTTCTCAATCAAACTGTTTGACAGCAGACCAAATCAAGCAAATAATGATGGCCTTTGATTTCGAGAGCGACCGGCTAGACTTTGCCATCTATGCCTACCGAGAATGCGCAGACCCAGACAATTACTACAAGGTCTATGACGCCTTTGATTTCGAGATGACAATCGACGATTTAGAGGAAGCGATTCACTAAGTCTACTTCGTAATTGAACGGGAAATCACAAGCCTTTGAATTTCTGAGGTTCCTTCATAAATCTGCGTGATTTTTGCATCACGCATTAGGCGTTCCACATGATATTCTTTGACGTAGCCATAGCCTCCATGGATTTGGACAGCTTCTACAGTTTGTTTCATAGCGACTTCTGAAGCATAGAGCTTGGCCATGCTGCTCGCCAGGTCATAATTTTCACCTTGATCTTTAAGCCAAGCGCTTTTGTATACTAAAAGACGGGCAGCTTCTATTTCCATGGCCATTTCCGCCAGCTTAAATCCAATGGCTTGATGCTTATGAATTTCCTTTCCAAAGGCTTTGCGTTCTTTACTGTAAGCCAGAGCTAATTCATAGGCACCCTGAGCAATACCAAGAGCTTGAGCGGCTATACCGATTCGTCCTCCTGAGAGGGTTTTCATGGCAAACTTAAATCCAAAACCATCTTCCCCCACCCGATTGGCTTTAGGAACCTTGACATCATTAAACAACAATGTATGTGTATCGGATGACCGGATACCTAACTTGTCCTCTTTTGCTCCAACCACAAAGCCCTCCATGCCCTTTTCTACTATCAAACAGTTAATCCCGCGATGACCTTTCTCAGCATCTGTCTGTGCAATGACTAAAAAGACACTAGCTGATCCTCCATTAGTAATCCAGTTCTTTGTGCCGTTGAGCAAGTAATGATCTCCTTGATCTATAGCAGTAGTTCGCTGGCTTGTTGCATCAGAACCTGCCTCAGGCTCCGACAAACAAAATGCACCAATCTTTTTGCCTTGGGCTAAGTCAGGCAGATACTTTTGTTTTTGCTCTTCTGAACCAAATGTCTCAATACCCCAACAGACCAAAGAATTGTTGACCGACATAGCTACAGAAACCGAGTTGTCGACTCGAGAAATTTGCTCCATCCCTAACACATAGGACAGGGTATCCAATCCACTTCCTCCGTATTTTGGATCGACCATCATTCCCATAAAGCCCAATTCGCCGAGCTCTTTAATCAATTCAGTGGGATGAATCATGTCACGGTCGCGTTCAATAACGCCTTCCTTGCATCGATTATCAGCAAAATCTCTTGCTGCCTTTTGAATCATTAAATGTTCTTCGGTGAGCTTAAATGTCATGATTACCCTTTTTTTTGTGAATGTACAAAGTTCAAAATCTTCGTTGTAGAATGCCCTTGTAATAAATCAATAATTTCAACCCTTCCTCCAAGCGAACGAACATAGTCACCGCCAACAACCTCTTTTTCTGTATAATCTCCTCCTTTGACCAAGATGTCAGGTTTAAGGCTATAGATCACTTCTTTGGGCGTGTCCTCAGAAAACAATACAACGACATCTACACATGATAGCGCCATGAGTTGCATAGCCCGCTGATCTTGATCGTGATAAGGCCTTGCCTCTCCTTTTAAGCGACGCACAGAGTCATCACTGTTTAATCCGACAACCAAGTAATCTCCCATGGCTTTAGCACGTTGCAAGCAATGAATATGACCTGGATGTAATATATCAAAACACCCATTGGTGAATACAACCTTTGCCCCTTCAGCCTTCCATAACTTGACTTGCCTGGAAGCTCGGTCTTGTGGTGTAAGAAATTGGCTCATTGCACTTCGATCGGTTTACTTTCGTTGGGTTGGTCTGGCGTATTCGAAAGGATTAAAAAACCTATGGTACCAAATACGATATTGGAAATCACAAATGGCCAAAACATGATATTGGCAAAAAATAGGGCGGAGGCACTCGCCATTCCATAGATAACCAAGGCGGTTTGTGCAAAAAATTGAAATGAACCAATTCCCCCAGGAGTAGGAACTACAATGCCAAAAGAGCTAAAAATGAATACAATAAGCGCTACTTCAAATCCGAAGTTTGATGCAGGTGGATAGGCAAAAAATACCAAGTACTGCATCAGAACATAGGAAGACCATATCAGTAACGTCAACGCAATAAATAGAAAGGGTCTTTTAAGTTTTTTTACGGATAGAATTCCCTCCCAAAGGGCTGTTATAAGACCCCATGCCTTGGCAAAAATCCCGCCCTTACTCCTTGCAAGTCTTTTGATTACAAACAAAGAAGCAAGACCAAGAAGACCACCAAACAACCCGAAATACAATAACCAATAGGGAACCTTAGCTTCTTCGAGTAAAAAGGAAATCAACACATCGTACTCTAAGAAAAATCCGATGCAAACGATTAGTAAAAGACAGAGTACATCAATGGCTCTCTCGGTAACCACTGTGCCAATCAATCGAGGTGTAGAACTGCCTGTCTTTTTGCCGACCCAAGCACATTTTAACAATTCACCAGAACGAGGAATAAGATAGTTTATAGCCACCCCCGCAACAGAAGCAGCCCATAAATCACGAAGAGCATAGCGTCTATCGATAGCTTCGATTTGCATTTGCCAACGAATTGCGCGATACAGCCAACTCAACTGAAGATTAATGATACCAAATATAATCCAGAACCAATTGATTGTAGTCATCTCCGTCCTAAAGCTCGCCCAATCAAGATTTTCTTTGGTAAAGAGCCAATAGAGAATACCAATTCCCAAGGCCAAGGAGGCCAAAATCTGTAAAGCCTTTTTTAGCTTACTCAAACCAAGGTATTTGAAGGCGCTTTAGGATGGACAGTTGTCGTCTCCCACGTCGCGACATCCTCTTGGGAAATCCAAGCATAGGATATAATAATGATTGTATCACCGACCGAAACTCGGCGAGCTGCTGGTCCATTTAAACAAATCACACCAGAATTTTCCTCCCCTTCAATGATGTAAGTCTCTAAGCGCTCACCATTATTTACATTGACAATTTGTACGCGCTCACCAACCACCATATTCGCCGCTTTGATAAGGGCCTTATCAATGGTTATGCTGCCCTCATAGTGCAATTCGGCTTGAGTAACGGTAGCTCTGTGAATCTTTGATTTAAAAACCTGTAACATCATGATGGTACAAAGGTAGAAAACGCTTAGTCAAATACCTCTACATTGTCAATTAAGCGCACTCCCTCAACATGCGCTGCACAAAAGACAACCCATTCTTCAGGATTACCAACTTCACTAACACTCATTGTGTAACGGTTGGCGATAACAAAGTATTCCTCGTCTATCCCCTCAGCCGCTTGCAAGATAGCCCTGCCTTTAGCGCAAGCCATATCAAGACCCTCACCATGTAATACACTTTCCTTTGCACATTGAAGGGCTTCATAAATCTGGGAGGCTCTAGACCTGCCCTCCTCATTGAGCAAGGCATTTCGGGAACTTAGTGCCAGTCCTGAAGGGGATCGCTGTGTCGGCACCCCGATAACATCTAGGGCAAACCCCTCCTTTTTCACCATAGCTTTTAAAACGTTTAACTGCTGGTAGTCCTTTTTCCCTAAGAACAGTTTTTGAGGCTTAACAATAGCAAGTAAACGGCTTACGACGTCCACTACTCCTTGGAAATGACCAGGCCTGTGCTCGCCCTCTAAACCTTTTGCTAAGTGGACATAAGATGACATATCAAGAGAAGCTGTGTCACCTGCGGGGTATATCTCCTGTATTGATGGCACAAGAACGATATCGACGCCTTCTTTGGACAACAAGGCAAAATCTTCTTCAAGTTGAACTGGATAGTTTTCAAGGTCGTTTGTGTCATTGAATTGTCTTGGATTGACAAAAATGCTTACGACCACGTGACTGCATTGACGCTTAGCTTGTTGCACTAGATATAAATGACCTTGATGCAAAGCACCCATGGTAGGAACAAATCCTATGGAAGAATTTTCCTGGGGAAATTGAGACCTCCATTTATTATAATCCCTTGAATTTATTGACTTTACCATATAAAAATCGTACCTTCAGGTTCATTTTTCAAATTCAATGTACGTAATACATGGAAAAGTCTAGGCTTTTAATCATAACCCACGAACTCGACCCATACGTCGCGATAACTGAGATTGCTAATACGGTATCTAAGATTCCTCTTCGACTTCATGATGAAGAATTGGAAATTCGTGTTTTAATGCCCCGCTTTTCAACGATTAACGAACGCAGACATCGTCTGCACGAGGTCGTGCGTTTATCAGGTATCAACATTGAGGTAGATGGAGAAGATTATCCATTAATCATTAAGGTCGCCGCCCTTCCAGGAGCTCGTCTTCAAGTTTATTTCCTCGATAACGAGGACCTATTTTGGGACAGAAACATTTACTGTGACGAGGACGGGGACTTCCATGATGAGAACCTCAATCGTATGGTTTTCTTCTGCCAAGGCGCTTTAGAAACCGTGATCAAGTTTGGATGGCCACCAAAGTATATTCAGTGTCATGGCTGGATGACCAGTGTTATTCCTGCCCTGCTTAAGACCCAATATGCTGACAATCCTGTCTTTGCTGATGCTCAGTTAATGTACACTGCGTATCCAAATGAAATGGCGGGATCAATTGCCGAAGACTTTACCGATCAGTTTTTAGAAGATACTGCCCTCACTGAAGAAGACCTAGCCCCTTATGGCACAGGTTCAGAGGAAGATTTACACAAGGGAGCGATTTTTTATGCTGACCATATCGCGCTAACCAAAGGAGTTGAAGAATCTGTTGTAAAGGCTTCTAAGGATTCTAAAAAACCCGTAGTTGAAATTGAAAAAGCGGAAGAGGCTGAAGAAGTTTTTGCCCAATTTTATGTTTCTCGAGAAGAAGAAAATGTCTAAACCATCTAGGTGCTTCTTTTCCTTTGGTCTTCTGTTAAGCCTTCTACTCTTTACAGGGTGTGAAAAAGATATTATCCTTGGGCCAGACAGTCCCTTTTATCCAGATAATACGCTAGAGCTGTTGTCTGATACAGGCCAAGTAATCATTCAATCGATCAATACTACGCCAGATTCTGCCTTTAATGGAAAAAATATTGGCGTCTCCTCGATTGGGTCATTCTATGATCAGCGTTTTGGAGGACAACGCAATAGTATTTACAGCCAGCTTTTACCTGAAACGTACAATGTTGACCCTGGCACGAATGCTTTTGCTGACTCCTGTATTTTATTTGTGAAGCTCAGTGAGCTTTATGGGCCTTGGTCTACTCCCCAAGATTTTTATGTCTATGAAATATCTCAAGAAATAATTTCTACAGAAACCTATTCGACATCTTCTTCATTAAGCACTAGTTCCTCTCCTATTGGACAAGCTTTACAGTACACTCCCAGTTTGGCTGACAGTTTTTTAATTGACGACGCCTACAAGCAAGGATTTTTGCGTATTGAATTAAATGCAGGCTTTGCTGACAACCTTGTAGCCAATATGGGAACAGATGCCTTTTCAGGAACTTCAAATTTTTGGAGCTTTTTTAAAGGCTTATACATCCTTACCGACTCCACAGCACCCTATGGAGATGGTCTTGCCGTAGTCGATTTATTGAACTCAGGAAGTCAAATGACATTGTACTACAGTAACGATGATACAACGGGCTTGTCCCTTGATTTTTCATTTGATGGCGGAGGGTTAAATACTCGTGTAAATCGCTATGTAAACGTAGCTAGCGGAAGTGATGTTGAGATGGCTTTAAACGATAACAATAGTCCTGACAGCGTCTTATACCTAGCGCCTTTTTCAACCGCCCAAAGTATCATAAGTTTTCAGGGGCTTGATACACTTTCAGATCGAATCATTAATAAAGCGGAAATCGAATTCAATCAATTTGACCAGGATGCTCAAGATGCCTTGGATTACGGAGCTCCAGAAAACTTGTTTCTATACTTTACCAAAGACTCAAGTGATCTATTTTTTCTTCCCGACTATTCGTCCACGAATAGCACATCTTTTGGAGGAAGAAAAACTGAAGTATCTGAAAATGGTGTAACCTTTAATCGGTACAAATTCAATATTACCAATTACTTACGGAACCAAATTGAAGACTCTACATACAGTGTTGGATTAGTACTTACCACATTGAGCAATCACCTTCCTGGACAAATCGCTCTCGGTGGTGGAAACAATGTTTCCAAGCCAATAAAAATTCGTGTAATTTATACCGAAACTGAATAGTATGTGTGGAATTGTAGCATACATCGGGCCGAACCAAGCCTATCCCGTCGTTATAAATGGACTAAAACGTCTTGAATATCGCGGATATGATAGTGCGGGAGTTGCCATCTTCAAGGACCAAATTGTTACCGTTAAGGAGAAAGGAAAAGTCGCAGAACTTGAGGCGCTTTGCGCCCAAACTGATGTATCAGGCCACCTCGGTATTGGACATACGCGATGGGCAACACATGGTGAACCCAATCAAGTAAATGCCCACCCACACACCTCCCATAATGGCAAGTTTACCCTTGTACACAATGGGATTATTGAAAACTTCAGCACATTACGCGATAGGCTGACACAAAGAGGCTATCAATTCCAAAGTGAAACGGACACCGAAGTCCTCGTTACCCTTATTGAAGATATCGCCGATCATGGTAAACTAGACTTTGCCGACGCTGTCCGAGCTGCCTTGGCAGAAGTCATTGGGGCCTACGCTATTGTTGTTATCTCAAAAGACCATCCAGAATCCATTGTTGCAGCAAGAAAAGGATCTCCTTTAGTTGTGGGCATTGGAAAAGAGCGCGGAGAATTCATCTTTGCCTCCGATGCTACTCCTATCATTGAGTATACGAATCGAGTAATTTATTTAAATGATGGTGAGGTTGCGGAAGTTAACCGAGAAGAGCTTGTGATTACCACCGTGGATAATGTCGTCCAAACGCCATATATCCAAGAGCTCAAAATGGAGTTAGAACAGCTCGAAAAAGGAGGGTTTGAGCATTTTATGCTGAAGGAAATTTTCGAGCAACCCAAGTCAATCTTTGATTCTTTTAGAGGACGCTTTGATGCAGAAAACGGGGAGTTTATGATGCGAAGCATCAAAGAATACAAGGATAAACTCGAAGGCATTAATCGCCTTATCATTGTAGGCTGCGGAACAAGTTGGCACGCAGGCCTAGTGGCTGAATATCTCTTTGAAGATCTAGCACGTATCCCAGTAGAAGTAGAATATGCCTCAGAATTTAGGTATCGAAATCCTGTAATTTACTCTGATGACTTAGTATTGGCCATCTCACAAAGTGGTGAGACCGCAGATACCTTAGCAGCGATGGAACTCGCCAAAAACAAGGGCGCCACCGTGTTTGGGATTTGTAATGTTGTTGGTAGCAGTATACCCCGTATGAGTCATGCGGGAGCTTACACCCATGCAGGACCTGAAATAGGCGTAGCTTCTACTAAAGCATTTACCGCTCAGGTAACAGTCCTTACTCTTATGGCCCTAGCGCTTGCGAATTTAAGAGACCAAATGAGTCAAGATGAAGTCCGAAAGGTCTTAACGGCTCTCGAAGCTATACCCGCCAAAATTGAAGAATGTCTTGAGCTTGATGCCCAAATACAAAAAATTGCCAAGGAATATCACAATGCGAAAAACTTCCTTTACCTCGGAAGAGGGTATAACTTTCCTGTGGCACTTGAAGGTGCTCTGAAGCTCAAGGAGATTAGCTATATACATGCTGAAGGCTATCCCGCGGCTGAAATGAAGCACGGGCCAATTGCCCTTATTGATGAAGAAATGCCAGTTGTCTTTGTCGCCACAAAAGGAGCAAACTATGAGAAAGTGGTGAGCAATGTTCAAGAAGTAAAGGCACGTAAAGGGAAAATCATTGCTCTGGCAAGTCATAATGATCCTCATCTTGAGGCATCCGTTGATCACATCATTCGAGTACCCGAGACGTTGGAGTGCTTGAGTCCTCTACTCAATACCATTCCACTCCAACTACTGAGTTATCATATTGCCGTATTGAGGGAATGCAATGTGGATCAGCCGAGAAATTTGGCCAAGAGCGTTACGGTGGAGTAAGTAAGAAATTCTAGGTTGATTTATACTTGAACTATATTAAACCAAATTGATTACAATGATGGGTCGTATGATGAATAATCAAAAATATAACTTGTTCACTTTCCATTTTTCCATATATAGGGTGATGTATCGGACCTTTAAGAGTGTTTAATTTTCTTAGTTTTTGAATTAACACCTCCTTTTCATATTCAAAATTTAAACTAGTGTCTGATATTTTTATAGATTTTTCAGTTCTTATATTTTTAGGAGTGTTTAATGGATTTGTTTTAGAAATATATCTTAAAAATAATTTCCCAATTGTAACACCAAAATATTTATACCAAAATGGAACGGTGATTTTACCTAAGTATAAATCTATAAATTTGGAACAATGTTTTAACATTTGAGATGGGTTCATTACACCCCATTTTGGAACAGAATCGTTATTAATAAAATTTAATTTTTCTATTAATTCTTCAATACTTAATAATGAGAATTTAGACATATTACAAAATTAACAAAAAACCATTTTCACTGAATGAGTCTTCTACTCCGATTCTTTATTCAACCTTTCTTCTCTGATTTTTCCTTTCTTTAAAATTGAAAAAATATAATTTCCTTGAAACTCACTTCCTCTTGGGGTTTTGATATTTCGTTCATTAAACCAATTTGAAATCTTTCGATATCCTAATCCTTCCCCGTAAAGTTTTTACTTGTATCATATAAATATTGTTGGTGTTCCGAATAAAAATAATTATTCAAATTAGACGAAGAAACTGTTGCTGTGAATTCTAGAAAATATTGGAAGGAATTGAATTCATCCCTCTCCGACAAATAAGTTACTGTAGAGTAGTTTCAATCCTAAAAAAAAACTTAGATATACGCTATTAAGCGTATTGCCCCCCTTTTGGCCCACCTTTAGATTCGTAGCATTGATCACTAACTAGAACCAAGAAACCATCTTGATGCAAAAAATGTTACTATTATAACGTGGAATTCTTTCGGGGCACATACATTACTACTTTCTACGAAGCGCATCAACATCGGCTAATCAACCACTGGGCTGCTTCGCCACCAAGCAGTGCTGCCTTTAAAAAAGAGATGCAATCGTACGTCGAGATGGTAATGAAAGTAAAGCCATCGCAAATCCTTTGGTTACAACAGGATTTTAACTTCGAAGTTGACAACGACAATAGACAATGGCTGTAAGAAGGAATGCGTGCAATCTCGAAAGTAATTGACACCTTTCCCGACGGACACCATAAAATGGCTTTTGTTATTGGTAAATTTGTTAAGACTCATTTAGATGTCCTTAAACTTTTCAGTAAAGACCCTGATGCGCCTCTAAGACCAAAGCACTTTGCCACAGAACAAGAAGCGCGAGCGTGGTTAGATCAGAAGGTCGATTGGAATAATACTCCGCGCAATATCCAAGAAGAGATAAGTATCACGTATAAAGGTCTGGATAAAGAAGGAAAAGCCCTTATTGAATTTAAAGTCGAGGCTAATCAACTGACCAATACCTTGACCTATCTTGAAAAAGTGCTCAGTGAGAATGATTTTGCCCGTGAAAACTATATGAAGTTTTCTATGCTGACTGCAAGGGAGAAAGAAGCGCTTCGTTATATTTTCAAAGGACATTCCAATCAGGAAATTGCCGATAAAATGTTTGTGTCGGTGAACACCATTCGAACGCACCGAAACAGAATCTGGAAGAAATTAGGTATCAAGCGCTTTAACGATTGTGTCAAATTTGCCACCTTTTTTGATTAGATAGACTTATATACGCCCAAAGGCGTATTGTACGAACAAAAAGCCTTCTATAAATTCATTAACGAGTTGATAGTGTTTAACGCTTTGTTCAAAAGATTAAACAAACCATAATTTTACCCTTAACTAACCAACAACTCTATAAAAAGCAGCTTTTAATCGAGCTGCTTTTTTTATTCATAGCAACAAAAAACAATATCTAAGAATCTATGAGATACTTAACTCATTGAACATTTAACCCCTGTTGCTGGACTAAAAAGTCAAAGGAATGATCCGAAAGGCTTTTGTTATTGACAATGGTCTCCTACGCAGGTAGACTTACATAAGTTACGCTTCGGCACATCAACTTATACACATAGGCCTATACTTGCTGACCAACCCTATTCTAAACCTTCATAACAAACATTTCAATTAGACTAAACTTGCCTTGAGCATTGCGTAAAACAACGATACCCGTCGAATAAGTTTCTTTCTTCTTCGTTAGATTTACAACATGCAAAGACAACCGCTTCACATTCTACCTAGGCTCATCAAATTCCTAAGCGTATTTCTACTTATTACCGTTCAACTGCAAGGGGCAACAATACTTATTCCGATGGATGAAGATCAGAATGACCACCTAAAAGCCTATGGGATTACCTACTGGGCGTTAGCGCAAGGATATACAGGGGATTGGCTGCTGAACTATCGTGGAGGAAGCTTTGCATTTCCAGACAATCAATCCTTGCAACTTGAATGCCGTATTCGGGGAGTTGATTTTGAAGTGGTCTCAACAGCCAGTTATGATAACATCCTGCGAGAAATCGCAAGCCCATCGGTTAATGCTGAAAAAGTCAAACTTGAGAAGGCCCCGAGAGTGGCTGTGTATTCTCCCAAGTCAAAAAAACCCTGGGATGATGCGGTTACGCTTGTCCTTACCTATGCCGAAATACCCTATGACGTGCTGTATGACGATGAGATTTTAGATGAACGTCTTCTACTTTATGATTGGCTACACCTTCACCACGAAGACTTTACGGGGCAGTATGGTCGGTTTTATGCATCCTACAGAAACCAAGCGTGGTATAAAGAAGAAGTGGCTGAAATGGAAGCCTCAGCCCATAAACATGGGCATGGTAAGGTATCTCAACTCAAGCTTGCCGTCGTAAAGAAGATTTCTGCCTTTATGGCTGGCGGAGGATATATGTTTGCTATGTGTTCGGCAACCGACAGTTATGACATTGCCTTAGCCGCGCAAAACACCGATATCTGTGAATCTATGTTTGATGGCGATCCGATGGCTCCCAACGCACAAAGCCAACTTGATTTTTCCAAGACATTAGCCTTTAAAGATTTTAACCTCCGCACCAATCCTATGGAATATGAGTACTCTGACATTGATGCCAACTTCCAACGACAAGTGCCACAAGAGATAGATTACTTTTCATTGTTTAACTTTTCGGCGAAATGGGACCCAATTCCCACCATGCTCACCCAATGCCATACACGCATTATAAAAGGCTTTATGGGGCAGACAACAGCCTTTCGAAAATCTAGACTAAAATCCAATGTCACCATTCTTGCTGAAAACGATGCCTTTGGAGAGGCTCGTTACATTCACGGTAAATTTGGCTTGGGGATGTGGTCATGGTATGGTGGTCATGATCCGGAGGATTACCGACACTATGTTGGGGATCCTGTGACAGAGTTAAAAAACCACCCAAACTCTCCAGGGTACCGCCTAATACTCAACAATGTGCTCTTCCCTGCTGCAGAGAAAAAAGAACAGAAGACGTAGAGAAGATTACTTGGATTTTTTCTTCATTCAAAAAACCGCCAAACGAGCCCACCCGTGTAATTTCTAGGTCGAGCAGGATGCTGTGCAATGCCATAATATCCTGTAGGCCCTAAGTACTGATTGAGGTATTGTGCTCTCACAAAAACTCTCATGTGACTGACTTTAATTCCAAGAAAGGCTTCAAGTCTTGGTGGCATGGCACTTGCCTCCTCATTCACAGGTAGTCCAAACCGGGATAGATAAGGATCATAGGTCATTCGGGGGAAAGCTGTATTCCAAGTTATCTGAGCGCCCAAGTTTAGAATGAGCCTTGATTGAAAAAGGGTTTGCTCGGCATAAATTCTATGGCGAGTATACAAAGTGGGCATGATAAAAACATCTTCTGACGTCATCTGTGCACCTAACAAAGCATCCCAGTTTAACCAGCCCTTAAATGCACTGAAGCTGTACGAAAGACTTCCAGCAAGACGATGAACAGAACCATTAAACTGAAAGGTGAGCCGGTTGCTATCTACCAAAACAGCGTTCTGATCAAGAATGTAGTGCCCTGCCAGAACTAATTTATCCCCAAGACCATAGGTTAATCTACCCTCAAAGGTCATGGGCCTCGAGTTCACCTGGAAACCTCCCGTGTAACTAGGGTCGGCAAGACGATCGACGGGGTTCATAACACGGCGAATAAAAGAAGTCTCAACGTTTACAAAGCCTGAAGAAGTCTTAAGATGGAATTGTGAGAAAAGATGCTGACTGCCTCTTTGATAGCCTGAAAAAATGAGTTGCGCCTTGTTTTCCCAGGACCAACGATTTCCTTGAAGTACGTATCGAATTTGAGCAAAACTTTCATGAAACTTTTGATCTATTCCTTGCAAACTCCATGGTATGTAACGATGGCCTGCCTCAACATCAAAAAGTCCTTTATTCTTTAGATATCGACGCCAAAAGAAACTATTCTCCAACACCTTGGACTGATAACTCAAACGAAAAGTGTCTGAATCAAGCCAAGCATATCTTGAATAATACAGAGTGTCATCGCCATTTTTCGGGTCTTCAAAGAGATTTGACCAAGTAGAAAAAGTAAGCCTATGTCCTAAAAGACTTTGTACTTGAAAATCGGAGACTTGGAGCGAGTCATTAATCTTTCTCATTGTTTTCAATCCAAAGTTTAGATGACTTTCTAAACAGATTCCAAACCCACGATCACTTTGAATAGCATTATCAAGCACAGGCGTATACAAACTAGGAGAGCTTAGCCTTAAGCTATCGTTACCGATGAAATCTTCTTGAATTCCTCCATTCGCTTTTCTACGAAGTCGATGGAAGTTCATCGTGAGATTTCCCGAATAGCGACCGTTATTTGAGGCCCAACGATTGTAAAGAGAAAAGGCGGCATTGCGTGTCTCTTCTTCGGGGTAATACCCTATAGATGACATACGGTAGAAGGAAAGGCCATAATCCAAGCCTAGATTGACCCGTTGACTATGTTGCGCACTGAATACATTTTGACGCTCAGCACCAATCGCATAGGCAATCTGCGAGAGCGGTTTTTTTGTTTTGTACCACTGAATAGAATCTAATGGCATCCTGTAGGCTGATAGGCCGTGGGCATGACTGCGCCATTCTAAGTTTTGCATGGCAGGCTGAACCTGCATACTTAAATCATACAGCGGACTTCCTGTATTTCCCAAGTCGATTGTAGGGCTGTTAAAGGCCGAAGCAAAATCAAAATTGTAAATACTTGACAAGGAGGTATCTATCGAAAGGACTTTCCAGGGCTCAGTGCTGTAAAAAAAACTATCCGTCTCTAAACCTGCCTCACGCTGACCATACGAAGTGCTGCAACATACTATGCTTATAAAAAGCAATAATCTATTGCAATACCCTTTAACCATGTATACGGATCAAACCACGAAAGAGCGTTTCTACCCGATACCCAGCTTCTTGGGCTGCTTTCAAAACATATTCATGATCAACGTGCTCGACGTTTTCTGGAGGATATCCGATATCTGTAATAACCGATAAGCCAAAAACGCGCATACCACCGTGCCGAGCAACAACGACTTCGGGAACAGTAGACATACCCACTGCATCACCTCCCAATCGATAAATCATTCGATATTCTGCGGGCGTTTCGAAAGTTGGTCCCGACAACCCATAATAAACGCCTTCCTTCACATCGATCGATTCTTCCTTAGCAATACCCTGTACAGTGTTGATGTATTCCCTATCATATGGTTCAATCATTTCCGGAAATCGAGGGCCAAGTCGGTCATCATTAACTCCGCGCAATGGACTCTCAGGTGTGGCATTGATATGATCATTGATAATCATTAAATCTCCTACCCGCATTCCTTCTTGAACACCACCTGCAGCATTTGAAACCGCAACAGAATGACATCCAAGTGCTTTCATAACGCGCACTGGATAGGTAACTTCTTTCATGGAATGCCCCTCATAATAGTGAAGTCTACCCGCCATTAAGACTACGTCCACTCCTTCGAGTTGACCAAAGATTAGAGCCCCCTGGTGTCCCTTTACAGAAGAAGTCTTGAAGTGCGGAATATCCGTGTACTCAATGCGTTGAGCATTTTCGATTAAACGAACCAATCCACCAAGTCCACTGCCTAGAATAATACCCCATTTCGGCTTAATCTCTATATTCTTTTCCAGCCATTGTCTTGTTTCTTCAATCTGAGTATACAAATCCATAGTTTAAAAATACGCTTTGAAAGGTTAGTAGCTCTACCCTAAGGTCAATGAATTTCTAAGAATCAGGAGATGGCGGTACTGGGAAAGCATTGATTGCCTGCTTCACGGCATAATCAGCATAATGATCTACCAAGTCGAGAAGCAAAGGGCCACCAAGTGTGACATCTCGAACTTCAATAGGATGTACAACAAGACGTATACCTCTTTTTTCAAAAAGATGTATGTGCGGCTTAAGGCGCATCAAATCCTTTTCTGTTGTATGAATATCAGTTATAATAAGACTGCTTTCCGTTTCAAGATGACGAATTGTCGATAGAATGGACTCAATATCATAGGCTGTAAAAGCATGGTGGTCTTGAAATCCTCGACATATGACCGAATCATTCATCATGCGCATATAATCAAAAAAATCGTTGTTGTCGGCAAGTCCAGCTATTGCCAACAAAGGCTTTTCATACTCAGAAATTCTCGCTGCACCGCTAGATGTCACCCCATAAGGGGATATGTTGTCTGTGGTTGTAAAGCAGACGTATTGATAGGACAGTGGACGCAGTCGATCACGAATGATCGCCTGCTCATCAATTGTTAAATGTTCAGGGCACTTGGTAACTACCATGATATCTGCCCGATGGTAACCACTTCGAAACTCCCGCAACCTGCCGTAGGGCAACAAAAAATCATCACAAAAAAGCAAATCATATCGAGTTAGTAAAATCTGAAGTCCTGGCTTAATACTCCTGTGCTGAAAGGCATCGTCCAATAGAGTTACTTGGTGAGCTGGTCTGCCATGATATAGATCGGGAATGGCTTGGCTTCTGCTTTCGGATACCACTACCCTACTTTGTGGGAATCTGTGTTTGGCTAATAAGGCCTCATCGCCGCTGTTGTCTACATTGGATTGTATACTCACCTCTCGATAGCCTGTACTTTTTCTACCATATCCTCGACTTATATACGCAGTGGGGAGACCGCGTTGTGTGAAGTGTTGTAATAGATAATAAGTATGAGGCGTTTTGCCACTTCCGCCTGCTGTCAAATTGCCTACACCAATAATGGGCATTTCATAATCCATTATGGAGTTGATTCCCCACCGAAAGGCTAAATCGCGTAGGGCAACACCCATCGCATAGAAAAGCGATAAGGGGAGTAAGAGAAGATTACGTGAATGACGCTTATGGTGCATGGATTGAATAATATCCGCCTTTATGGAAAGATACAATTCTCGCGGTTTCCAATTCCAATAAGGTTTCACACACAGGAAAACTTGTGCCAAACGTATTGACCATGGCTTCTAAACTTACTTTACCACATTGCGCAATATGGTCTAATACTGCCTGGGACTCGACACTTAATATTGTGCTGTCCTCCATGACACCATATTGTATACGCGATACATAAGACGACCAAAATGTTTGGGGATATTCGATGAGTTGAGCTATATTCTGAGCAATCAAATAGTTGCATCCTAGACTGCTCTTGTCCCTGCATCGACCGGGCACGGCAAAAACATCACGATTTTCTTCATAGGCTCTTCTTGCCGTAATCAGCGCTCCCCCTTTTAGCGCACTCTCAACGACAATCGTTAATCTAGACATTCCAGCAATCACGCGGTTTCTTTGCGCGAAGTGATAAGGACGTGAAATCACATCAGGCAAAAATTCGGTAACAAGAAGTCCTCCATTATCCACGATTTTATCCGCTAAATCAAAGTGCTCGGGTGGATAGATGTGCTGAGGCGGATTCCCTAAAATGGCAAGGGTACAAAGACCTTCAGAAAGAGATGTTCTGTGAGACTGGGCATCAATACCTCGGGCGAGACCACTAACGATACTCAACCTATTTTTACAACCTGAGATGGCAATCGATTGAACAAGCTCTGCACAAACCGATAGCCCCTCTTCTGATGGCTTTCGCGTACCTACAAGGGCAATATGCTGCCGTAAAAGGTGTGAACGATTACCCTTAACAAACAAAAACAACGGGGCATCAACCAAATGACGTAAGTACGGAGGATAGTCCTTATCATCAATCAACACCACTTGCCATGCATGGCGATTCACAATATCGAGTTGACGATTGGCATAACTTTGACGTTCAAGCATTACAAGTCGATTATGCCAAGCATGACGTTGTTTGTGCTGAAGTTGGTTAAAATCAACATCTTCCCAGTGCTGTAAAGGGCCTAAAAGCTCCCAAAGTCGGCGCGCGTAAACCAAGCCTATACCTTCCACCGCCTGTAGTTCGATGGCCCGTTGAATTCTACACAATCTGTTTTCTGGTGAATCTGGCATTGTTTACCTTGTGTTGGTTTACTAAGAGTCAATTATTATGCGCTGTCTACATAAATACTTCCTTCTTGCCCTTACATTTCTAGCCGTTGAGTATTCAGTTGGTCAGGATTATAATCCGAATGCTGGCCCCAACTCTTTTTCCAGTGAATCCAACCCAAACTACTGGAAAAACAAATCCATAAAACCGGGGTATTGGCAACAAGATGTGCATTATACTATGACAGCCCGTATTGACGAAAAACGTTACTTCATTCAGGCTAACACGGAGTTGGTTTATACCAATAACTCACCAGACACCCTTGATCAGGTGGCATTTCATCTGTATCAAAATGCCTTTCAGCCCGGAGCATATTATGATAATCTTCAAAAAAATAATGGCGTTGATCCCATTTACAGCGACTATGAGGAAATGGGACTTGGAACGGTTGTAAGCAATTTGAGGGTTAATGGAGATGTCGTAGATACTTCCATGGACAACACCATTTTGTTTGTATACCTCAATGAGCCCTTGCTTCCCAATGAAGGAATTACCCTAAGTTTTGATTTTCAAACCTTCTATGGCTTTGGTAGCAGTCGTCGTCGAATGAAGCTGTTTAACTCATATGGGGCCATTCAATTTAATGGCGCACACTGGTATCCAAGAATCGCTGTATATGATGAGAAATTTGGATGGAATGTTGATCAGCACCTCAGCCGAGAATTTTATGGAGACTTTGGAACCTTTGATGTTACGCTAGACTTTCCCTCGAACTATATAGTAGGAGCAACCGGTTTTTTGCAAAACCGCGATGAAGTCTTACCTGCAGAACTCAGAGCAAAACTTGATATTGAAAACTTCAAGGATAAGCCATGGGGCGAAGCGCCTTCGGTCATTATTCCGTACGTTGATGGCGAGCGCAAGCAGTGGCATTACTACGCCGAGAATGTGCATGATTTTGCCTTCACTGCAAACCCACATTATCGGATAGGTGAATCGGAGTGGCAAGGAGTTAAAACCTATGCCCTTTGTCAAGAGCCCCACAGTAGTCGATGGCAAAATGCAGCGGAATATACCGCAGCCATCATTCAAGTATTCTCTGAAGATATTGGCATGTATGGTTATCCAAAAATGATTGTAGCTGATGCGCGCGATGGCATGGAGTACCCCATGCTCACCTTAGATGGCGATAAAGACCCTGGATATCGAGACCTCCTAGTTCATGAAGTGGGGCATAATTGGTTCTATGGAATGGTCGCCAATAATGAAACCTACCGAGCCATGATGGATGAAGGGTTTACTCAATTTTTGACGGCTTGGGGTCTTGAGGCCATCGACGGAGTTGATTATGTGAGAAATACACCCCCCACGCCATATCTCAGAAAATTTAGGGAGCCTGTAGAAGCTCGTGAAGGGGAGGTATACATTGGATATATGATGGATGCCACCCTCGGGCAGGACCCTCAGCTCAACACGCATAGTGATGGATTTGATGGGGCATTACGTCATGGCGGCGGCTATGGTCATGTGTACTACAAGACAGCGGTTATGCTCTATAATTTGCAATACGTCCTGGGTGATTCTTTGTTTTTGGCAGCGATGCAACATTATTTTGACCAGTGGTCCTATGCCCATCCTTATCCAGAAGATTTTAGACACTCCATCATTGACTTCACAGGCGTTGATTTAAACTGGTTTTTTGATCAATGGATTGAAACAAATAAGAGCATCGATTACAGCATTTCATCTAAAAAAGAATCCGAGGCTAACACCTATACCATTACGCTAGAGCGTCATGGGAGAATGCAAATGCCCATCGATCTTCAACTTCAGGATAAATCGGGCACCACCTATGATTTTCATATTCCAAACCAATATTTTGAAAAATCAACGGAAGCGACTATACTTCCCAAGTGGACGGGATGGGATAAGCTCCATCCAACCTATAGTTTTACTGTAGAACTTGAGGATAAACTGGCCAATGCGACGATTGATACAACGAACCGCTTAGCCGATATTAATGCGTTTGATAATCGCCTTAATGGAAATACCATTTGGCGATTCAATAGCCATGTTTATAATTATCCAAGCCGTAAACATTATATCATGGAATGGCGGCCCGAGGTATGGTGGAATGGTGTAGATGGACTAAAATTCGGGCTTCATTTAGAAGGGGATTACATGCGCCGTAAACGCTTCTTTGATTTTACGGTTTGGGGAAATCTGTCTTGGCCGACCATAAATCGGTCTTATCAGGGTGCTCCAGCTTTCTTAAACAATCGAAGAGCATACCAATCGATCAACTACAGACTCTCCTACGCTACCCCAGTGTATGAGTTTATGGAGGGTGCTACCGCTTATGTCAAGTCAAAATACCTTGATGGACTTGTTGATCAACGCCTTGGAATTCAAAAAGAACTGCACGGAAAAGGAACGCTCAGGTTAGAAGGTTTTGCCATGATTAGGCCCAATGAAGAGGACTTGTCCTACCTTCAAAACCCAGAGCAAGGTGCTTGGTGGACTAGCGGTACATGGAATGCTGGACTTAACCTACAATACACCTCCGAAGACTTCCGCAAAGCACGACCAGGAAAGAGTCAACTCAAACTTTCAGGAAGAATATCTATGACTCCTGACTGGAACTATCAATACCTCGAAGCAAGCTTTACCGACCATATGAAAATGGGGAAATTTGACTGGAAGAATCGTTTATACAGTCGATTTGGTTTTGGCAGTACCCCGCCAGAAAGTGCCGTGTACTTAGCCGGTGGCAATCCTGAATCCATGATGGAAAACAAGTTCGTACGCAGTATTGTGTTTTATCCAGGGCAAGAATTTGGCCCCTATCAAGCCAATGCCACGACCGGCTTTCATTATGCAGGAGGCTTAAATCTTCGTGGATATGCGGGTCGCTTAGTAACCGATGAAAACGGACAACGATTACTCTCTGGAAGGTCAGGCGTAAGTCTTACGTCAGAATTGAGCTTTGATCGTTTGATAAGCATCAAGAATAGCAAACTGCGAAGAAACTACGATGCCAATGTATACCTCTTTGCGGATGCTGGTCTTATTAATAGTGACCCATCCTCTCGTGATAGAAACTGGTCTAAAGTCTATGCCGATGCTGGGTTAGGTCTTTCCCTGACATGGAAGCGCTTCTTTAAACTTTACAACCTTAAGCCCTTCACCTTTCGCCTAGATTGTCCCTTTTGGGTGTCCGACCCAGGCACTGGAAATCAAAACCTTTATCCACGTTTGGTTTTTGGATTTAATCAAACCTTTTAATCTAGATTTTATACCTGTATGAAACGATATTGTTTTTTTCTAATCACCCTCTATGTTGCCAGTGCTTCGTTCTTCGAGGTCAATGCGCAAAATGAAAAAGGAAATGCTGATGCCCGAATAGCCATGATTGGATGCCATAATCAACATGCTCCGGCTCCTGCTCTACCTTATATCGCTGAAGTACTTCAGCCAGATGTTACCGTATGGATTGGAGATAATGTTTATGCCGATACAAAGGACGACTCCCAGCATATTATCGACCAGTTAGAAATTCTACGAGAAAAAGAAGGATTTGCCGCTTTAAAGGATATATCCTCGTTTGTTGTCACTTGGGATGATCATGACTATGGACTTAACAATGCCGGAAAAGAATATAGTTTAAAAGAAAAATCAAAGGATATTCATCGTGCTTTTTGGGAATTAGAAGCCGAAATTCCTAGCTCACAAGATGGAGTCTATTACGCTAAACAATTCTCCTTTAATGGCAAAACCATACAATTTATTCAGTTAGATGGTCGCTATAACAGGGATAAACCTGGAAGAAATGCTGACGCTCTAGGAGAAAATCAATGGGAATTTTTGGCGCAAGCCCTGCGACAAGATGATGTTGACTTGCGTTTTATATCCTGTGGTTATCAAATTCTTATCAATCGTCCGATGCGATGGGAGGCCATGGTGAGGCTGGGAAAAAGTAGGAAGCGCTTGATGGAGCTTATTGAAAGCCAAAATGCACCGGTACTTTTTCTGACCGGCGATCAACACTATGTTGAGGTACTAGAAAGTCCGAGAAATGTAGGCTATAAGACCTATGAAATCATGGCAGCGGGTATTAACAAAAATGAACGCCCAGGACGAGCCCCTAATCGAGTAGAAGGACCCGATGTCACTTTACACAACGCACCTATACTTGATGTGTTTTTTGATGAAGAAAATCCCTACATCGAAGTAAAAAACTTTAATGTCGAGACCGGAGAAATATCTATGTTCTACAGGATAAATCTGAATTCCATCGGAAAATAACCCAATCTACACCCAACTAGACGTAATACTTCATCATTCGATTTCAGCGAATATCCTCAGCTACATTCGAGGCATTGTTCACCTAAAAATTTTATGTTATGAATCGATTACGCAATCAAGTTCAAGTTATTGGTAGGCTTGGAAACACCCCAGAATTTAAAGAGTTTGAAGGCAATAAAAAACTCATTCGCTTTCGCCTTGCTGTCCACGAATTTTTCACGGATTCAAAAGGAGAAAGACAGGAGCGCACACAATGGCACACATTAATTGCTTGGGGGAAGACAGCGAGCAATTTGTTTGAATATGTCAATAAAGGTGATGAAGTAGCTATTCTTGGAAAGCTTGTTCAGAGCACTTATAAAGACAGTGAAGACAAGACGCGAACTTCTACCGAAATACAAATTGAGGACTGGCTTCTTGTACAACGGGTTTCTGTGCCGGCTGCCTAGCAGCCCTCGACGATGACTACGAATTCTCCTTTGACGGCATCGCGGCCTTGAAAGACGGATAAGACTTCCTCCGCTGTGCCGCGCTGGGTTTCTTCGTACATCTTGGTGAGCTCTCGGCTCACCGAGATGCGTCGTGTGGGGCCAAATATTTCAACAAATTGGCTTAATGTCTTTAACAAACGATGAGGCGACTCATAAAAAATCATGGTCCGATATTCAGACTTTAACTGCTCTAATCTTGTTTTTCGTCCTTTTTTCACTGGCAGAAAACCTTCAAAGACAAATTGATGCATTGGAAGGCCTGATAACATGAGTGCTGGTACAAAAGCCGTAGGCCCAGGCAAGGCCTCAATCCGCAATCCCTTGTCAATACATGCACGACTCAGATAAAACCCTGGATCGCTGATGCAAGGGCTCCCTCCATCAGAAACTAGTGCGCAGGAGTTTCCTTGGTCTAATAGATCTAAAATGCCTTTTGTAGACGCTTGCTCGTTAAACTTATGATGGGAATATACCTTTTTTTGTATATCCAAATGTTTCAACAATTTGCCTGTTTGACGAGTATCCTCTGCTAAGATAAAGTCCACCGACTTTAGCACATCTATGGCCCTTAGGGTAATATCTCCGAGATTGCCTATTGGAGTGGGAACCAGGTAAAGGCTAGCCTTCTGTGACTTCATAGGAATAGCGTTCCATAATAGGGTTGACTAGTAGCTTTTCACAAGCTTCTTTAGCCAAAGCATCCGCCTCTTGCATGGAATCAGCCTCGATGGTTAACACAATATGCTTACCCACGCGCACATCTTCGATCGCCGTAATATTCAAATTTGACAGCCCTAACAAAACCGCTTTTCCTTGAGGGTCTAGTAATTCTGGATGAGGTAGGATCTCAACGTGTGTAGTGAAGGTCATGATTTATCTTTTAATCGATGAAAAGTAGTTAAACTCAAAAGTAAATATAACAAGAGTCCAAGGGGTAGAAGTAATGAAGTTTCGAACAGTACTTGTAGACCCATCGCGAGCACAAAAACAAATCCTGCCAATATCAAAAAAGGTTTTGGAACATGCTGAAACCCCTTGGTTTTAAGCAAAGGAAGTGGAGCATTCATTAAAAAGGCCAATAGTCCTGCAAAAAGAGGATAACAAACTAAAGGTAATGGCGATAGTCCTATTCCAACCCACCCCACAAAGAGAGCAGCTAATGGACTCGATAGGCCCTGAAAAAAAATGGTTTTACTTTCTGTAACATTAAATCGAGCAAGGCGGAGAATAACCCCCAAGAGATACATGATGCATCCGAGTGAAAGCAATAGGTCCCCTGCTTTACAGAGTGTGAACAAAAAATAGGTGGGCAATGCTCCGAAGCTAATCGCATCAGCTAAAGAATCCAACTGTTTTCCTAAGTCACTTTCTGCTTTTAAAAAACGAGCTAACAACCCATCAAAGCCGTCAAAAACATAACAAGCTCCCCAAAAAAACAAGGCTTTATCTATCTCACCTTGACTCAAGAAAAAGATAGCCGACATGCCCGAGAAGGCATTAAGCAGTGTGCATGCATTGGGAATATGGTTTCGAAGATTCATTACCGGACGCGCTCAAAAATAAATTTACCCATGTTTTGTACCAGAGTATCTCCAGGCTGAATCAAAGGACCGCTGGTTATTGGATAAACCGCAGAAACCGAATCCATCGGCATGTTGGGCGAAGTAAAGTCAATTCCTGCGTCACTTCCTCCGTCAAGACTAATGGCATCGATAGTAACCTTGTCATACCATCGGCCATCCTGAGCATCGAAGAGTACAGCTCGCCCTGCGACAAACCAATCGGGACTAGGAGCAATCATCGATAGCACAGTAACTGCATGTCTTGTTGACGTTACTCCAATGGAAAGTTCACCTTGTCCAGGGCTTTCGACATCAGGCCCTACCTGTGCGTCCAAGGCCTGGCCTGTATTGATAGAATATGAAAACTCATCCATAATACTATCTGTCTGTCCTGTTTCAGCTAGAATACGAAGACCAGCGGATGCAGGATATCCCGAGAAAAAAACATAAAAGTTTGGAGTGTGCGACAAAGCGACCAAAGGGCTAAAGTGAGCATTGGACGGATAAGCATTAGGATGCGTGGAATCGGACCAGGTTGCTTCAAAACGCACAGTGTAGACTACATCAAAACTAGAAAGGCCATCATCTGTTTGGCATGCTTGAAGACAGACCAAAACAAGCGTAAGGAAAAACAGTATACGTTGCATACTACAAAGGTAACTATCCCGCATCAACATTGATTTTTATTCGAACACTCCGTATGGCGTGTTCTGCCTTTCGGTAGTCCTCTAACTCCCTAACAGCGCTCCTCCATTGCTTGGCTGCTGATGAATTACGCGAAGTCTTCAGAATAACCTCACGTCGGTAGGTATTGCGCACCCGTTCAATAGGAGGCAGAGATGGACCAAGAACGCTGTCATCACCTAAACGATCTTTCATACCTGCTGCAAAATATCGAGCGGCAGCGGCTGTCTTTTCTACGTCCTTATGAGAAAACTCAAAAACTACAAACTGAAACGCAGGCGGATAGTTGTATTGCTCCCGTACGGATTGCTCATGTTCAATAAAGGATTCCCAAGAACCCTCAGTTAGTGCCTTGAGCACGGGATGGTCCACTTGCCGTGACTGAATCAAGACTTGTCCGGCCTTTTGGCCTCTTCCTGCGCGACCTGCTAATTGCTTTAGCGTATTGTAACAGCGCTCATTGTTTCTAAACGTTGGGAAATGTAACATTTCATCAGCGTCCAGCACTCCAACCAATGTAACTCGTTGAAAGTCTAATCCTTTTCCTATTAACTGGGTACCGATTAAGATGTCATACTTGTATTCCTCAATTCCTTTTAACATGGCCTCATAGCGCTTACGCGAAGCAGCAGTATCTCTATCCATTCGAAGAACTCTCGCCTGCGGGAAGAGGGATTCAATTTCTTCCTCAATCCGCTGAGTACCTGAGCCATAGAGTTCCCATTGTTGAGAAGAACATGAAGCGCATCGCGAGGTTAAGCGAGCCGTGCTCCCACAATAGTGACATCGAAGATTTCCAGAATACTTGTGATAGGTTAGGCTCACATCACATTGATGACATTTGGCAGTCGATTCGCATGTATTACAGCGTGCAAGCGTTGCATATCCTCGACGATTTTGATAGAGAATCACCTGTTCCTTGCGTTCTAAACAGCCCTTTATAGCCTCAATCAATGCCTGACTAAATCGTCCTTTTACTCGATGCCGTTTTTTTGCATCGACAAGATCGATAAGCTGTGGTGTAGGAATTGCCAATTGGTTGAAACGATTCTTGATTTCCACCTTCTCCCATTTACCTAACACCACGTTGTTAAGACTTTCAAGGCTTGGTGTTGCTGAACCTAAGATAATCGAAGCCTTGTGCTGTTTGGCAAGAACCAAAGCTACATCCCGGCCATGATATCTTGGCGTTGGGTCTTGTTGCTTGTAAGATGCCTCGTGTTCTTCATCTACAATCACAAGTCCTAAATTTTTATAGGGCAGAAAAACGCTAGAACGAGCCCCAAGAATGATTGATATTTCACCACGTAAAACCTTCTGGTACAGTTCTACGCGATAGGCAGGAGAAAATCGTGAATGATATACTCCAATAGGACAGTCAAAATATTGCCGTATTCTTTGGATCATTTGGGTAGTCAACGCGATTTCGGGTAACATAAAAAGTGCCTGACGGCCTTGCCTCAAGCAGTCTTTTATCAACTCTATATACAACATGGTTTTACCGCTACCTGTAACACCTTGCAATAAAACAGCTTTAGTGGAGTTTGTCTGCCATATCGATTGAATAGATGCCAAGGCTGAGGCTTGCTCGGAGGACAACTCAAAAGTTGCAGGCTGACGGGCAACATAAGACTCTTCCAAACGATTAAGGTCGACCCAATACTTTTCCACCCACCCTCTTTTAGCTAAAGCATTTAACGCCGCCTTGTTCAACGCGTCCGGCAAGGCTCCTTGATCGGTGCTTTCAAGGGATTCGCTGTTTTGTCCAACACTTAGTTTAAGGAAGGCCTCTTCTTGTTTTGGCGCACGTTGTAATTGAGCTAACGCGCTATCAAAAGCCTCCGGGGACTCCAACAAGTCCTTGGTTAAGCGATATCGAATAGCTCTTTTGGGAGAATAGGTTTGTCCTAAAGATTCTTTAACTGCCACTAATCGCAGTTTCATTAATCGCTTAAGTGAGGATAGCGGATTGGCCAACCCCGTGTGGCGGACCAGCATAGATTGCGCAAGGGGACCATGAATGGTAAGTGTATGTAAGATTTCTGTATCAGCATCATCTAAGCTCACATCATCTTCAATCGATTCCAAATCGTCTATTAATGCAACATAAAGGGTTTCGCTAGAAATCTTAAGTAGGGTTGGCAATGCCGCTTGCATTACATCCCCAAGATTAGCCATGTAATAGGCTGCCATCCAGCGCCAAAGTTCAAGCTGACTTGAAGTACTCCATTGGCCCGGATAAATGATTTGCTTAATGGGTTTAATCTCGTGCTTAGTGTTTTTTTCCACACCGCTTAAACTCAGCACAAGCCCGGCATACTCCTTGCGCCTTCCCAAAGGAACCAAGACAATGGAACCTTCGCTAATCCTGTCTTCTAATAAGATCGGAACAGCATAAGACAAAGCAGTACCCAGCGGCAAGGGTAGCAAAACTTCAGCGACCACTGAACCTATATTTTTATCCGCATGGGTAATATCGAGCAAGTTCATTATTGAGTACAGCAATTTTGTGCATTTCTACTTTGAATAGAACACAGGGTAAGTTACCTTTGAGCAACATTAAAAATAACATCGTCAGAAATTATGGCAAATCACGGCAAAATTATCTCTATTATCGGCCCAGTAGTCGACGTTCGATTCGAAGGATCAGACAATGCCCTACCTAAAATTCTTAATGCATTAGAAGTTATCAAAAGTGGTAATGAAAAAGTCATTCTTGAATGTCAGCAGCATCTTGGAGAAGATAGTGTTCGTTGCATAGCTATGGATGCAACTGAAGGACTGACACGGGGTATGGAGGTTGCCGATACGGGAGCACCTATTAAAATGCCAAAAGGAGAAGCCATTCGCGGCCGTCTCTTTAATGTTGTGGGTGATGTGATTGATGGTATTGGCGAACCTCTTGATAAAAAAGATGGGATGCCCATCCACCGGAAGCCACCTAAGTATGAAGATCTCTCCACAGAGTCTGAAGTACTTTATACAGGAATCAAGGTCATTGACCTCATCGAGCCTTATTCAAAGGGAGGTAAGATTGGTCTCTTCGGAGGAGCTGGTGTAGGTAAGACCGTTTTGATCATGGAATTGATCAATAACATTGCAAAAGCTCACTCAGGACTATCTGTTTTCGCAGGAGTTGGAGAACGAACTCGTGAAGGGAACGATCTTTTACGAGAAATGATTGAATCTGGCGTTATCCGATACGGAAAAGAATTTGAAAAGTCACTCCACGAAGGAGGTTGGGACGTCAGCAAAGTAGATATGGACGAATTGGCTAAGTCTCAGGCAACCCTTGTATTTGGTCAGATGAATGAGCCTCCAGGAGCACGTGCTCGTGTTGCCCTCTCAGGACTCTCAGTAGCTGAGCATTTCCGTGATGGAGATGAAGGAGATGCTGGAGGACGTGATATCCTATTCTTCGTAGATAATATCTTCCGTTTCACACAGGCGGGATCTGAGGTGTCGGCCCTTCTTGGACGTATGCCTTCAGCGGTTGGATATCAGCCAACGCTTGCCACAGAGATGGGACTAATGCAAGAACGAATTACCTCTACAAAACGGGGTTCGATTACATCGGTGCAAGCGGTATATGTACCTGCAGATGACTTAACAGATCCAGCACCTGCAACGACATTTGCGCACCTTGATGCAACCACTGTATTGAGTCGTAAACTCGCTTCTTTGGGTATTTATCCAGCGGTTGATCCATTGGATTCCACCTCAAGAATTTTGGAGCGTTCAATTGTAGGCGATGAGCACTATGATTGTGCCCAACGCGTAAAAGCCATTCTTCAACGCTACAAAGAGCTTCAAGATATTATTGCCATTCTTGGTATGGATGAATTAAGCGAAGAAGATAAACTATCTGTTTTCAGAGCGCGAAAAGTGCAGCGATTCCTTTCTCAGCCTTTCCATGTAGCCGAGCAGTTCACAGGTATGCAGGGAGTTCTTGTAGACATCAAGGATACCATTAAAGGATTCAATATGATCATGGATGGAGAACTTGACCACATTCCTGAAGCAGCCTTCAACTTGAAAGGAACGATTGAAGAGGCTATTGAAGCTGGCGAGCAGATGTTAGCTGAAACTGCAAATGCCTAAATCATGACGGTTCGCATCATGACACCAGAATCCGTGCTTTTTGAGGGAAGTGCTGAAGGCGTGAAACTCCCTGGAACGAGCGGGTCGTTTGAGATTCTCAACAACCACGCAGCCATTATGGCTTCATTAGAAAAGGGTTCAATTCGTGTGAAACACGACGGCAAAGACACAAGCTTTGATATTCAGGACGGTTTCGTCGAATGCCTTAACAACCACATCAATATTGCGGTAACGCTCTAAGTAGCGCTTTTGGAAAGGCTTACAGCTTTTTAGTAAGAAGGCTCTTGAGGCTTATTGCCTAACACATCATCTATAGCTTCCATAAGCTCGTCTGTCAATCGAGGAAGTATTTCTAAGGATTGAATGTTCTCTTGCAACTGCTTAAGCTTACTTGCCCCTAATATCACCGTAGAAACATGGGGATTTTTAAGACACCATGCAATAGAAAGTTGTGTAAGAGAAAGCTCCCTTTCTTGAGCTAAGCCATGCAATTTTACCACTTTTGCCATTTTATCTTCATCTCCAAGCGTTCGTTCGCGAAGCCAGTCAAAGCCCTCCTGATCCAGACGACTGCCTTTAGGCACTTGGTCTATGTATTTCCCTGTAAGTAGACCGGACGCTAAAGGAGACCATATGGTAGTCCCTAAGCCAAATCGTCGGTAGATCGGTAGATAATCTAATTCTACCTTACTTCGATTAAACATGTTGTACTCCGGTTGTTCCATCGTTGGACCAATCAGATTATAGCGTTCTGCCACATAGTGCGCTTCTGTAATCTGTTGACTAGTCCATTCAGAAGTTCCCCAATACAAAATCTTTCCTTGTTGTATCAGATTATGCATTGTCCAAACAGTCTCATCAATTGGAGTATGAATATCTGGTCTGTGACAAAAGAATAGATCGAGATAATCGACTTGTAAACGGCGTAATGCGGCATCACAAGCTTCCACTACATGCTTGCGCATTAGCCCTTTGTGATTGGGCCATGCCATCGATTCAGGATCCTTTCCGCCCCAAAACACCTTACTTGATACAACATAGGTTGAGCGATCCCAGGATACATCGTTTAAAATTTGGCCCATAACCTCCTCAGATTTGCCTCTTGCATAGACCTCGGCATTATCAAAAAAGTTTATACCATGATCGTAAGCATAGACCATTAGCTCTTTGGCCATTTTAGCATCAATAAATTTTCCAAAATTGAGCCAACTCCCTAAAGACAAAGCACTTACTTGAAGCCCTGATTTTCCTAATCTTCTATATTCCATAGCACAAATAATCCGTTGTTGTTGACTAAAGGTACGTTTTGATTGTCAAGACTTTTACCGCTTTTTGGTTTTAGCCTAAGTATTGACGATTTTTACGCTATGGCACAGTTACGAACATTTCCGGCCCAACTCACCGACAAGACCTATACAGTCAAAACCAACCCAAACCGTTTTGATTCATTTTGGTTAAAAAGAATGCGAGACCCTAGAGACCTCCCATTTATTTACCTCACCATGAAACTCCTTGCCATTGTATTCCCCTGCGTGGTGATTATGTATGGTTTCGCTCAAATACCCTGGCTCTTTTGGCCCACTGCTGTGGTATACACGTTGTTAATCACCATGAAAAATAAGAGTCCCTTCGGGCTGATGCTCCATTGTACAAGCCATAGACCTTGGTTTAAAACGGATTATAAGGTCTGGAATAAATTTTTGCCATGGATTTTAGGACCCTTTATGGGACAGAGTCCTGAGACGTACTTTGCACACCACATAGCCATGCATCATCTTGAAGGTAATTTACCTGACGACGATAGTACAACTATGCCTTTTAAACGCGATAGCGGAAGAGACTTTGCCAAATACTTGTTTAGTTTTCTTCTTTTTGGGGTGGTTCGCTTGGTAATCTACTTTAACAAGATTGGTGAGAGTCGCAGAAAAATAAGAAACCAAGCCATTCTTGGAGAGCTCCTTTACATTGGATCTGTAGTCGGGCTATGCTTTGTGAATTTCTGGGCAACGCTTTTTGTCTTTATTCTGCCTTTTGTTACGACACGTATTACCATGATGCTTGGAAACTGGGCACAACATGCCTTTGTTGATCCAGAAGACCCAGGGAATGAATACAAAAACAGCGTGACCTGCATTAATCACCAATACAATCACAACTGCTGGAACGATGGATACCATATTAGCCATCACGTAAAACCGAATCTTCACTGGACAGAACATCCAAACCACTTGTTGGACAACCGCGCCACCTACGCCAAACATCAAGCCATGGTCTTTGAGGGTATCGAGTTTGGAGGAGTATGGTTTAATCTGATGCGCAAGAATTACGATAAGCTCGCCGATCACTTAGTAAACATCGATGGGGCCTTTTCAAGTCGGGAAGAAGCAATCGCTGTTATGAAAAGACGAACGGCTAAGATCGTTGGATGGCAGCAAGAAGTTGGGATGGCTCAATAACCGCCCGTCAAGGCATAGCCCAAAATATTGGCCCCCATTTTCAACGCATTTTGACGGAGTTCCTCACTATCTCCATGCACATCAGCATCTTCCCACCCGTCACCAAGATCAGCCTCATAGGTATACAATAATACCAACTCACCCTCAACAAAAATTCCAAGGGCCTCCGCGGGCTTTCCATCGTGCTCATGGATTTTCGGTAAGCCTTCGGGAAAAGAATAAAATGTAGTGTAAATCGGATGGTTTATAGGAACAGGTTTTAGAATCTTATCAGGGTAGAGCTGTTGAATCTCTCGCCGCACGAAAGGATCCATTCCATAGTTATCATCAATATGTAAAAAGCCCCCGTTATTGAGATAAGTTCGCAAGTTTTCTCTCTCTTGAGCAGAAAAGGTCACATTTCCATGACCCGTCATATGAATGAATGGGAAATTGAAAATTGCCTGATCCCCCGGATTGACTTCTGCAATCGTTTGATCAATATTGGTATTTAGCTCTTGATTACAAAAGGCAACCAAATTGGGTAAGGCGCTGGGATTAGCATACCAATCTCCTCCTCCATTATAGGTAAGCAAGGCAATTGAAAAGGAGGATTGGGCAGATAAAGACTGTATACAGAAGGACGCCAAACCTATCCATAAATACATCACCCCTAAAACCTTTAATGCTCTTTTCATGACAGCTTGGAAAATACATTGATTTGTTGGACAATGGCAAGCGAGGCTGATTCCGCTCGAAGACGGTTTGGGCCCAAAGACACCCATGAAAATTCGCAATCTAATGCGAGCTTTGCTTCATCTTTTGTAAATCCACCCTCTGGGCCAACAATAGCAGTGATCTTTTTGGCGTCCGATAGCGCAGGCCAAGTGCTTTGAAAAGACTTTTTTCGCTCAGGCGTGTAGGCCATAAGCCGAATAGAATCTGAATCACTTTTTACAAAGGATTCAAAAGATTGAATGGGATAAATCTCTGGACAGTAGCATTGAAGAGACTGTTTCATCGCGCTGAGTGCCACAGACTCAAGCCTCTTTGCATTAAACTGACTTCGAATACAATGGGCGCTAAGCAAAGGTTGAAATGCTCTGACGCCAAACTCGGTTGCCTTTTCAACCATCCATTCCATTCTCGAAGGTTGCTTTAATACTGAAAAAGCTAAGGTCACTTGCGGGTCTATCCGAGGCACTTTTGTGACTGCTTTAGGTTCAAGGGCTAGCTGTTGCTTTCCAACCTTATGAATCGTGGCTTGGGCAATGTTGCCCTTTCCATCGGTTAGAAAAATCGAATCCCCCTCTTGTTTACGCAGGACTTTGGTAATATGCTTTACTTCTTGACCTTCGATTACACACTCGTTGGAGCTTAAATCACTTGTATAAAATAAAGCATTTACTCCTTCGAGCATTATATTGGATTCAATTTATTTCACCCTGGGTGCTGCTGCACAAATTTCATCAGAGCAAGCCGCTTGAAACTTTTTAAAGTTGCTTTCAAACGCTTTGATCAAACGATTAGCTGTCTTGGCATACTCCTCTTTAGAGGTCCAGGTATTAATAGGGTTTAAGATATTAGCAGGAACTTCACCTGCAGCCATGGGTATTTCCATGTCGAAAAATTCATCGATCATAAACTCTCCACTATCCAGGGATCCATCTAAGGCTTGACTAATTAAACTTCGTGTATAAGGCAAAGACATTCGTTTCCCCACACCATACACTCCACCACTTAGTCCAGTATTTACCAGCCAAACTCTTGCACCTGATTCCTCAATCTTTTCACCCAGCATCTTAGAATATTTGAAGGGATGAAGCGGCAAGAAAGGAGCTCCGTAGCATGCACTGAAGGCTGTTTGAGGTTCAGTTACACCTGCCTCAGTACCCGCAACTTTCGATGTAAATCCTGAAATGAAATGATACATCGCCTGGGGCACCGTCAGACGGCTTATGGGAGGTAAAACGCCAAAGGCATCATAGGTAAGAAAGAAAATGTTTTGAGGAATTCCTCCCATTGATGGCTCGGCAATATTATTAATATGATCGATTGGATAAGAAACTCTTGTATTCTGAGTAATCGAACCATCGGCATAGTCTACAGCCTTGTTGTCATCCTTAAAGACAATATTCTCAAGTATAGCACCTGGCTTTATCGCATTAAAAATATCAGGCTCCTTTTCCTTACTCAAGTCGATGACTTTAGCATAACATCCTCCTTCGAAGTTAAACACACCTGATGCCGTCCAACCATGTTCGTCGTCGCCAATTAATGCCCTATCAGGGTCTGCGGAAAGGGTAGTCTTACCCGTGCCACTAAGTCCAAAGAATAAAGCCGTGTCACCATCATTACCCATATTGGCAGAACAGTGCATGGCAAGAACGTTGTCATATTCAGGTAAGGTATAATTCAACACGGAAAAGATTCCTTTTTTTATCTCTCCTGTATATGCCGACCCACCGACAAGAATCGTTTTCTCAGCAAAATTGATGATCGAGAAATTACTGTCTTTCGTACCATCAACCGCTGGGTCAGCCTCAAAACCCGGCGCACAGATAACGTGCCACTCAGGACTAAATGCGGATAACTCTGCATCCGTTGGTCTTAAAAACATATTGTAAGCAAACATGTTGGACCACGGATACTCAGTAATCACCCGTACAGCAAGACGATAGTCTTTGTCTGCACCAGCAAAAGCATCACGAGTAAAGATGTTTTTTGCATTGAGATAGGTAATCATTTTTTGCTTCAGTCCATTGAAATACTTTTGATCAATCGGCTGATTTATAGCGTTCCAGTCTACTGTTTCTCGAGTAATATCATCGTGAACAATAAATCGATCTTTAGGGGAGCGCCCTGTGAAACGACCGGTCATTACAACGAGTGCTCCGTTGTCTGCGACCTCACAGCCATAAGACTCAACAGAAATCTCTGCCAATTCTTCAGGACTGGCATTGCATAGGTTGTGTGTTGGATGTAGATTCAAATATCCTAAATCGATAAGGCTATCTGTTGAAAGTGAATTTGACATACCATAATTTTACCTCGTCGAAAATACCACATATAAGAGGGCTTTTTTACATTTATTAACGAATTTCTCCACCGTTTAATGTATTCTGTACAATGCTAAATATTCAATCCATTGCCAATGCCTTAGAACAATGGGCGCCGCCTTCGTTGGCGCTGAGCTATGACAACTGCGGATTACTCGTAGGGGATCCTAATCAAAGGGTGGAGAAGGCTATTGTCTCCCTCGATGTTACTGAAGCGGTCGTTCAAGAAGCAATAAATCAACAAGCTAATCTGATCATTGCTCACCATCCCATAATTTTCAAAGGATTACGATCTATACAACCAACGACTGACAGTCAACGTGCTATTATTCTTGCCATCAAACATGATATTGCGATTTATGCGATTCACACCAATTTAGATCGCGTAGATGACGGGGTAAATAAAGCGCTAGCCGATCGGCTTAACCTCACCAACCGCTCCATCTTAGAGGAGGCGTCCAACCTGTATAAGTTAGTCACCTTTGTTCCAACCAAAGACCTCCCAGGAGTGCGAAATGCCTTGTTTGCCATCGGAGCTGGCAACATTGGAGAATATGAAAAAGCAAGCTTCATCACATCAGGCGTTGGAAGTTTTCAAGGAAGCGCATCTTCTAACCCTAGTATCGGTAAAGCCGGCGAGTTTACCGAAGTAGAGGAAGAGAAACTTGAAGTGCTGCTAACCGACACATTGCTTTCCTCTGCCCTCAAAACCCTGCACGAGCATCATCCATACGAAGAAGTAGCCTACGATGTCGTATCGCTCCAAAACAAAAACCAAAACCATGGTAGTGGGATGATCGGCGAGTTACAAGAACCTCTTTCCTCAGATGATTTCATTCAATACCTTAAAAATCATCTAGGGTTACAACTCGTTAGGCATAGCCATCCGATAGACAGTAAAATTAAGCGAGTGGCAATCTGCGGTGGAGCTGGCTTTGATCTTTTGAAGAATGCTAGACAAAAAGGTGCCGATGCTTTCGTGACGGCTGACTTAAAGTACCATGACTTTTTTGACGCTGACAGCACCTTGCTTTTGTGTGATATTGGGCATTATGAGAGCGAGCATTGGGTAATCCAAGAAATAAAAGACTATTTAACGCGGAATTTTGCTAATTTTGCCGTCCTTTCAACAACGGTTAATACCAATCCAGTACATTATTCTATATCTATAAAAGATGGCAAAGGCAAAAAAGACTAAACAGCAAAGTACATCAGAAAAGCTTCGTTCATTGTATGAGATGCAAGCGATCGATAAAGAGTACGATCGTATTCAACGGCTCAAAGGAGAGCTTCCTTTAGAAGTTGAAGATTTAGAAGATGAAATTGCAGGAATCGAAAATCGAATTACCCGCACCAATGAAGAGTTCTCTGAGTTGGAAACAGAACTCAACGCTAGAAAAGCAAGTATAGACGCTTCCAATGATCTCATCAACAAGTATGAGAAGCAAATGGATAATGTCAAAAACAATCGGGAATACGAAGCTCTAACGAAAGAAGTTAGTATCCAAAAATTAGAAATTCAACTCGCTGAAAAGAAGATTCGCGAATCCTCTGAATTACTTGAAAGCCGAAAAGAAAGTTTCGGAGAAATCGAGGAATTATTGGCTTCCAAGAAGGAGGAATTGGATAAGAAAATCAAGGAATTAGAGACGATTACCAAAGAAACTGAAAAAGAAGAAAAAGCATTGGTAAAGCAGCGAGATGCAGCAAAAGCTAATGTCGAAGACCGACTCATGAAGGCCTACGAACGCATTCGTTCTTCTTACAAAAATGGCCTAGCTGTTGTATCGGTTGAACGAGAAAGTTGTGGTGGTTGCTTTGCAAAAATTCCACCTCAAATTCAGATTGATATTGACGCTGAAAAACGCGTAACAACATGCGAACATTGTGGTCGCATTTTAACTCCGGACTACGGAAAGCTCGCGGAAGCCAAGTAACGTATCAATCCCGTTTAGTTTGCACTGGGTAGAAGGCAATAAGAGTTTAAAGGATAAGAACACCTTTGGCTTTGATGTCTCTTCACGATATTATTATGCCTTAAGAGATCCTTGGTATATAAAAGATCTCAGCGAAGTTATCTCCATTTCAAATCAATTTATGGTCCTTGGTGGTGGGAGCAATGTTGTCTTTACTCAGCAGTACAATGGTGTAATCATCCATAATCAACTTCCTGGTGTTGTGGTTGAAAAGGAAACTGACCGCTACGTATGGGTTCGAGTTGGAGGAGGGGTCAATTGGCATAGCTTTGTAATGCATTGCCTCGAGCAAGGATGGGGGGGCGTAGAAAACCTGGCATTAATTCCTGGAAATGTAGGTGCTGCACCCATTCAAAACATCGGAGCCTATGGTGTGGAATGCAAGGATGTCATGGTGTCCTTAAAAGCCCATGACCTACTCGATAATGAGAGCCTCGTATTGGATAATGAAGACTGCCTATTTGGCTACCGCGACAGCATTTTCAAAAATGAGCTAAAGGGACGCACTCTTATCCATGAAGTAACCTTTAAGTTGACGAAAAACCATCACGTAATCAATGCCACGTATGGCGGCATTTTGGACCACCTAAATTCCAAAAATATTAGTCAACCAACCATTCACAACGTAGCCAAAACTGTCATTGAGATTCGTCAAGCCAAACTCCCTGACCCTGATAAAATTGGCAATGCGGGAAGTTTTTTTAAAAACCCAGTAATCTCCAAAACACAGTTTAATCGACTCAAAGACCGCTATCCCGACCTTCCCGGATATGAAGTTGCTCAAACCAATACCATAAAAGTTCCTGCGGGTTGGCTGATTGATCGAGCAGGATGGAAAGGTAAGACGCACGGCAAAGTGGGCGTCTATAAAAACCAAGCATTAGTCCTTGTAAACCATGGCGAGGGTAATGGGCAAGAAATTCTTTCCCTGTCAAGTGCCATCATGGAAGACATACACAATCAATATGGCATTCAGCTAGAGCGTGAAGTCAATATTGTCTAGGCTACTATTGTAAGCGCATGCTAAGCGTTACTCCAACATAATGCCGAGTATTCTCTGAGATGACTTGAGGTGACGCCTCTCCAAAATTTTCATAAGGCATATCCCGTTGGTTTTGTCGGTTTTGAACATAGGAGAAATCTAATGCCATATTCTTTCCAACAACACCAAACCCACCGGAAATACCGTGCTTCCAAAACAAGCCATTGATTTCTTCACTAGCTAAAGGGGATGACGTAGCGTGCGCTCCTGCACGAAACCTCAAAGGACCCGGAGCAAGTTCAACACCCAATCGTACATTATGCGTGTTGCGATATGTTTCAGCAATATCCTTGTTGATCTCACGGCCCAATTCACCAAAACCACTCCCAAAGAAATACCGTGCCTCATTAAGACCTGTCCACTCATATTGCATTGACAAGAACCCCACACGGTCAATCACAAAGCCTAAGCCAACATTGGCCCTCCATGGCATACGCATGGAATACTCATAAACACCTCGAGGAGAGGCCTCCTCACAAGGAAGACAAAACCCACTAGTCGGGGTCACAGGCGTATCAACATAGGACGTAATCTTCGCATTATAGTTTTCTGTGACAAACATTCTTGTCGGCGAGTGAACTGCCGCCGCAAAGCGAACGCCATCAACAGGCTTTAAGACAATTCCAAACTTTGCATTGATTCCAAAGCCTTCATTTTGCACCCTTGTCCGCTGTTCACTTCGGTAAAATCCACGGTCGGTTGAAGACCCTTCTTCTTCATTAAAGATTAGGCGATTCTTATGGTTCATAAACGGAATACCAACAGAAAAACCAACGTGGACTCGATCAGACAGATAGCTTCTTCCCAGACTCATGGCCGCCTCGTAAAATCCTCCACGACTTTCATAACGACCATTTTGATATACTGAGTCGGAAGCCGGTGCCTGATAGCTATAACTCGTAGAATCCCAGTTTACAAGCCAGCCCAAATAGGCATTAGTCACCTCAAATGGCGCATTACTGTCGTTGATACCATCAGGTGGAAGGCCAAGCGAATTAGTGATTTCCGTTGCAGTAACCGCATGGGAAGCTGCCATGCTATTCATGGGATTGAATCCAGAAAACGTCAATGATTGATTATAGTCCGCCAGTCGATTAAGCGTTAGGCCAACAGACCACCGATGACTACCCTCAGTTGTAACCCCAAAACCTATGGCATTAAAAGTAGGGACACCTAATTGGTCAGCAACAGCCGTTGAATTCATGTAGGAAGAATTGCTCTGCTGAACCACCCCACCCGCAGTAATACTAAATTGCGAAGATTTGATAAGTGCAATGCCTGCGGGATTATCCGTAACACTTGACAAATCTGGCCCAATAGCTGAGAATGCTCCGCTTACTCCACTATACCGCGCACCTCTAAAGTGGGGATTCAAGTCTGTCATTTGAAGCATTTGACGAGAGTACAATTGACTCCACACATTAAGGACAGATAAAGAAAATACCAGGGTTAAAATTCCAATTTTGCGCATAATTAAGTTTGTTTAGCTATCTATTATCGTCCACCTCCTCGGCTACGTGTATTACCATTGCCTCCTCCACTGGAGCGATTACTTCCACCTCCATTATTTGATCGCCCGCTATTGCCAATGTTACCTGTATTCCCTCCATTGGAGCGATTAACGTTGCCATGACTAGACCCTTTATTTCCAGAAGAAGAACTGCCAGAATTGGAACGACGAGAGTTAGAGAAGCTACCATTTCCATGAGAAGATTGTTGGCCTTGACTCCTTTGAACATTAGCATTGCTACCCACTTTATTCCCTCTAGAGGATTGGTCAATTTGTGAATGATTTGTATTTCTCTCGGTGTTAGAATATCCAGAGTTTACATCCCCCGTATTTTGATGCCTTTGAGTGTTATCACCAGACTGAATGTTTCCACGAAACGTAGCCTGTTGATTGACTCCTTGACTAGATGCATTATCCCCATTTTTTGACGTTGTATTACTTTCTGATGATCGGTTATACATGGAAGCTTGTCCTGTAGATCGAGATATATTCAATGTTTGATTGTCGTGACGTGTAACACCACTATTGGAAGAAGATGAACTCATTTTATCACCATCTGCTTGACTAGCCCTACTTCCCGAAGTTGTGGAAGAAAGTGAAAGGCCTTGTGTACGCATACGTGGGTTGTCAAAACCATCCTCTTGCATTACAAAAGACTTGTTTTTGTCTCGATTGCCATAGGATATTCCTCCTAAGCGAGGACCGTAATGTACATTTCCTGCATCAGCATACCAATCATTGTAATTAAATCCAAATCCTGAACAAAACGGGTTATTGTAGGCCCAGTATTGGTGGCCGTACCAGTTTGTATACCCCCCAAACCATGTATTGTTCCAACCCAATCCACCGTAGCCCCACGAGGTATGCCATGGATTGACCATAGATGGCCAAGGGCTTACCCAGCCGTAATAGGTGGTTACGCTGTATGTAGGGCCAAAACCTCCACCCCACCATGCATTATTCCAACCTGCATTCCATCCCCACCGACGTGGTCTCCAAGGTGAAGCATTCACATATATGTTCACACCCCAATCCCAGGGATTGTAGGTGTAATAAAACCCGTTAGTGTAGCGAAAGTCATAGTAAGTAGTGCCATAAATAGGCTGATAAAAACGATTGATGTTACGCGAATACCTAAAATCATAGTCATCATACATCCAATACTCATCGTTATAGAAATCAATATCTGAGTAAATCGTTGCATCATGAACAGAGGCATTATAACTTTCATCAGAAGAAGTGTAGCTTACTGCTTCCTCCTCCTCGTAATCCCAAGGAGAAGAAGAATACACATCATCGAACTGAGCCCAGGAAGTCGTTCCAAGAACCATCAGAAAAAGAAATACTACATTTCGCATAGCGCAAGCGTTGAATAATCAATACATTTATCGCAAAGACTAGTTACAAAGAGTATACCAAAAATGAGTAAAGGGATTTCAACACGGGAAGCAAACTATGCCCAATGGTATAATGACATAGTGATCAAAGCTGATATGGCCGAGCATTCAGATGTACGGGGATGTATGGTCATAAAGCCCTATGGCTTTGCTATTTGGGAGGCCATGAAAGCAGACTTAGACCAACGATTTAAGGATACTGGGCACGTAAATGCATACTTTCCTCTTTTCATTCCTAAGAGCTATCTCTCCAAGGAAGCAGATCATGTAGAAGGCTTTGCCAAAGAGTGCGCAGTAGTTACTCATTATCGCTTAAAAAATGATCC
>JAYYPZ010000102.1:0-28286 GCA_036128775.1 Bacteroidota bacterium
GACCTGTGCAGCATCAGCAGGATTAGGAGAAGCCTCCATAACCTTATCTAGTGTGCATTCGCAATAATCCTCCATATCGGCATCAATAGTACAAGCATCCAAGTAAGCACTCTTCTCTTCGTCGCCCCAACCGCTACTGCAAGAAACAATCGTTAGCATAGCGATTGCGATAATAGTTAAATATTTCATAGTATAGTTTTTTTTTTAAGGTAAGAACAATTTCTATCCAATCAAAGAAAGGTTGAGTTAAGTTTATTCGTAAGATGGAAGGTCTTTGTTAGACACAAAAAACCCCGCGCAAAGGCGAGGTTTGCAATGTAATAGTAGTTTGGAATTACTATTCCTCACTTAAAACAGAATCAGAAACAGCCTCCTCAGCAACTGGAGCTTCCTCCAATGTAGCATCAATTTCTTCAGTTGCTTCGCTCGACATCTCATCAATAAGGGACTCCATTTTTTCATTGAACGCAACTTCAAATTCAACTACAGCCTCATTACAATTCTTCATTACAAAGTCCTGAGCAGAAGGATTAGTCATAATTTCTTCACATTCTGGAGCAGTAGTTTTTAAGGTCACTTCGACATTTAAAAACTCAGTCCATGTATTGATTCCATCAAGAGTAGTATGCATCACCTCAATACAGTCACAAGCCGTTTCATTTTTTTTTGGAGATGCTTGCACATCTGCATCCTTTGACTCAGAAGCAGAATTACAAGAAAGTACGGTAATTGTAAGAAGAGCTATAATGGATATTTCTTTCATGTTTTAATTTTCGCTGAAGGTATGAAGAATAATCCGCGTTAAAACGTTTGTTCAACAGTACATCATACACGAAACCTTCATGAGGCATAAAAAACCCCGCACATGGCGGGGTTTATAAGAAAGATTGTTGTAGATGTATAGAATCTATTCTTAGTCCAAATCAATATCATCCATCGCATCACCAAGATCTTCCATGGCATCCCCAAACAATTCCATTCCTTTTGCCATGCTCACAGATTCTAGCTCCTTTACTGCATCAGGGCAATCCTCATCTAGACCACTATCGTCTGCCGTAGAGCATTCTGGATGCTCTTCCTCAAGCTTGGAAAGCACTCCTTCTAGTTCTTCTAGAGACTCGGCTGACTTAACCATTTCCGTGGCCTTTTCAATGCATCCACAGCCATCAAGTTCGCCACCACAAGAAACTAAGGTAATGGCAGCAACACATACAATTGATAAATATTTCATGATATAATTTTTAGGAAGATAGTAATAAAAGTTACTGCATGTTTTCCTGGGCATAAAAAAACCCCGCACAATGGCGGGGCTTATATTATGTTGAAGTAATTTAAATTACTCAGCAGCAGGAGCTTCTTCAGAAACTTCAGCAACAACAGAATCAGCAGCTACAGCAGCAGAATCTACTACTTCTTCTACTACTTCTTCTTCTACTACTTCTTCTACTACTTCCTCAGCAGTTTCCTCAGCAGCTTCCTCAGCACCATAACCGAATTCAGCAGCAGCTTCAGCACACTCAGAGAAATCAGCAGCAGTGTCCTCTAAAAGAGGTTCACAAGCTTCTCGATGAGCAGCTTCGAATTCAGCTACAGCAGCAGAATCTTCCATGTCAACTTCAGAAGCAGCATTGATACAGTCACAAGCAGTTTCCATTCCACCACCACAAGAAACTAAAGTGATAGCAGCAACAAATACAATTGATAAATATTTCATAATTCTAGATTTATAATTTATGATGCAAACATATAGAAAGGATTCGGAGTAGCAAGGCTTTTTTGCCTAGATCAGCCACAAAAAATGTTAAATCCCTGTTAAAAAAGATTTAATCTATTGAATAACAATGATTTATGAAAAATACTACTCACAACCACTAAAGAAGTTCGTCGTACTATCTAAGTGATTTACAGGTATATTCAGCTTGACTTCCCGGTCGTATCGTCTTAGAGTAAAGCTATAGCTTACCTTCTGTGCTGGTATATTATATACATCGTACTGATCGCTTTGTGCCACTAATTGCGACACGCTAAGTGCATCTGCACTTCGCCCCAGAAGTATACCCTGACCCACTGAATAGCCAGATGGACCATATTCGAGAAGGGCCTCTTCGGGTTGTGTGTTTACATCACTGACCTTTTTAGCGCGGCTGAGATCCGCATCGTATTCAGCACGAAATGAAAGTCCATCTCCCCTACCAAGGAAGTTATATCCCCCTATCAGCGTTTTCCCGAAGCCAAAAGCATTGGTTAGCGTCATCATATTGCCATCTGTAAACCACTTCCCATTGCTATCCCCAGTACTTTTTCTCCGAATGACGACATGATTTTCTTCGAAATACAGTACGCATTCCTCTGGCTTTTCATCATCAAGAATAAACGCAGGAACGGGAATTCCAAAACGCGTATTACAACCATCTTGGCAATCTTCTACAACCCATTCTCCAATCCACTCTCTTCGTTCCTCGGGCATACCGCCCTCTACCGCTTCATTCTCCGTTGAAGTCGATGAGGAAGAGCAGCTAGCCATCATGCATACCATTATGCAAAGCCCTACCATTGGACCTAGAATGCGTTGTGTAAATGAGCAGATCATGCTATTGACGATTAAATTCATAGGTACACAAACAATTATCGATGAAGAATGTATTCTTACCCTCCCATACAATGCCGACACTTTGCTCTCGACCTAAAGCCTCTGAGGCAATTGTGAGCTTATCCTCTTGATAGGTCCAGGTCATATCAAAAAGACGTCCGCGATTATTGGTAAGTTGTCCCTCCCCGTCATTTAAAAAAGAGAGACCGATGACCATGGTTTGACAATCTGCTAGTTTGGCGGAATCACCCTCTTGCTCATTATGGCGAATATCACGAACCGCCCAGTCCCCTTGTATACGTTTTGATTTGCCGCAAGAAGTAAATAAGAAGAAAGTCGCTACACCTCCGAACAAAATAGATCTCAAAAACACTGAGGTAAAATGCATGAAGTAAATATAGTAGATAAAACTTCCTCTTAAAACGATGCTGATGTTAAAAAACATCCGTGAGCAAGGAAGTCGATCAGATCATTATGCAAAGCACGTGATATGCGGCGCACTAACCAAAAAGCGCATGTCGACTTTGTCGTATTTCAGTTGAGAGAATGCGCTCCTCCAGGTTAGGATTGACCTCCAGCCTGAATTCTTTTAAGAAGGTCTGACATGATGAAGAAAGTCCCTGTACCGCTTGACTACTTGAAGGCAGCGTCATTTCTCTGAGGAATAGAGCTTGACTTGCACAAATCATTTCAATAGCCAAGACATCCTCGACAAACTCTAAAATTTGAAGGGTTTCTACACCGGCATTTGCACCCATAGAAACATGATCCTCTTGTCCATTAGATGAAACGATTGAATCCATACTCGCAGGTAGACAAAGGTTTTTACAACGGTTAACCAAAGCGGCAGCTGTATACTGTGCAATCATTAAACCAGATTCTAATCCGGCATTTTGAGTTAAGAAGATGGGTAAATCACGCTTACCGCTTAAGAGCAGAAAGGTTCTCCGTTCGGAAATGTTGGCAAGCTCTGAATAAGCGACCTTAAGTTGATCTAAACCAAACGCCAAGGGCTGACCATGAAAGTTTCCGCCGATTAAAATAGCATCTGAATCTGGGAAAACATTGGGATTATCCGTTACCCCATTAATCTCTCGCTCTAGGACCTGATTGACGTGCTGCATAGAATCCAAAGTGGCACCAAAAACCTGAGGCATGCAGCGAAAGGAATAGGGATCTTGTACATGAGATAGCCCTGCATCACCTTCTGGATTAAGTGGTCGACGTTCACGAAGTCGTTGGGCAGCTTCTATTTGACCTAATTGACCACGTGCTTCATGAATACGGGGATCTAAGAATTCCGTATGGGCTTGAAATGCCTCGCTTGAGCATGCTGCTATATGAAGCATTACATCAACAACTCGACTACCTTGATGCAGAAGGTGAGCCGTCATGGCAGCCATGTATTGTGTACCGTTAAGCAGGGCAAGACCCTCTTTTTCCATAAGGGTGATGGGCTCCAGTTTAAGTCTACTCCGATGGTCAGCAACTTCTAAGCGTTCTCCACTATGATGAACCACTCCCTCTCCTATCAGTGGAAGGCAAAGATGTGCCAAAGGAGCTAAATCTCCAGATGCACCCAGTGAGCCCGTCTCAGGGACTTCGGGAATCAAATCATCATTTAACAAATGAAGTAGACCATCCAATACCTCTTCCCTCACTCCAGAGAACCCTTTTGATAAGGAGAGAATCTTGAGAACAAGCATCCATCGAACGACATCATCTTGAACTGCAGGCCCTACTCCACAGGCATGGGACCGTATCAAGTTCAATTGCAAGGTTTCCAATTCGTCATGGCCTACGCGAACGTGACACAACTCACCAAACCCAGTATTGATACCATAGTAAGGTCTGTTGTCGCGCGCAATCTTTTCTTCTAGAAAAAGCCGACCCTTTCGAACATTGCGCCGGACGTCATCACTCAGTTCCATGGTCTCTTTGTCATAGACTATTGGAGCTAGGTCTTGAATCGAATAGTTCTGTCCTACATCAATTTTCATGATTCCGTTTTTAATGCAGTGATCAATTCTTCAAAGGTCATACTGCGTTGGCTTCCTTGGTCAAGAAATTTGACCATTACTGTATTGGATGATAACTCATCATCGCCAAGCATGGCCACATAGGTAAAGCCTCTTTGATCGGCATACTTAAGTTGCTTTTTGGCTTTGGCAACATCTGGATACAACTCGGCGGGTATTCCCATAGAACGAAGTTGCTGAACATAGTCCCAACCTTTAGCCATTCCCAACTCGTCGAAATGAATAAAGAGAACAAGGGGCTTTCCATGGGAAGCATCAGGCCAGCGCTCCAAGGCATCCATGACGTCTACAATCCGATCTAGGCCAAACGAGATTCCAACACCGGGTAAGTTTTGTCCGCCAAATACTTTAGTTAACTCATCATAACGACCTCCACCTCCAATACTCCCAAATTCAAGCTCACTACTCACAACCTCTACAACCATTCCAGTGTAGTAATCGAGTCCTCTTGCTAGGGAGGCGTCGAATTGCACAGCATCTCCAAGTACTTCAACAATCTTTTCCAAGCGGTCATGGCCCTCTTGCATCGCCTCATTATGGACCACAGTGTAATCGCTTTGTTTTACCCATTCCATAAACTCATCAATCACATTTTCCGAGATTCCAAGACCAATTAAAGCCTTTCGAACTCCCTCCTCCCCTATCTTATCCATTTTATCCAAGGCACCAAGAACAGCCGTAGATTGTTCTGCTAAAGACAAGTGTTGAAGCATGCCTTGCATCAATTTTCTATGATTGACTCGAATGGCCACTTTCAATCCTAGCGTATCAAACACTTCAGCATAAAGCTTGAGCACCTCAACATCACCCACCCAAGAAGAAGACCCAACGATATCCGCATCGCATTGGGTAAACTGCCTGTAGCGCCCTTTCTGCGGTCGATCAGCGCGAAATACAGGACCAATCTGATATCTTCTAAAAGGAAATTGAATCTCAGATTGATGTTGAACCACTACCCTCGCAAGAGGTACGGTTAAGTCATATCGAAGTCCGCTTTCGCAGATACTTCGAGCAAGCGCTCTTGAATCGCCAGCTTCTAAAGCCTTTTGATCTGCTTTTTGTAGATAATCACCCGACCGTAACACTTTAAAAAGCAACTGGTCGCCCTCCTCACCATACTTTTCAGTAAGAGTTTTCATGGATTCAAACAAAGGTGTCTCAAGATGTTGAAATCCATAACGATGAAACGCATCTTGTATAGCAGACAGAATAAATTCGCGCTTATGACCTTCTGCAGGAAGGTGATCGCGAAATCCTTTGGGGAGGGATGGCTTAATCATATCGTGAAATTGGCAAATATTTCACACTTCGATAGCTCATTTGGGAAGTGTAGTTTTGTAGCATGGAAAACCGACGACGTGCGCGACGCACTCCTTCTTCGCAAAATAGTGGATCTAAAGGACCAAGAAAGCGATACACCAAAAAGCCAATAGACAAAGACAGAAGTAGGGAAAAAGACAGCACAGTCGACAATACACCTGCAAGTTTCCGCCTCAACCGATACTTAGCGCACGCTGGTCTTGCCTCAAGACGGAAGGCTGATGAGCTAATCCAAGCCGGAGTGGTCAAGGTCAATGGAAAAACAGTAACGAGCATGGGACACCAAGTTCAATTTGGTGACAAAGTGCATGTTCGAGGAAAACTTGTACAACCCGAGCAGAAGGTCTATATCGTAATGAATAAACCCAAAGACTTTCTGACGACCACGGACGATGACCGGGGAAGACGCACAGTATTGGATATCATCAAAAACTTCCCGCACAAACTCAACTTACCCTATACTCCAAGAGTTTATCCCGTCGGACGACTAGATCGTATGACGACAGGCGTGCTTTTAATCACCAATGACGGCGAACTAACCCAGCGACTGAGTCATCCAAAATTTGGCGTAAAAAAATCCTACCTCGCCACCCTCAACAAACCCCTTAATCAAGAGGACTTAGAGCTCATAAAAAATGGGCTCACCTTGGAAGATGGGGCAATTCAGGTGGATTCGGTATCCTATGAAGCCAAAAGTGAACAATATGTAGTTTCCGTAGAATTACATAGTGGCCGGAATCGCATTGTGCGCAGAATGTTTGAACACCTTGGGTATGAAGTAGAGCGATTAGATCGACTGGAGTATGGTGGGTTAAATAAAAAGAATCTATCTCGGGGCGACTGGAGATTTCTGGCCAAGCACGAAGTGGAAAAACTTTGGAAACTTAGGGGTAAAACAAGAAATTTCAAGCGCTAAATTGCGTTGTAAAGCAATGAAGCACTATTCTATCTTCTTATTCCTAGTCCTTGCATTCCATCATGGTCGGGTGACTGCGCAAGATGAAGTTTTGTTGACAGGCAAAGTGGTTTCTTATGAAGCCGCCTCGGAAATGCTATATGGTGTCAGCATAAGGGGATTAAACAACAATGTAGCTGCAATCACCAATGGACAAGGAGACTTTAACGTATCATGCCAAGTTGGTGATAGTATAGAATTTAGCATGCTTGGCTTCAAAAACCAGCAATTTGTCGTGCCTCTAGAAGCAACCGATGGTGACGACTATCGTATTGTAGTTCGTATGATTCCCGACTTTGTAGAACTCGATATGGTTGAGATAGTTCCTTGGCCTAGAAACTACAATGAATTCAAACGTGCCTTTTTGGACGTCGAAGTAGATAACCCTATGATTTCCTCTATGGCAGGCTTTATCGCCTTAGATAGAGCACCAGAAGAAGCGAAACCCAACCTTTTTAATCCTGCATCGTTACTCTTGAGTAATATCGGTAAGAAAGCGCGACAAAATCGACGAATGCGCAGAATCCGAAAGCGACTCAATAAGATGAATATAGAATTTGAATAATGCATAACTCAACCTCCTTCCCAAAAGATAAAATCAAGATTCTCCTACTCGAAGGCATCAACGAGTCTGCCATTGAGACCTTTCAAAAAGCGGGGTACTCATCGATCACACACCTTAAGACCGCTCTACAAGGAGAAGAACTGAATGCTGCGCTGTCCGAACATCGAGTACTTGGCATTCGCAGCAAAACCCAAATTACCAAAGAAGTGATTGCGGCTAATCCTCAATTGCTTGCTATGGCCTGTTTCTGTATTGGCACCAATCAAGTCGACCTCGAGAGCGCCAACAAAGAAGGACTGGCGGTATTTAACTCACCTTTTTCCAATACGCGATCGGTAGCCGAGCTAGTTATAGGTTCTGCTATAATGCTTAACCGACAAATTCCCCAAAAAAATTGGGATGCCCATCAAGGCGTTTGGCAGAAAAGCCATATTAATAGCTATGAGTTACGAGGAAAGACAATGGCCATCATAGGCTATGGACGTATCGGATCTCAAGTATCTGTGCTGGCAGAAGCCATGGGAATGCATGTCAAGTACTACGATATTGAAACCAAGCTACCACTGGGGAATGCTCAGCCCTGTGACTCCATGAGTGAGTGCCTATCTGGTGCACATGTCGTTAGCCTTCATGTTCCTGCAACAGAAGCAACCCACTACTTCTTTACCGATGAGGTGATATCAACACTGCAAGAGCATTGTGTATTTATCAATATGAGTCGCGGAAATGTGGTTGATATTGATTCGCTCAAAAAGCATTTGGAAAATGGGCATATTCGAGGGGCCGCCTTGGATGTTTTTCCAGAGGAGCCCAAGAGCATGAAAGATGCTTTCTCAAGTCCTCTTCAAGGAATGTCCCAAGTAATCCTATCTCCCCATGTAGGCGGTTCAACTGAAGAAGCGCAGTACAATATTGGGATTGATGCCGCAACTAAAATGATTCGATACATCGAGACCGGTTCATCCTTAGGAAGTCAATCCATTCCTGAAATCAGCCTACCTCAACTTGAAGGCACACACCGCATCCTGCACATTCACCGAAACATGCCGGGTGTGCTCTCTTCGATTAACTCTGCATTATCAGAACACAGCATAAATGTTCAGGGACAATATCTTATGACAAACAATGATATTGGTTATGTCGCTCTTGATGTACCTAAATCAGCTTCTGCAGAGACGCTTACTGCGCTTAAGGAGATAGAGCATACGATTAGAGCGCGGGTATTATTCTAAGTTTGACCAAAGTTGGGCTAAAGTTCGACCATAGTTTGACGAGCAGCCACCACATCCCGCCTCCCTTCGGGGAAGATCTTATATACTTTTGACAATGTCAAGAACTAATGAGTATCCTGCAACTACGGATGTGTAACCTCACCTACTGATTAAACAATCCTTTGACATCAACATTTTGTCGCTCCGCTTCTGATATTTCAAAGACATTCTTTCGTTGATAGTTCATCATCGAAGCCAGAATATTGGTAGGAAGCATTTCAATAGCATTGTTGTAAGAGGTCACTGCCGCATTGTATGCCCGACGTGCTGCAGAAATCTGCTCTTCCACTTCGTTTAGTGAGGATTGCAATTGAATAAAGTTTTGATCCGCCTTAAGATCTGGGTAATTCTCAACAGCAACCATTATACCCCCAAGAGCTTTCGAGAACTGATTTTGTAACGCAATTTTTTCATCAGCTGATAACTGACCAGAAACTGCCTTTGCACGCATTTCGGTCAACTCATTTAACGTCTCCCGCTCATGCTGCATGTATTGCTGCACTGTAGAGACTAGGTTTGGTATGAGGTCTGTTCGCTTCTTAAGCATAGCATCCATAGAGGCAAACACATTCTCTACTTGATTTTTCTTGCGAACTAGCCCATTATACATCAGAGCGAAACTCAGCAAAACAACGCCAACAACAATTCCAACAACCATCATAACTATTTTTTTATTTGATTCTCAATATAATATTTTACCTCAAGCCTCGCAATTCCAAGACTTAGTCCTTCGTCCAGATTCTTGTATTCAGATTTAAGTCTTCCACAAGATCAATCGCCAAACTCAAATCTTCGAAGTACTCTTGAATTGGCTTAAAACTTAGGAGACTTCGAAAAAGCCTAGGCTCAAACAAGGACTTTTTGTAGGATATTGCCACATAAACATTGTTGCCAATGAAGGAAAGCCGCACTGGACGATTGCTTTTTTTCTTGTAAGCTAAAATGCGCTCCATTAGACTTGTTGATAGTATATAACGAGCCTCAATTTGATCATCACCATAGACGACAAACTCCTTTTCAAAGGCGACATCTTCCATTTTAATCAACTCCCCTCGAGTTACATTCCAAGATTGAAGCATTGAACCAATGCTTCCCAAAAACTTTTCCGCAGTATCCGGTAAGACAACGGTTTTCCCTTTGAAAGACTTGTTAAAGTCTGCCACAAGAAACAACCCTCTAAATACTGTGGAGGCACGGCGACGACCTTCACTATCCGTGGAGACATGTTGAACGTGAAGCTCAGAAAATTCCAACGAGGTTTTACCTACCATACCCTGCACGTAGTCGTCGCCTTTGTATTCGTTCCATGAATTCTTAAAGAGCTCACTATGCTTAAAATGCGCTTTGTCGACAGCCTTTGACGAATTATAGGAGAGATGCGGATCGATTGCCCGCACGATTTGTTCGATGATGCCGACTTTGAATGACTTCTTGTAGTTACCGATCGAAATAGCAAGGTAGATAATTACACCAATCCAAACAGGAAAAGAGATGACCATTAGGCCCACAGGACCAAAAAAGAAATACAACGCAATAATAGGTGCCGCCACTGATAGCAGAATACCAAGAAAAAGCCGATACAAATTTTTTTTTCGTTCTCGATCAAGGACTCTTAGTGTTGGCAGTAGATCTGTCTCATAATACGCTCTTAATTCTTCAATCGTTTTCATAGTCTTGGAGTTTGTATTTGATCTAATTGGCTTATGGGCTAGAAGAATTTAATACTCACAAAGTACATAGCGAATCCTAACAAAAAGAAAAATCCGGCATAGCTCAGCACTTTAACGACCTGAGAAGGTTGACTCTCCTCAGGAATGTGTTTCTCAATAAGAATGATATTCATAAAGGCCACGACAGGAGCTACTAAGAATGACGTCCCTGTAGTAAAGTCAATCAACTGCTTAAAACTATCTCCAAACTGATAGACTACAATAAACACTCCCAGAGACAAAATGTAAAGCACTCCTCTGTAGGTCCAAAGAAGGGTGGGATGTTTGTCTTCTTCATTATTCAATGAGTTGTTCCGTAAGGCAATATCTGTAACATCAATTTTTGAAGCATCCTGATAGCCTAGCAATAGGATACGAAGACAGGTTTTAAATGCCCGTGCATAGCCATCCATAACGCCAATTGTCGTACCCATCATAATGGAAAATCCGCTTAATGCAATAATTACCCATGTCCAATCGCCTAATACAGATGTGTAAAGTTGAACGACCTGTCCGGAGAATTGCGCTCCACTATCTGCAAACTCTACTCCAGAGCCATACATAACATAGGCTCCTAACACGACAAAACATATGGATAAAAAGGCCGAGATCCAGTAGCTAAAGCGAAACTCCGTAATTACTTCTTTTAAGCTCAATGGGCTAAGGCCTTGTTCTTTTCGTGCCTTCATTTTATCCAGCGTCCATAAACTATTCCATGATGACATATCAACGGCCGTTGGCATCCACCCCATTAACCCTATAAGAAAGAGGACCTTCCCTTCGTCCTGTAAGTTAAAATCTGGAAACAGACTTGCCTCAGTATTCGGGCCATGGTATAGCACAAGAATAAATGAGATGACCGTAGTAGATAAAAGAACAAAGGCGATCACCTTGATAACCTTATCAAGCGCCACATATCCACCAAAAGTCAAAAAGATCATCGGTACACATAGTACTCCAATCATAATTTGATTGGGTGCTATCGATGAGTCAGGTAACACAAATTGCAGTAGGTTGCCTAGAAAACCTGCAGTTACCATAGTTATAGCGGACATTACAAAAAACATGGTGGCGACAGTTATGGCGATGTAAAGCCAAAACACCCATCGGCCCATACTTCGATAACCATCAATTAGGGTCGTATTCGTTACTCGGGCATATCGTGATCCCGCGTCGAAGAAGGGAAACTTAAACAGATTGGCCAAAAGAATAGCTACAATTAGCGTAAGTCCGTAATCTGCACCGGCTCGAGTGGACTGCACTAGATGCGATACGCCTATAGCTGTGCTCGCAAACAAGATACCTGGCCCGAGTTTTGATAAGAATTGGTTCGTTTTCACTCTTTCAAAATACTACAACTATGAAAAATGCCCTATTTACCTGTCTTTTCCTTTCTGCGATTGCCGCAAGCACTCACGCACAATCAGTATATGCTGTTGATTATGCATCTCAAGCCGATGTGACCGTATATGTTGTTGATTATGAATCTCAAGCGGATTTAAGTGTCTATTGGGTCGATTATGAATCTCAAGCCGATGAAGATGGTCTTTGGTATATGACGGACTATGAATCGCAGGCGGATGTCAGCATCTATTATGTAGATTATGAATCCCAAGCCGATTTGACTATTTATTATGTGGATTATGAGTCCCAAGCAGGATGGAATGGCTCAAACAAGAGTCATTTATTTCGTTAACCACATTTCTTGACGGATATCGGACAACGATATGTTAAAAAGAATCGTTGAAGAGGTGTAAATTGCGTTTATGAGTTTAATTGCAACGAAAAAACCTCGATTCTCTCCGAAGATTCAACGGGAATTCTTTGACACCTTAAAAGCTCGTGTTAAAGATTACTTTGAGGATAATCAAAAAAGCAGATTTGCGAATCTAAATATGGTCTTAAAGACCTTTTTTATGCTCGCACTATACTTCGCACCCTTTGTGTTGTTGCTCTGTGGTCTATTTACAAGTCCCCTCATGGTATTTGTAGTGTATATTTTAATGGCCTTAGGAATGTCAGGCATCGGATTAAGTATCATGCATGACGCAAACCACGGCGCCTATTCAAAACACAAAAGCATCAACCAGTTTTTTGGCTACCTCATGAATTTTCTCGGTGGATTTCATACCAATTGGAAGATTCAGCACAATGTGTTACATCATTCCTTTACTAATGTGCATGGGTTTGATGAAGATCTAGAAAATGGGATTATGCGATTTTCACCTAACCAGGACTACAAAAAACGATACAAGCTGCAAGCTTTTTATGCGTGGTTCTTTTACGGTCTTATGACCTTGTATTGGTTAATCGCCAAAGATTTTAGAGACTTGATTCGCTACAAAAATGCGGGTATACTCAAAGAACAAAAGATTTATTTCCCTTCGGCTATGGCCAAACTAGTTTTTAACAAACTTTGGTACGTCGGGCTCTTGATTGCTCTTCCTATAGCCATTGTGCCTGTCTCACCACTGCTTATTATTGGTGGATTTCTACTGATGCACTTTATCTGTGGTTTAATTCTAGCACTAATTTTTCAACCTGCACACGTCCTAGAGGAAACCGAGTTTTTTGAACGAGAAGAGAATGGCAGTATGGAAAACAATTGGGCTATCCATCAGCTAAAGACGACAGCAAACTTTGCCAAGGGTAGCCGCATATTTTCATGGTTGATTGGTGGACTCAACTTCCAGATTGAGCATCACCTATTCCCCAATATATGTCATGTGCATTACCGCAAAATTTCTAAGATTGTTAAGGAGACAGCCAAGGAGTTTAACCTCCCCTACCACGAACATGTGACCTTTTATGGAGCTTTAAAGAGCCATTTTTCGCTTCTCCATCAGTTAGGAAAGGCACCGGTTGCAGCATAAATTCCAGCTTATGGAAGCATTCAATCTATTAGAGGTTATTGAGAGAGTTCGGCACGAGCTGAAACCACCTGTATCTAACCGAAACTTAACACCCGAAAGCAAGGATTACATCACGATGCTTGTTGCAGGGCCTAATGCTAGAAAGGACTTCCATTACAATGAGACCGAAGAGTTGTTCTATCAACTCGAAGGCGATATTACAGTCGTTACGATTCAGAATGGTCACCGAAAAGAAATCCAAGTGAAAGAAGGGGAGCTTTTTATCCTACCTGCCCATATTCCACACAGCCCAGTAAGGCCTGAGGGGAGCTTGGGAATTGTCATTGAAAAAGTGCGAAAAGAATCAGAAAAGGACGGGTTAATGTGGTTTTGCGAATCTTGCGACCATAAACTCTACGAAGCTTATTTCAAATTGGAGAGTATAGAAAAAGATTTCCTCCCCGTCTTTAAAACCTTCTACGAAAGTGAGGAGTTAAGAACATGTGATGCCTGCGGGAATACGCTTCCCACAGATTCACGATATTTGGCCTAGATAGGCTTACTTGTGCGCAACAATTACCATATACCCAAGGACTCCCAAGGCCAGGAGCTGATATATTTTGCAGGCCATAGCTTAGGGCTTCAACCTAAGATGGCTCAGCACATAGTAAATCGAGAGCTCAATCAATGGGCAAGTTCAGGTGTAGAAGGTCACTTTGATCCTGAAAATGCATGGTATACTTATCATGAACGGATGAGAGAACCATTAGGAAATCTCATTGGAGGCAAAACGCATGAAGTGGCTGCCCTTAACAGCCTTACCGTCAACTTAAATCTCCTACTGACTACCTTCTATAGACCCACGAAAACACGATATAAAATTCTCGTAGAGGAACACCTATTTGCCTCAGACTATTATGCAATTGAGCAGCAGGTTAAACTCCATGGCCTATCAGTCAAAGAGTGTATTGAGTTTATTCCATGGCCAAAAGAACACAAAGGATTCTCCACAGAAATTATTCAGCATATCATCAATAGGTATGGAGAATCTCTTGCCCTAATCTTACTACCCGGCGTACAATACATTAATGGTCAGTGTTTTCCCATGCAAGAAATAGTAGAGGCAGGGCACAATGTAGGAGCGCTTGTCGGATTTGATTTAGCCCATGCCATCGGGAATGTGGAAATGAAGCTCCATGAATGGCAAGTCGATTTTGCGTGTTGGTGTTCGTACAAGTACCTCAACAGTGGTCCAGGAGGACCTGGAGGAATCTTTGTGCATGAGAATCACCTAAGCAAGGATTTACCTCAGATGGCTGGTTGGTGGGGCAATGATCCGAACGAGCGATTTACGATGAAAAAAGCATTTATACCGGTTCCAAATGCAGATCGCTTTCAAATGAGTAATCCCTCCATTCTAGCGCTCTCGGCACACGAAGCCGCATTAGCATTGTTTAGAAAAACGACAATCCAGGACTTGCGAACAGAGGCCAAAAGACTGACAGATCTTGCCTTACAAGGGTTCGAAAATTTAGACATTCATGTAATCACTCCGATTGAGTGGAGTAAACGCGGAAACCAGATATCGATTGAATTGAAAAACGCCTTAGAAGTCCACATGGCACTTCGAGAAGAAGGAATCGTTTGTGATCTGCGTGATAAAAAGATATTGCGATTGGCCTTTTGTCCGATGTACAATACGCCTGAAGAAATTGCTCTACTGCTAGAGCGACTGGGAAACTTGATTAAATAGCGTAAAGCAGGATTACTTCAATGAAGCTACCTTCTTAGCTAGTTTGCTTTTGATGTTGCCCGCTTTGTTGGCATGGATCTGTCCACGCTTTGCAACACGGTCAACCATAGACACCACCTTAGGTAACATCTCTTCGGCTTCTGACGAGCTTTCCGAAGCACGTAACTTACGTACTGCATTACGCATAGTTTTCGCGTAATAACGATTTTCTAAACGACGCTTGTTGCTTTTGCGAATTCGTTTTTTTGCTCCTGGGTTATTTGCCATAACGTTTAATCTTTTTTCTTCCGTCGGGTGAAGTTAACGCACTCCGTCCCTAAGGGTTGGCAAAAATAGTTAAAACTTCGTAAAAAATGCGGAAAATCATCCCTTGTCCAATTTATCCACCATTTTCCGCCTCAAGGTTGTAAAAATAGATGCATTTTAGTACCATAAACGCATGTGGTACATCATCTTTGTGTTAATGGAGTGTTCCCAGCGAACGAGAAGAGTGAAAAAACCGAAAATCAATAAGACCTAATGGAACTGTCTTACCTAAACAATGCCCACCCTGCCTTCCTCGAATCAATGTACAATGACTACGTACAAGACCCTGATGGAATTGATCAGGAATACCGAAAATTTTTCGATGGTTTTCACTTTGCTTTAGCTTCTGGAAAAGACGGAAGGCCAAGCCAAGCTTTAAGTCCAAAAGAATTTAAAGTAATGTCCTTGATTCATGCCTATAGAAACAATGGACACCTCGAGGCCAATACCAATCCTATTCGACCAAGAAAAGAGCGCAAAGCTTTTCTCCAACTCGAAGATCACGGGCTAAGCGACAAGGATTTATCTACCACCTTTGCCTGCGGCAGTGTGATTGGCCTTGGACCAGCCACCCTAACCAAAATTATTGAGCACCTGCGTCAAGGATATTGCCAAACCTTGGGATATCAATACAATTATATCCGAAATACGGAGGAACGCGAATGGTTCCGTCATAAAATTGAAGGTGGCCCCCATTTCGTAGATTACTCAATAGAAAAGAAAGAGCATATTCTCAGAATGCTTAACAAGGCAACCATTTTCGAAAAGTTTTTAGGCACGAAATATATTGGAGAAAAGCGCTTCTCCCTTGAGGGTGGTGAAACAGCGATTCCAGCGTTGGAATCCATCGTTGAACAAGCTGCCGAAGAGGGCGTTGAAGAAGTCATTATTGGAATGGCCCACCGTGGGAGGCTTAATGTGCTTACCAACCTTATGGGTAAAACCTATGATGAGATCTTTTCTGAGTTTGAAGGATTTGAACCTGAGAAGACTTTCGGAGATGGCGACGTTAAGTATCATCTTGGGTTTTCATCGCTCTTCACGACTAAATCGGGTAAAAAGGTAAATCTGAAGCTCTCCCCTAACCCATCGCATTTGGAGGCTGTGGATCCTGTCGTCGAAGGATTTGCCCGAGCAAAGGCCGATACGGTATATAATTCGGATTACGATAAGATTTTACCGATTCTAATCCACGGTGATGCTGCCGTTGCGGGTCAAGGAGTGGTTTATGAAGTGCTTCAAATGAGTAAGCTTGATGGATACTATACCGGTGGAACAATCCATTACGTCATCAATAACCAAATTGGATTTACCACAGACTTTGATGATGCACGTAGTTCCGATTATTGTACATCGATTGCACGCACAGTCGATGCGCCGATTATTCAAGTAAATGGAGATGATATTGAAGCCGTGGTATTTGCCTCAGAGCTAGCTGCTCAGTATCGACAGCAGTTTAATAAGGACATCTTTATTGATATGGTCTGCTATAGAAAGCATGGCCACAATGAATCCGATGATCCAAAATATACCCAGCCTGACCTCTATCAGCGCATTGCCAAGCATGCGAACCCAAGGGATATCTATTCCAAAAAACTTCAAGAACGAGGTGAAATCGAAGCCGAAGTGGCAAGAAAACTCGACAAAGAATTTTGGGATGACCTGCAAGCCCGACTTGACCAGGTAAAAGAAAACAAAATCGAGTACGCCAAACAGGAGGTAGAAAAGGCATGGGATAAAACAAGAAGCTCCAAGCCGGAAGATTTTCAATCCAGTCCAACAACAGGGATTAGTAAGTCGACAGTTAAGACGCTCGTGAGTGCTTTAAGCACCCACCCTGAAGGATTTAAACCACTAAGGAAAGTCGATAAGTACTTAAAGAATCGTCAAAAGACCATGCATGACGATAAGACCGTAGACTGGGCTGCTGCAGAACTACTTGCCTACGGATCCATTCTCATGGAAGGTAAAGATGTTCGAATGAGTGGCCAGGATGTCAAGCGGGGAACCTTCTCCCATCGACATGCTGTCATCATGGATGAGAAAACAAATACTCCTTTCAATAGGCTTTCAAAAATCAGCGACAAGCAAGGTCGATTCATGATCTATAATTCCCACCTATCCGAATATGGTGTGTTAGGCTTTGAATACGGGTATTCCCTTGCGAATCCAAATACTCTAACCATTTGGGAAGCCCAATTTGGAGACTTTGCCAATAACGCTCAAAGTGTCTTTGACCAGTTTATCTCAGCAGGAGAATCCAAATGGAACAGAAATTCCGGGATGATGCTCTTACTCCCTCACGGCTATGAAGGTCAGGGACCAGAGCATAGTTCCGCAAGACTTGAACGCCACCTTCAATCCTGTGCCGAAGAGAATATGGTCGTTGCCAACGTGACGGAGGCATCAAACTTCTTTCACTTGATTCGCCGACAATTGGCGTGGCCTTTTAGAAAACCGCTCATTGTTATGTCGCCTAAGTCCTTACTGCGTCATCCGCGCGTAAGCCGACCTATCGGAGAGATTTTAGAAGGCGGATTTCAAGAAGTTTTAGATGATCGAGATGCCAAGGCGGCCAAGGTTAAACGAGTGCTTCTCTGTTCAGGCAAATTTAGCTATGATCTTATGGAGGCTCGGGACAAGCAAAACATCGACCATGTTGCTATCATCCGTATGGAACAACTCTATCCACTCGCCACTAATCAACTCGCTGAACTCAAAAAGAAATACGCAAAGGCAGAATGGATTTGGGCTCAAGAAGAACCCCGCAACATGGGAGCATGGGCCTTTATTCAAGATAACTTAGGCGAAACATTCAACTTAGATGTCATTGCTCGTAAGCGAAGTGCCTCCCCATCAACAGGATACAAAAAGCAGCATTTGCTTGAGCAAAACGAACTTATTCAAACCGCATTAACTCTTTAAACCGTAATAAACAATACCCTATGGCTATTATCGAAATGAAAGTGCCCGAGTTGGCCGAATCGATTACCGAAGTTACCCTAGCACAGTTTCTTATATCCGATGGTGATGTCGTAGAAATGGACCAACCCATCTGCGAAATGGAAACCGATAAGGCATCCCAAGAACTTTTTGCAGAAAAGGCCGGCAAGGTGACTTTTGTTGCCGAAGAAGGAGCGGACTTAGCCGTCGGAGCGCTTATTTGCACGATTGACACAAGCGTTGCCCCAGCACCCAAAGCCGAGGCTCCTGCAGCGACTCCAAAAGCAGCTCCTCAAGAAAAAGCAGCTCCAGTTGAGGAAGCCAAGAAGGAGGAAAGCTATGCCAAAGGGCATGCCTCCCCTGCAGCGAGTAAAATGATCGCAGAAAACAACCTTGATGCGTCAAGTATCCAAGGAAGTGGACCTGGTGGAAGAATTACCAAAGCAGATGTCTTAAAGGCCTTTGCCGAAGGAAGCGCAACCATTCAGCAGGGAGCAGAAGCCATGGTAAGTCAATCCAAAGCCTTCGCTCGAACGGAATCAGAGGCCAAAATGAGTCGTCTACGCCGAACCATTTCTGAGCGACTTGTCTTTGCAAAAAATTCAACGGCCATGTTAACCACCTTTAATGAAGTGGACATGAAGCCAGTAATGGATCTGCGACGTAAGCACAAGGAAAAGTTTAAGGAGGCCCATGGTGTAAATCTTGGATTTATGTCCTTTTTTACGAAGGCGGTATGCCATGCCCTACAACAATTTCCAGCGGTCAACGCCTACATTGATCCAGAAAAGAGTTTAATCACCTATCACGATTACTGTGACATCTCGATAGCTGTATCTACGCCTAAAGGCCTTGTAGTTCCAGTAATACGCAATGCCGAGTCCTTAAGTATGTGGGAAATTGAAAAGGAAGTCAAACGACTAGCTCTTGCTGGCCGAGATGGTAAACTCTCCATGGGAGACATGGAAGGGGGAACCTTTAGTATCACCAATGGTGGGGTCTTCGGTTCGTTGATGTCCACTCCTATCCTCAACCCTCCGCAGTCAGCTATTCTTGGTATGCATAAAATTGAGGAGCGACCTGTAGCTATTGATGGTAAGGTAGAAATACGCCCTATGATGTATTTGGCCTTAAGCTATGATCACCGAATCATTGACGGAAAGGAATCTGTTTCGTTCTTAGTTGCAGTGAAGGACATGTTAGAAAATCCAGAAAAGCTCTTATTAGGAACTGATCCCGTGGATTTACTCTTAGGCATGTAATGTATCGCTATCTGTGGTTCATCGTGATTTTATGCTGCCTTGCAGCATGCCAAAGTGATTTGGATAAAAAAATATCACAACTACAGGAGGTCGAGTTAACTATTCCAGAAAATCACTTTAACCGTGATTCCGCGCTATCCTATGTAGCCCAACAGGTAGACTTTGGGCCACGGGTTCCTAATCTACCCTCTCATGTACACTGTGCAAAATTTCTCACAGATAAGCTTTCATCCTATGGTCTAACCGTAGAGGTACAAAAAGCTGAGGTAGAAAATTATCGTGGTGACACCTTGTCTCTACACAATATCATCGCACAATACAAGCCGAGACACAAAACCCGTATTGCCCTTATATCTCATTGGGACACAAGACCTTATGCGGATAGAGAACATGATTTAGCCCAACAAGAAATGCTACCTGATGGCGCGAATGACGGGGGAAGTGGGACAGCGATTATGCTGGAAATAGCACGACTTACTCAGAAAGCAGATGTAGACTTGGGTATTGATTTCTTTTTCTTTGACGGAGAGGAAACCGGACCTCCAGAATATGATACATCCTATGCGCAAACGATGAATAGTTACTGCCTCGGAAGTCAATATTACTGTGAACACCCTCTTCTAGATATGAACCAAGAGGTAGGTATTTTACTTGATATTGTAGGCGGTCAAGAAGCACAATACACTCTCGAGCACCATTCGGTCAATCAAGCGTATCAAACTATGCTAACCTTTTGGGCATTAGGTCATAACCTTGGATTTGGAGAATATTTTTTAGAAGAAAAAACACGTTTTGTAGGCAATGATGACCATATCGTGCTCAACAATTGCAGCGATGTTCCATTTTTTGCCCTCATAGAGTATGACGCTTCAAGGCAATCCTATAATACCCACCAGCACAAGATGTCAGATAACATGGAGAATGTATCCAAAGAAAGTCTATATCGAGTAGGAAGTACTTTATGGCATTATCTAACGAATTATTCATCTTTACGTAATGTCAGCGAGTAACCTTCTCTCAGTAAAACCTTGGAAGATATACACTGCCGTAAGTCTAAGTGGTGCTTGTGTTATGATCTTCGAACTTGCCGGTGCCCGTATGATAGGCCCATACTTTGGAACATCCATTTATGTATGGACCAATGTTATTGGAGTGATTCTAGCTAGTTTGAGTTTAGGCTATTACATTGGGGGGTATAAAGCTGATGAGCAAGATGCACACCGTCTTCTAGCCTCCTGCCTTGGAGCAACGGGATTATCTGTGCTTCTCTGTCTATTAATCCACGACACCGTTTTACGCAACCTCGCCCATTGGATATACGACCCACGCTTTGGTGGTCTTTATGCCTCGCTTATCCTATTCGCCCTCCCAAGTATCTTTTTTGGGAGTATATCCCCTATTGCCACACGACTTATGCTAAAAAGCCTTGAAGAAACAGGAAAAGTAACGGGAAAGATCGGTGCTATATCCACTATTGGTAGCCTTATTGGGACCTTTGTCGGAGGCTTTATCCTCATCCCATATTTTGGAGTGCAACAGGTGATGCTTTTCGTAGGAGTAGTAATGCTTCTGCTCTCGGCAATCTTCTCTATCCATCACTTCCTAAAATTTGCAGGCCTTGGAATCATTATCGTTATCCTACATTTCTTTGTTCCACAAGTAGCCTATGGCGAGCGCTTTTCAACTTTATATAATGACGTCTTGATCTATGAGACTACGGATGAACTAGGAGATAGTATACGAATAATGCAAGTCAACAACCATATCGGATCGGCGCAATATCTGCATGGTGATGACTTGGTATATCCCTATCTACGGCAGTTTCGAATTGACCAACAACTCGTTCCAGGCTTTAGTAATACCTTAACCATTGGAGGCGCTGCATGCAGTTATCCAAGAGAACTGCTTATGCAGTATGATGATGTCACAGTAGATGTTATTGAAATTGATGGTAAACTCATTGAACTCGCCCACAGCCACTTTGACCTACCCTATTCAAGTCGACTAAAGACCTATAGTCAAGATGGAAGGTATTATGTTCAACACACAAAAAATACGTACGACGTCATTTATCTTGACGCATTTAATGACCTGAGATCCATTCCATTCCAGCTAACAACTCAAGAGTTTTTTAACGATGTAGAGCGAGTATTACACCCTAAAGGTGCAGTTATCATCAATGCTCTATCCAGCTTAGACGATGACAAAGCGGACATGATACAAGCCTTATTGAACAGTATCAAAACAGCCTTTCCTTATGTAAAGATGCTTAGGGTTGAACCTGATAAGCCCAAAGACGCACTACAAAGTCTTTGCATTATTGCTATGAAAAAGCCAATTGAGTTAACTAAGGAACAAGTTGAAGAACAGGAAATTAACCTTTCTGGAAAGAGTATGATCCTCAGTGACGACTATGCACCTATTGAACGCCTTGTGCAAGAAGGAGGTTAAGGTCCCTTCAGATATTGTGCTATTGCTTTAATCGAAGATAATGTTGAATTATAAGCTACGGAGAGCCGATTAATCATTTGTTCAGTGGCACACTTTTTGAGGTCTTTATTTTGCCCGTAGGGCGGGGGTGGAACGTGGGCTTATTCACGGTCAATTTATTCCCACTCTCACATAAAAAAAAGGGCTCCAAAAGGAGCCCTCCACATTTTGTTATGTAATAAGGATTCTTAGAATCTCCAACCAATACGGAATGCATTGTTAAATGCAGTTGTATTCATCCCAGATGACTTAACGTCAGCAACTGTGGTTGTAGCCCATCCAAGTCCTAATTCAAGTCCCATATAGATATTCTCGTACACATAGTAATCCATACCAGCACCTATTTGGAATCCAAATGAACTTCCGTCTACTGTTACACCTCCAGTTTCGATATTGGATATACCATAACCGATTCCTGCTCCGAAATATGGAGACATTCGATCAGTTCCTGAAAGGTGGTATTCAGTTCCAACGCCGATACCAAAAGTAGTCGACTTATCAGCGCCGTCATTATCACTAGATGTTGCGATTTGAAGCTGAACACGAGCAGCCCATGTGTCGTTTACGAAGTAACGCATACGAATTTGGGGAGCTGTCCATGTTACACCATTGGTAGCATCAATGTTAATATTCCCCTCTAACGAGTAATTGCTTGTCTCAGTTGAAGGCTTCTGTGCCATGAGCATAGTTGACATGCCGATAGCAGCTAATAAAAGAGTAAACTTTTTCATAATCATAAAATTTAACTGATGTAAACCTATTGTAAAATTTTGTTAATACCCCTCCCTTGGGTTTGACCAGAATCACACAAAATTGTGCAAAGAATAAGTAGTGCCCTAAATAATAAACAGACGAAAGAAGCTTAAAATCTATAGATTTCTAAATGGAAATGACTAATATCCCTTGTAACGTAAACGCTTGTTACCCATGTTATCCCATTCAATAAAGTACTGGCCCATATTCAAGGAATCTAGATTATCAATCTTTCGGCCCAGCACATCAGTCCTAAGGACTACTTGACCAAAACGACTAACTAATTCTATATCTATAGAAGAAGGCAATTGTATCTGAACTATGGTATCCGCACTTTTCGATTCACAGTTTAAACGATCATATACCGACAGCGTAACGGTGTACTCACCTTCTACAAGATACTCTGCGGTTACAAGACTATCACTACTACTGCCAACAAACGGATCTCCAAAATCCCATGCTATACTATCCGCATTCGAATAGCTTGCCGTTAAGTAGGCATAGTTCAAGAAGGTAGAATCCAATATAACTTCAGCTTCTAGAAAGCCCCAAAGTCCCAAACTATCCAAAACAGTTTCCGAGGCAATCGTTCTAAGTCTACTTGCTGTTATTGAATCAAGACTACCTATGAAACCAGATGCCTCACACGACTTTTGGAAAATCGAACTGTAAAAAACAGATGCTGCAAGATAGCTTCCTGCATAACTTGGGTGGCTCTCGTCCTGTGTATACAACTCAATCTCTGGATATTCTTCTCGAACTCGTTTCCATGCCACCCCCACAGGAGAAACACGTCCCTGGTTTGTTGATGCCATCTCCATATAACTCTCACGGAGACGTTGTTGCATCCCTTCATAGGTGCATATTGGAGGATAGGCTGCGCAATTTGAAGCATCCCCATTTTTCCTACCCCAAGTCATAAAAAACAAAGGGGTTCCGCATGATGTATTATTACGAATGGAATCCGTCAAACGTTCAGCATAGGGAAAGACATCATTAGCAACCTGACTTGGTGGAAAGGAGGGTTCTTGGCTTTGGGATTGCAATACGACATAATCCCATTCTTGACTTGCAATCTTATTCAATGAAGTAACATTAGAGGCATGACCTGCCATCGTTTGTCCGCCCGGGGTATTGCGATCATGAATGAGCGAGTCACCTAGTGAGTTGGCTATATTTTCTACGAGGTTTGGCAAGCTATTGTAGGCCGTGTAACTATTGCCTAAAAACAAAGCTTTCTTGGTCATTTGCTGACTATAGCCATCAATGTGGGCTGCTACCATGAGTGATAGCAACAAGGTGATTCGATAGAACAAGGGAGAGGTTTAGTACCGCGGGGGAGAATTGAACTCCCGACCTCCGGGTTATGAATCCGACGCTCTAACCATCTGAGCTACCGCGGCAATTTTTGTGAGGCATACTGGATTCGAACCAGTGACCTCTACCCTGTCAAGGTAGCGCTCTAAACCAACTGAGCTAATGCCTCAAAACAATTTGTTTTGACCTGTGCTATAACTTGCAAGGGAGTGCAAAGATACACGACTTTCCGATTACTTGCACTATGTTATTGCAGTCTTTCTTGGATTGAAGGATGATTATCTAGATAATGAGTAATTCTATCCGTAGCTCCTGTTTGACCCTTCACCCATGATGCAATCACACCTTCTTTTTTAGCATTAAATGATGCTTCTAAGACCGAGAAAAAATCATCCTTTTGGCCGAGGGTCCGAAGAAAACCCTTTTTATTCGCAGCCAAGGTTTCAATGGAACGAGATATATTGGGCCCACTCATTACGGGGAGATCATACACCATGGGCTCAAGGATATTATGCACCCCTGATGATTCAAAGCCTCCACCAACATACGCAAGGTCCGCAACACTATAGATATTAGAGAGCTGGCCAACAGCATCCACAATCAACAAGGGTTCTGAGTGAGACCAACCCACCTCAGACCAAAGACGACCCTTTGGAAACTGCCGACAACATTGCTCGATAGAAACCTCATCGACTTCATGGGGCACAACAATAAGCTTCCAACCTTTGCTCATCAAATGATTTATACTCTGAGCTAATAGCGCTTGATCTTTAGGCCATGTACTTCCCGCAACAAGAATCTTTTCCTTGCCATGACGAAGGGCATCAAGTGCCTTATCGATAGAGTTAGAAGCAATAGAAACTACTCGATCAAATCGAGGATCTCCAGCATATTCCGCATGGGATGAGCCTGCATCGTGAAGTAAGCTTACCGATGACTCATCTACTGTAAAAAACTTTGTGATTGCTTGACGCATAGTTTTGGCGACGCTATGGCTTGAAAGCAATCGGTGTCCCTTGTGAATTCGAGCACCAATCAACGTTAAAGGAATCCCTCGGTCAGAAATAACGCTGTATATCTGGGGCCAAAAGTCATATCGAATCCAAAGAATATGATCAGGCTTAATTCTTTCTAGAAAATCAATGCACTGACTGCGATAATCGAGTGGAAGAGCAAGAACTAAGTCCACACCATCCCAATTTTTATATTGAAAGTATCCACTAGGCGAATAAAAGGTCAGGACAATTTTCCATGTCGGGTGTCGCGTTCGAAAGGATTCAAGAACTGGCCTACCTTGCTCAAACTCACCGACAGAAGCACAATGCATCCATAACACCTTGTGATTGTTACTCTGCCATGTTGAAGTCAACTTGTAATGCTGAACACACTCTTTTCGCATGGCAAAGAAGGCTCTTGCCTTGGGATTGATTAAGGACCCAAGGCGTAAATATGCTATGTAGCATCGATAAAAAAGTGCATAGAGTAGATACACCCCCTCAAGGTATTGATTTACTCAATAAGTACCTTGGTTTCTGAGCTTTTATCTGATCCTTCTACACGAAGAACGTACATTCCTTTAGTTAAGGATTTAACATTAATCTCTTGGCGACCTGTATGATTTGACCCCTGCTTTACCACTTGGCCAAGATTGTTTACTAAGGACCATTGCGTGGATTGCTCCGACTTACTGAAATCAACATAAATCATATCCTTTGCTGGATTCGGATAGACTTGCATCACATTATCCTGTAGATCTTCGATTCCTACTAGACCGTCCTGACTAATTACTACTCTATTCTCACTTATGTATACAGAGTCGTTCACTCTGTAATACGTTTCCCCAAAATGTTCTACTTCCGTCACTGGAGGAAGACTTGGCGGAAAGGGTGGCCACTCATTTGGCAGGGACGTCATACCCTGCCCTACCGTAAAGAAGTAACGAAAGCCACCACCAAAATCTGATTGAAAGCGCTTGAGCAAAGAATTACCTGCTGTTGCCCGAAACTCCACAAAGCCGGACGTCTCTAAGTTATTTTGAAGATTTACCCACCAAGACAAACCATCGCCCCCTTCACCTCCTAACAACGCTTGGTCTCTATCCCTAAAAATAAGTTCATAACAACCTGGAATCAATGTTAAATATTGATTGTTAACTGTAGTCGATGTAAATAACGGCATATGCAAGATGGTATCGCCTGCTGCATTGCGCACTAAGTAGCTATTCTCCTGTGGTTGATTATTCGGTTGAAATTTCACATTAATATTTCCATCCGTGTAATTATCGGTTAACTCTACTGGAGTACTCGCGTAATTATCATAAGGAAACTGCTCCACAAGTCGATTAGGGCGAGAAAAATCAACAAAGAAGGTATCACTTCCATTTCCCACAATACCTTCCCAATCAAAGCTTGGCAACATAATCTCTTCGGTCACCCCTGGCGCTAGGCTTCCTTCCCATTCATAAAACCAGCTCTCCCCTGCTTTAACCCCATATTCTATTTTGAGATAGGTAAGCGTCTCAGAGCCATTGTTTTTTACTTCAATAATCGGGCTCCCACATGTAGGATTCCAACGTGTATTGCGCTCTGCCTGAGAAGGCGCTATAATGTCCATTACAACAAGATCGTAGTGACGTAGAGGCGCTTCGAAGGCAACTACTTGGCTAGCAATACTATAGCTTGCTCCATCCGTAGGCGCGTAATCCTGAAAGTCAATATCTGCCCGAACAAATGGACCATTTGGTCCTTGTTCTATATAAGGCGTTAAATCGAAGGTATGCACGGGAACATCTTCTCCTGGGCACCAATTCGCTCGAGGATAAATCCACGTCCCACCTTGAGGATAGATGGAAGCCATGCTACATGTTGTATCCCAAATTTCTTCGCGACCAATTTCAATGCCGTTCTGAGCAAAAACTCCATAGTCAATGGGAGTAAATTCCCCAGACTGGCCGTGTCCCGTAACAATTACTTTGAGCTCAGCTTCTTGAGTACCTGCAGGCAAATTGATGATTCGTTCCGGAGTATGGGCCGCATCAAACTGAGCGAAATTGGAGTAACTCCCTCCAGACCAAACATTTTGAATCCCCAAAACTTCTCGCTGCGGACGACCCTCCACGAAAGTAAAGTCACAGGTGCCGCTGAAGCCTGATGACCACCCATGATAAAAGATTCTGATCGGAATAGAATCAGTAAGCAATGGGGCAAAGTCTGTAACATCCCATGAATACTCATGCGTCCAAGCATTACTAAATCCATATTGCCCCTGAGCCATATATCCGCCATAAGGCGTAATCATACGACCAACTTGATACCATTCAATGATTTCATAAGGAGCATTCCACGTGGTGTCTAAGACTAATGGCGCAGTCGAAAGGGTATCAACACTAGCAATGGTTGAATCCATCATCCCCGTAGGACGACCGATTTCCACATCTACATCATAATCCCAATCTGAGCAACCTCCTGAGGCACATCCTACTGTAAAATCAAGCGTAATGGCCTTCCATGGAGTACTTTGGTCAGGGAATACACCCCATTCTGTGTAGGCACCAAACCATGTTAAGTCTGTAGCTGTATGAACTCTTACTGCTGTTGTATCGCCACTTGATGCGTTGACCTGGTCATAGGCAAACAAAGAAAATAGTAAGGTTACAAGGAGAAAATGGAGTGAGGTACGCATAGACTGATTTTTGCAATAGAAAACTACTCCTTTTTTAAGAAAGTTTCACTAAAACACCTTGGGCTTTCTTTGAATTTGACATCAATCAATTTGTATCTTATTAGCATGATTCCAAAACCATTTCTTGCCATAAGTTTAAGTCTTTGTCTATTCTTTGGATTGAGGGCGCAACAGGATGTCTTAATATCTTATGAACACATTGCCCACCTTTCAATAGAAGATATACAGCAGCGCTATAAGGAATTGGGAATACCTAAAATGATAACGCCCATCCGATATCCCATAGACATTTATGACATCATCTATTACACAGAACTACCTGATGGTGAAAAAATCCGTGCTTCGGGCATTTACTTTGTTCCGCAAGTTGAAGAAGGACAGGCTTTACCTGTTGTTCAATACAATCATGGTACTGCCTTCAAAATGCGTGGTGAAGGTAGTTATGATTACAATGGAGAAAAAGATGTAGCCACCTTTTAT
>JAYYPZ010000103.1:0-17500 GCA_036128775.1 Bacteroidota bacterium
CGGCGTTGGCTTTAAGAAGTCCTTTATCCACAAGGGCTACGCTTGTATCATCACAACTTGACTCAATGGCAAGGATAGTATGTACCTGCTTCATCCGTTCTTCGGTATTTTTATACAAATAAACAATATAAAAGAGGTAAAGCACATAGGATCAAAAAAGCTTCTCCGACGTATAGCGAAGGTTGTAGGTTGGCTATCCCTAGGTATAGTCACTCTAGCCTTATCCTTATGCTTGCTCCTTCAAGTTCCTGCAGTTCAAACTTGGCTGGCCAATAAATTTGTTTACCAACTGGAACATTCGCTAGATGCCACCATTGAATTGGACTATATACATTTTGAGTTTTGGCATACGGCACGAATTGAAAACTTCTCCCTAACACAAAGTGATAAATCCATTCATCTCGAAAAAGTGGAGATTGACTTTGATGTCTTTGATTTATTTGCCTCTACAATCTCCATAAAGGAAATCAACGTTAATGGAGCGAAGGTCATCCTAGACACTGATCCCTCTATAGATAAGCCTCAAGTAAAAAAGGGAGGACAGTGGAAAACTGAACTTCAACAAATCAATCTTGAAAAGATTAACCTCACGGTGCTTATGCCTCAAAGCGATCAGAGGATTGAAGCAGACCTACCCTTAGCAACCATCGACTTGGGTAATCTGGTGTTAGGAGATTCTAGCATTCAAGTTGCATTAATCGATCTACGTGAACCATTAATAAATCATTTTTTGCCCGTAAGACCTTTGGCACCAAACCTTCCAAGGGATTCTATAATTGATTTCACCATGTTGACTGCAATGGGTGTCTCGATAGATACCTTATCCATGAACAACATGAGATATGTAACGATAAAGGATCAAGATTCAATCACGGTCATCAAAGAATTGAGTGGGCAATTCTCTCTGAACACTAATAAAAACTCTGTACAACTAAACGCAAAAAACCTTATCGCAAGCGTCGATCAATATCCCGCAATTCAAGCAAATGAGATTAAAGTAGCCTCAGCAAGGGATTCTTTCTTTTTCGGCATGGACAACCTGCGGTGGGGAGAAAGTGCATTTAATGGATGGCTACAACTACCCCTAGCCAACTACCAGTACAATCTGTCCAACGGATTTAAAGCACCATTTAAGGTATTGCTTAATCAGTCCTACATCACTACCACTGAAAAAGACTTTCTTTTAGCAAAACTCAATCTCAACCAAACTCCATGGATTGATCTTCTGGGCAATGACACGCTGCGCTTGGATACCTTTAATGCCGCAGGATCTTTGTCCGAACTCGATATTAAGCGCCTTACATTTACCAGTCAAAACCTGCTTATTGACGGTCGTGCCTCAATTCATGGCCTTCCTATTCTTACCAACACCTTTGTCTCATTAGATTGCAAAAACCTTACAGCAAAAACCGCCCCATGGCTAAGACTAGCCAAAAGAGCTTCGATATCCTTGCCTGAATTCTGCGACCGTATTCCGACCATAGGAATCAAGGGGCACGTGGAGGGAAGCCTTCAGGACCTTGCCATGAATGCCTCAGTAAATACAGTATTTGGCCGGGCGGATATCGCAGCGAGCATGGCTTGGGATGCAAAGAATCCACCGAACTACAACGGAAGCCTTGCCACGGCAAACTTTAATCTTGGCTCGCTATTACAAAATCAAGATTTCGGGAACCTTCAATGCAATCTAGAAATAGATGGCTATGGATTTCAAAATCGCGATAGGGAATTAGATATCTATGGCAGCATAAGTGCCTTTGACTACAAAGATCAGACGATCGACAACATCCAGTTGAACGGCCATCTTTCCAATGAAAAATACCTTGGACAGATTGAGATTTTTGATGATGCCGTGCAACTCCATGCACAAGCCACCATTGATCAGAGTGGAACGATTCCAACCGTCTTAGCTACCGGCAACTTGGATTTCTTGCGTGTTGAGGGATTCTCCAATTATGATAAAGACCTAGCTATTTCAGGAAGATTCAATCTTGATGGCCATAGTATTGATGAGGAGCGTGGCCTTATAGATTTAAGCCTTTCTGATTGGGCCTTAGATTTTGATGAACGCATTGTTGCCCTTCCTCCAACACGAATGGTATATAGTCAACTGCCCGACGAGCGCATCGCCATTGACATAAAATCCGAATTCCTATCTGGATATATCTCCTCGGATTACACCCTAGACGATATCCCCATTTTAGTTAAAAGCCTGAAGGATAGCCTAACCGTTCCAGACCTCGATGGCCGATCTGCCTCATGGAAGATAAATCTTAGCGACAACTACCATTTGCTCTCGATAATCGATCCAAGACTCAATGTACCCGGGAAACTTAGGCTTGACGGAAGCATTGGAGGAATTCAGCGTAGTTTGTTCACATCATGGTCAACAGATTACATTGATTTTGAAGACTACCTTGTTGAAGGCTTTAATGGAAACCTAACGCTGAGTGGAGACCAATACCACATTCAAAGTGCCTTAACTGGAGTTACGCTCTTCGATACAACCTTCTTTAAAAACATTGAGGTAAGCTTATCGCAAAATGGGGATAACGGACAATTCTTCATTCAATCAAAAAATGGAAACCATGATTCACTGCTTCACATTGCAGGAGGTTACCTGAGGGATGAATTCAACCATTTCAAAGGAAGCTTCTCGGCCTTTAACATACACCTGGATACCAATGTGTATCGAATAAGCCAGGACAACCAATGGGAAGTGGCTAGTAATGAATGGGTACGGCTTAAAGATTTTACGCTAAACGGACCTAGCCAAGGCAAAATTCAATTGGAAGGGTACCCATACACCTCAGAGGATGAGTCAGTAGAAAAGCAGTACTTCAATATTGGTGTACAAGCTATTCGGCTCAAAGCTTTTTCCGACCTACTGAATCATCCGATTTACAAATTTGATGGTGAGATGGACTTTCAGGTTTCGATCAAGAATGCCTTTCAAACGCCTGAATTCGAAGGATCAATTGATACTCGACATCTTTTGCTCAACACCCAAGACCTTGGACGACTGATTTTAGTCTCAGAATATAATGCAAACAAGAATCGAATTGACATCAAGACGGGCTCACTGATACGGGAAGCGAAAAACTATGTCGCCATTCGAGGATACCACGGGCTACCTGGGCACAATGAAGCTTACGACACAAAGATTTCGTTTATCATTGACAGTTTAGAAGTTCAAGCAGTGGAAGACTTAGTGCCCTCGTATATCCGGAATAACAAAGGCAACGTTCACGGCAACCTTGACCTTGTGGTAAAGGATAAAAAGCCGAATCTTCTAGGTTATCTAGAAACAGGAAAAGTAACTACAACCATTTCCTACCTCAACACCACGTATAATCTTTATAATCAGCGAGTTGATTTCTTAGAAGATCGTTTGGCCATTGAGCAGCTCGAGGCCTTTTACATGGACACGGTGCGTAATGAAGCCGTCAAACGAAGCCTTGTAGGGGGAGGAAACATTTACCATCAAAACTTAAAAAATTGGTCTCTTGATGTGGGCCTTTCCGGAGAGAACATTCAAGTGCTAAACACCACAGCAGACATGAATCCCGATTACTATGGGCAAGCCTTTGTGACAGGAAGTGCCCGATTCTATGGTGATGCACAATCCGACATCAAGCTCGAAGTAAGTGCTGAGAGTGCTCCAGGCACTGAATTGTTTTTCCCATATGAAGAATCAGCCTACGCCGAATCACACGGTTTCTTTTCCTTTAAGAATGATAATGCAAATCGTTTATTTAAGCCCAAAGAAAAGGTTCGCATAAACCCGTTAGATGTGGCCATGGATTTAACCATTGACCAAGATGCGATGATTCATATTGTCCTAAGTGAGGAAGACGGAGATATTCTAACCGCTCGAGGAAATGGTGATATTCGACTGGAATATTTAAAAGAAAAAGAGGAAGCCAATCTATATGGAACCTATAAAATCGCCTCTGGGGACTACACCTTTCAGCTGCGTGAAGTAATCGACAAACGCTTTTACATTGAAGACGGTGGTTCAATACAGTTAGAGGGGTCCATTGATGAAGCCGTCTTAGATGTGTCCGCAAGCTATCGCATCAATACTACCCCGTTAAACCTAATCCGGGAGTACATTGACATTAATGATGCGGCGGTATATACTGAAGCCAATGAACGTGTCCCAGTCAAACTTTTATTGAACATCTCCAACACATTAGCAGAACCCGCGATTGATTTTGATATTGACATTGTAGATTATGACCCTATTTTGCGAAATCCAATCGAAACAAAGATTAACCTATTACGCAATGATGCAAACAATATGAACCAACAAGTCTTTGGTCTTATTGTAGTCAATCAATTCATTCCAACATTTGGTGATGCCGGTGCCTCGAGTGCTGCGCTTGTGAGCACAGGGATCAATAATACCGTATCTGAACTTTTGTCCAATCAATTAAGCGGTTACCTGAGCGGCTGGTTCGATGAGCTCAATCTAGACCTTGATTTAAATATAAACTATCGAGCATATGACCCTTCGGTAAACAATGGCGACGACCTCAACCAGATTAGACGTCGAGAACTTCAAATCGCCCTGAGTAAGCGATTTATGAATGATCGAATGACGATTAACGTCGGAGGAAATGTAGACTTTGGTGATCAATTTTCTGATGATGTTAACTCAGGTACAAACTTCACGGGGGACTTTGAATTCAACTATGCCATAACCGAAGATCGTCGATTGAAATTCAAAGCTTTTTCTAATACCGATTATGACATTTTTGACCAAGGCTATCGAACCAATGCGGGGCTAGGTCTTTCGTTTAATCGAAGTTTCAATAATGTCAAAGAGTTGTTTGGTGGTAATAGAAAGAGCAACAACAACGATATTCAAGATAACAATGAAGTCGAAGAGGAGAGTAATTCGTCCCAAGAGCTTTCTCCAGAGGAAATTTTAAATAATCCATAAGCTGACACGGATTAAAATTAACCTTCGCTCTATCTGTCGTATTTTGCAAGTATGAAGCAATTCACCTATATCTTACTTTTTGCGCTCTCTTTTCAGTGCGTGTCTGCACAGCGCTATTCGAGGGTTCACCTTGATGTATCGAAAACCGAAGACTTATCACGGCTCAAAGAAATGCCACTAGCCTTGGACCATGCTCATTGGAAGCTAGACGTCGGTGAAGTAGTGGTTGAAGTGAGTGAATTTGATCTAAACCTTATTCAACAAACGAGCATCCCCTATCATATAGAAATCGATGATCTCGAAGATTTTTACAGTAAAAGATTAACGCAAGAACAGAACATTCATTGGACTAAAAATGTGAATTGCGATTCTGCGACGGCCTCCGTAGATCCTGTTAATTTTGAGTTAGGCTCAATGGGAGGATATTACACCTATCAAGAAATGCTAGATGACTTGGATTCAATGCATTCGCTTTTTCCCAATTTAATCAGCGCTAAAGCACCCATACATACCTTTACAACCGAAGAAGGACGGCCATTATACTGGGTACGCATATCCAATACACCGGATATTGATGATCCAAATGAACCTGAAATCCTCTACACCTCAAACCATCACGCAAGAGAGGCAGCAGCTTTATCGATAAACATGTATACCATGTGGTATATCCTTGAAAACTATGCTAGTGATGAGGACCTTCGATACCTCGTGGATAATGTTGAGATGTACTTTGTTCCCTTGGTTAATCCCGATGGCTGGGTATATAACCAGACCATTCAACCCAATGGCGGTGGAATGTGGCGTAAAAATCGTCGCGATAATGGAAATGGGACATTCGGAGTAGACCTTAATCGAAATTACAGCTACGAATGGGCCCTAATTGGGAGCTCAGGAAATGGTAATAGCGATGTTTATCACGGACTATCAGCATTTTCTGAACCAGAAAGTCAGGCACTCAAATGGTTTAGTGAACAGCATGAGTTTAAAATCGCGCTCAATTATCATACCGCGGCAAATATGCTGCTTCACCCTTGGGGATTTACAGAAGATATTCAGTGCGAGGACCATGACAAATTCATCGCTTTTAAAGATTGGATGACAGAAATTAATGGATATCAAAATATTCAAGCTTCTTTATTATATCCTGTTGGAGGTGATAGCGATGACTGGATGTACGGCGATACGTCGAATAAGCCGAAGATTCTTGCCATGACTCCGGAATGTGGTAGTAGTGCCGACGGATTTTGGCCCCCTACTTCGCGTATTCTTCCTCTATGCCGCGAAAACTTACCCCAGAACCTTCGTGGTGCCTACATTTTACTTGATTATCTACGAGTAGAAGACCTCTCCTCTGATGCCCTTTCGGTTCAAGGAGCAATCGAGGTATCTATGCAACGACTTGGCTTACCTGAGAGCAGCGGCTTTATTGTAGATCTTGAGTCTCTTGACCCTGCCGTTACGGTAAATACATTAGCTAAGGCAGTCGTTGGATTGAACTATGGAGAAAACCTAATTGATTCCTTTGAATACACCATTGACACATTAACACTATTCAATCCTGAAGTGGCTTTTGTGTTATCCGTCAACAATGGGACTCATATCTTCCGAGATACTCTTTATAAGCGGGTATCCGTAGTTAACCCTGCCCTATCCATTGATGGGACAGCCCTCAGTCCTTTTGAAAATCAAGGATCATCCTCTTGGAGCACAACAACTGAGGACTTTGTGAGTGCACCAACAAGTATCACCGATTCCCCCAATGATGATTACGAAAACCAGACTACACAAACCCTATTATTAACGCCAATCATCAACTTAAGTAATGCACAAGATGCCCTCATTCGATTTGCCGCAAAATGGGATATCGAAGCCGACTATGACTATGTTCAATTTGAGGCTTTGCGTGTGAGTTCCACAGGAATGCCCAATGATTGGTTGCCTTTATGTGGTAAATACACAAATGCTGGAACAGCGGATCAAGATGAGGGTATGCCTTTGTACGACGGGGTGCAAAACACATGGGTTGAGGAAGAAGTTGATATGACTGAATTTCTTGGCGATTCTATTCAATTACGCTTCCAATTAGTATCCGATAACTTTGTCACGGGGGATGGCTTTTACTTCGATGATTTTAAACTATATATCAATGGCAGTATGGATTCTGTCATCAATAATGTATCCGATGTAAATGGTCAAGTCCAATATGCTGCCATTATACCAAATCCAGCACAAGATGCTATTCGTATTGACATCAATCAACCATGGACGGGACAGATACAAATCCTGAATGCGCTTGGTCAAGAGGTGATGAGAAGTTCTCTGAATACCAAAGCGCAGCAGGTAAATCTCGACGTGAGCCACTTGGCTAGCGGGACCTATTATGTACATCTACTAAGTGCTGACAAGACAGCGAGTGTTCTTTCCCTATGGATACATTAGGCCCTGCTCTAGTAACAACAAAAGATGGGAGTAGTACGCTTCACTCCCCTCAGTACAATGCGCACTACCACTCCATCCATGGCGCATACACTGAATCCATGCACATCTTTATCAATCATGGACTCAAGGATTATTTATCCGCTAATCAAGAGCCTATCAATTCGTCCATAAAAATCCTTGAAATGGGCCTAGGAAGTGGGCTAAATGCATTGCTCACCGCAGTATCAAAAAACCATCAGCCAATAGACTATCTCGGTATAGAAGCTCACCCTATCATGGAGAAAACAACCTATCTAGGGCTGATTAACTCATTACCCGAAAGTATCGACAGCGAGCTTGTCGAATCATTCTGGAGTGCTCCTTGGAATACTCCAACGAAGATTACACCAGTATTCACCCTGGAAAAGCGCCACGAAAAGATAGAAAACCTAGAGATTGATCCTTTAAGCATAGACATCATCTACTATGATGCCTTTGCGCCTGAGTGCCAACCTCACCTGTGGCAAGAAGATATTATGCGTTCAGTTCTCAATTGGTTAAAACCTGGAGGGTATTTATTGACTTATTGTGCCAAAGGGAGCTTTCGAAGAACCTGTAAATCTCTCGGTTGTAGACTTGAATCTCTTCCAGGACCTCCAGGAAAGCGAGAAATTAGCCGCTTCGTAAAACAAAGTAAGGAATCGTAATTCAAACTAAGAAAATGACGTTAGAACAAATAATGCAGGATTTACCCTCTCGATTCATACCTGAACGCTTTGAGGCAGATGATCCATTGACCGTTCATCTCTTTTTCGATGGTGAAGAAGGACCAAGGTATTCCGTGTCGATTGACTTTGAATCGTGTCAGGTCAAGGAGGGAATCCACGGCAATCCTTCTTGCGAAGTGCGCACAGCATCGCAAACCTATATCGATATAGAAACAGGGAAAACCAATGCCAACATGGCTTTCTTAATGGGTAAGATAAAATTGAGCGATGTGAACGTAATGCTTGCCTTCGTCAAATGTTTTCGAAGAGACTAACATCTCTTTACCTCGGATACTTGATTTTATAAGTCGTCGTGAATTCTCCTTTGGAGACCTTAAGTAAACGCTTTTTGATTAACCGCTTTCGCAGAGGGTTTATTCGATCGATAAAAAGAACACCTTCTATATGGTCATATTCGTGTTGAATAACACGGGCCGTCATTCCCTCAAAGGTTTCTTCGTAAGAAGTTCCCTGTGCATCTTGATAGCGCATACGAACAACGGGTTGGCGCTCGACATTTTCCCGAATACCGGGGATACTCAAACATCCTTCCTCATAGCCGACGGGGTCCCCACTTTCTTCGAGAATTTCTGGATTAAAAAATGCCTTTCGAATACCCTGCTCATCACTCTCTTCGTCTATCATGGCTCGACTATCAATAACAAAGAGCCTCTCGGAAACACCTACTTGAGGAGCTGCTAGTCCAACACCATCGGAAGCATCCATAGTAGCAAACATCGATTCTGCGAAGGCTGCTTTTGCCTCATCCGGCAACTCGATGGACTCAGCACGTCGCTTGAGCACCGAAAATCCATAGCCATAAATCGGAAGAATATCTGCCATTCGAATTGTGTCGCGAAGAAAAAAAGAAGGGTGACTAACCGGAATCGAACCGGCGACCTCTGGAACCACAAACCAGCGCTCTAACCAACTGAGCTATAGTCACCATACACCTTATTGCCAAGGGCACTTAAAGATAGAGATTTGTTGCGGAAATCTCTAGACCTCTTTAACGATATTATTGAATAGAAAAATTTTGGCTAGCCGTGGTATACATCCCACCTAGTTTTTCGCCAGTTTTTCCTTGAAGCTCAAGATCTAAAACATAGTCACCCGCCGATAAACCCGACATTACATAGGGCATCCATTCCGACAGTCGAGTCACCGACTCACCATTAATTTTCACCACAACATCATAGCCAGACTTCGGCATATTCGCATTGATTACAAAGAAATCTAATAGAACGGACTCTGCATCTTGTCCTTCATAGGCTCCTTTGGGTCTGCTTGCAAACAACATAGGACTCGTTGGATTAATATCCGATCGATTAGCCGGAACATGCAGATAATGCGCTGCCTCATGCTTAAGTGAAAGGTGGTAAGAACGAGATAAAAAAGCTAAGAAAACCTTGGATGTTAGATCACCTTGCACCGTGATTGTATTTGTGTAGTGCGCTTCATAAGGCTTGTCTTCTACGATGAGATGGATATGTTGTCCTCCTGATGAGTTGGCAAGATGCATAGAATCACCGTGCTGAGAGGGCATACCCAATGTATAGTTTTCTACGTTGAAGACCAAGGTCGTCGTTGCCTGCCCAGCAGTATCAAGTGATACCATCATCGTATCTAACGAAAGAGATGCCGCATCAAGGCTCGAATCATGATCCATCTCCCATGGGTTAATATCAATATCTAATGGTAACTCTTCACCTGTTGGGGGAAGGTTGTCATAGGTTTTTTTCCGTGCTTCTTCAAAAGCACATGATGTTAATACGAGCCCCAGTACCAAGGCATTGACAAAAGAGAGAAGGACTGATTTTTTCATAGTGATCATTTCATTGACAAATTTAGAGAATAAAAGAGGATAGCCAAGTATTAATAGGAAACATAACACGCCACTATACTTCATCAATTAAGGTAAATAATCGACCTAAAAACCATAACTTAGGAAGACACACCAAAACTATGAGATTTCTTGTCCTACTGAGCCTAACAATCTGCCTCGCCTTTAATGCTATTTACGCTCAACAAGCTACGGTTAAGGGGAAAGTAATCGATGAAAATAAGGAGGGTCTACCCTTCGCTTATGTGATATCAGAAGCTGGACCAGCTACAACCACGGATGTAGATGGCTACTATTCCCTATCGCTTGATGCGGGAGACCATGTTATCACCTTTTCCTATGTGGGATATTCGTCCCAACAGCGAAGTTTTTCTATAAATGCCGGTCAGAACTTATCCCTCGATATCAACATGACCGAAGATTTAGAGCGACTCAATGTGACGATCATCAGTGCGAGCCGATATGAAAAAAATATTGCTGAAGAAACGGTTTCTGTCAATGTAGTCGACAAGGACTTCTTAGAAAACACCAATAGCCGTGATATCGGTGAAGCCATCAACCAAACAGCCGGCGTCCAAGTACAAGACGGACAGATCTCTATACGTAGCGGGTCTTCTTGGTCCTATGGCGTCGGTAGTCGAACGGCTCTCTTACAAGATGGGATTGGTCTTCAAACAGCTGATTTGGGCGAATCGATGTTAAAGTTTGCCGCGATAGAAACGGTAGACCAGGTTGAGATTATAAAAGGTGCCTCATCCGTAGTATATGGATCATCTGCACTGAATGGTGTAGTTAATCTTGTCACAAAATGGCCCAAGAAAAATGATCAGTACACTGACATCATTCCCTATTACGGATTCTATGGAGCCCCTCCGCGTGCAGAACTTAACTGGTGGAAAGGTGAAGTCGGTGGTCGACAGCCTGGACTATTTGGAGTCTTTGTAAGCCACTACCGCGGAGGAAACAGCTTTAAGCGAGAGAAGCTCAAGAACTTCAGTATGATTACTGGAGCCAACTTTGATGTGGTGAATAGTTTCTTACAAGGAGCGGATGAGTTTCGTATTCGTGGGAACTTTAAAACCCGCTATGTCCTTGCAAGAAATAAGAACATCGATGTAGGTCTCAATGGAAACTTCCAGTATGAAAACCTTGGGCAGTTCTTTCTTTCCCAAGACCTGGACTCCAACGCCTATCGCATTGCGCAGGGTGCTACGAATCGCTATGCACGAACTATCCTAGACCCCCATTTCAGTTGGAGAAATGACAAAGGCCATAGCGTTGATGTCGATGGGCGTTACATGAACAATTGGCGACGCGGAAATGGTGATGACATCAATTCCAATTCCCACGCCTTTAATCTCCAGACGCAATACCAATGGAATTTCAAGAATCGTTTTATCATGACTACGGGAATGCCTATCGGAACCTCGTTTTCTGAAAGCAGTATCTATGCAAATCGGCGTATAACCCTTAATGCAGCGGTGTTCAATCAATTGGAATATAAAGTTGATAAACTGTCGCTTGTTGGAGGAGTGCGCTACGAAGTCATGAAGGTCGACGAATTCCTTGAAACCTCTATTCCGGTATTTCGGTCAGGCCTCAATTACCAACTTGGCAAGGCAACCCACTTGAGAATGTCATGGGGTCAGGCCTACCGACTTCCTTCTGTTGGAGAACGTTTTGTAACAGGAGATATATTCCAAGGTTTCTATCTCTTCCCTAACCCAGAACTCAACACCGAAAGGGGTTGGAGTTCAGAAATTGCCATCAAACAAGGCTTTAAACTAGGAGATAACTTCCGTGGCTATATCGATTTTGCCACCTTCCTCAATGAGTTTGATGAATACGTCGAATATGTCCCAGGCATTTATGAAAATGTTAATCCAGAAACAGGAGACACCCTTTACGTTGGCGAAGGACCGTTAGTCTTTGGTATTCGTCCAGAGAACACCGATGAAGCTCGGATATGGGGTTATGAGTTTACCATGGCCGGTGAAGGAGACATTACCCCTTGGCTTAACTTAAGAGGCTCGGTGGGCTATGCCTACACGTATCCAGGAAATTTAGAACAGGATACCACTTTACGTAATATTGGGACCTTTTTCAAAAAGGCATTTCAAAATCATTTCCGTCGGATAGACGCTTTTGCATATGACCCAGATGCTGCAGGACTTCTCTTTTACCGCTCAAGACATATTATTCGAAATCAAGTAGAGGTCAAGTTTTATAACAAGTTCACCTTAGGTTTTGCGGCGAATTACACCAGTTTCCCTGAAAAGATTCCAGAGCTGTTTATCACAGCGCTGAATCTCCTTGACGACAACCAGCAGACCTTTCTGCAATACATCGAGCAGCATCAAAGAGGAGATTGGATTCTATTCCTGCGTTCCTTCTATGAAGTCAACGATTTCGTTCGAATTGGTTTACTCATTAACAACCTTACCAATAGAGAGCTTCTCGATCGTCCTGGAAAAGTTACAGCACCCAGAAACTTCACCTTCCAAATGAAGTTCAGTTTCTAGAAGACCTTACAACATAACTTGGCCTTGATTTTGTTTATCCTATCGATATTTTATCCCTTATGTACAGACTTTTCATCTTAATCTTACTTCTTGCTACGACTTACACCAATGCACAATACATTGACATTTGGACAGCAGAAGAACAAGACTTCTCCGACTATTCTAAATCACAGCCATACTTCATTCCTGAAGCCTTCCTCGATGCGAGGGGGGAATACACCCGTTATGTAGATCCACATATTGGAACCTCAGGGCATGGACATACCTTCCCTGGTGCTACCCTACCCTTTGGCATGGTGCAAATCAGTCCCGATAATGGCGTGTATGGATGGGATTGGTGTTCAGGATATCATTATAGCCGCCCTGACATTGTTTACTTCTCACACAAACACCTTAGTGGAACAGGGGCAACTGACCTAGGAGACATCGGTATGATTCCCTATACCGGAAAATATGCTTTTCGGCACACCTATGACCATGCTAATGAATATGCACGACCAGGGTATTATGCAGTAAAACTTGACAACGGCATTCTATGTGAGTTTACTGTAACGGCCCATGGAGCAATTCATCGTTACACCTTTCCAGAAGGCAGCAAAGACAAAAAACTTCGAATTGACCTACTGCACGATGTGACCAACCACAAGGATGAGGAGACCTTCTTTTCATTTATTGACGATAACACCCTCGGTGGGTACAAACACAGTAATGGTTGGGCACCAAACCAACGCGTGTACTTTCACATGACGTCAAGTCATGCGATGAATATTTCGAAAAAAGACCGTAAGTCTGCTAAAAAGACGGTAGATATAGAATTCAAGGGGGAAGGAAATGTAGTGGAGTTACGCGTCGCACTAGGATCCACGTCGGTTGATGCAGCTGCACAAAATGGCCAACATGACGGCTTGGAAAAGGCCTTTGAACAACATTTTGAAACAGCTAACATTCTTTGGGAAAAACGCTTAGGTCGAATTCAAGCTGACTTTCCAACCAAAGAGCAAAAAATCACTTTCTACACAGCACTTTATCATAGTATGATTGCACCAGCTCTGAACTCTGATGTCGATGGTCGCTACACTGAACCAGATGGATCCATTACTCAAATGCCAGAAGGACTTCAGCGCTACTCCACCTTTTCCTTATGGGATACCTACCGTGCAGCCCATAGTCTATTCTTTTTCACAGCACCTGAAGTTATCGATGATTTTATCGCCTCGATGCTCGCCCACTACAATTTCCGTGGCCAACTACCTATTTGGGAATTAGAATCAAACGAAACCTTTTGCATGATTGGAAATCATGCAGTACCTGTCTTGGCCGAGGCCTACATGAAACGAATGACTTCCTATGAATTAGATAATGTGAATTGGAATGATGTTTTGATGGCCTGTGATGTATCCTCTAAACGAGATTTCAGAGGGATGTCATCCTATATGACCAGAGGTTATGTATCCACAGAGGCCGATGGAGAATCCGTATCAAAAACCTTGGAATACTGCTATGATGACCACGCCTTAAGTTTGTTGGCTAAAGGACTCGGACGAGACGACCTCTATGATGAATACTTAGATCGATCAATGAATTATAAGAATCTCTTTGATCCGAGCACAGGGCTTATGCGTCCAAAAAATGATGACGGAGAATTTTTAAAGGACTTTGATCCTTTTGCCCATGATATTAATGGGGTGAGGCATTATACCGAAGGAAATGCTTGGCAATACAACTGGCATGTAATGCACGATCCAAAAGGTTTAGTAGGTCTGTATGAAGATCAAGAAGCCTTTGAAACAAAATTAGATTCACTATTTGCTATTGACATCCATATTGATGAAGAGCATAAACTAGTCGATGTCACCGGATTGATTGGCCAATATGCTCATGGTAATGAGCCTTCACACCACATTACCTATCTCTACAATTACACTGAAAATCCTTGGAAAGGACAGCAGCGGATTCGTGAGACATGTAACACCTATTACAGCCATACACCTGATGGGCTATCTGGGAATGAGGATTGCGGACAAATGTCGGCATGGTATGTCTTCTCTACAATGGGCTTATACCCTATGGATCCCGCCAGTGCTTACTATGAAATTGGAAGCCCCCTTGTAGAAAACGCTTCCATCTCACTTCCTAATGGAAATACCTTTAGTATTGTAGCGAAAGGTCAAAACGAAGAAAACTACCGTGTCAAGCAAGTATTACTCAATGGAAAACCGCTTGAGGGCCATCGCATAAGCCATCAACAAATCCTTGACGGTGGGACCTTAGAATTTATCATGACGAATTAAACATTATGTCGAACCGAAACGCTTTTATCCTGGTTGTAAGCCTCTTCTTTATGTGGGGCTTTATCACCGTCATTGTTGACGCCTTTATTCCAAGACTCAAAGATGTCTTTGAACTATCCTATCTGCAAGCTGGACTTGTCCAGTTTGCTTGGTTTACCGCCTATGGTCTACTGGGTATTCCCGGAGGTCTTTTGATTAAAAAGATTGGCTATCAAAAAGGGATCATCGTAGCCTTGAGCATTTGTGCCTTGGGATGTCTTCTCTTCTGGCCTGCTGCCCATTTTAGAGTCTTTGGGTTTTTCCTTTCAGCGCTTTTTGTGCTAGCCGGAGGAATCACCGTCTTACAAGTCGCTGCAAACCCCTATATCGCCGTACTCGGAGAAGCTCGTCTAGCCTCAAGCCGACTCAACTTAGCCCAAGCCATCAATTCGTTTGGAACGACGATCGCCCCCATTTTTGCAGCTACCTACCTCCTGAGCGACACCATTCTTTCGCAGGATGAGCAGAAAGCCTTAAGTGAGACGAAGCTTGAGGCCTATAGAATGGCCGAAGCGGGTGCAGTAAAGGGTCCATTTCTTGCCTTAGCGGCTGTCTTTGGAATCATTGCCCTCTTCTTTTTGATACAGCGTCTACCTAAAATCATCAATCCTGAAAGCAAAGGAAGTTATGCAGAAGTTTTTCAAAACACCAAGCTAAAAATTGGTGCTTTATTGATATTCCTCTATGTAGGAACGGAAGTCGCCATTGGAAGTTTTATTGTGAATTATGGATTAAGCCTTGAAATTGATAGCGCCATTGCAGCATCACCTCTCCTCAATAAACTCAGTCTTTTTGCAGCAAGCCTTTCAGGTAAAACCTTGACAGAAATGGACCCCAAGGCGATTATCGGAGCGCTAGTTACCCTCTATTGGGGGGGAGCTATGATCGGTCGATTTATTGGATCTTATCTCACCGCTCAGTTCCCGCCGCATAGAATTCTCGCCATCTTTGCTGCGATTGCAGCTTTCTTAGTGGCGGCAACGATTTCAGCTTCAGGAATTACTTCTATTCTCTTTCTTCTATCTATTGGGCTGTTTAACAGTATTATGTTCCCCACGATTTTCACCTTGGCCATTGATGACTTAGGAGATCAAAAACCGCAAGGTAGCGGAATACTTGTTACCGCGATTTGTGGAGGGGCATTTATTCCTCCTGCCGTTGGAGCAATTGCTGATGTAACTTCATTTCCTGTTGCCTTTGTCTTACCTTTGATTTGCTATCTCATTATTGGAGGACTTGCCTTTCGATACTTGGGACAGTCTACGAACTAAAACAACATCATGGCTAAAGACTTAACCGTTTTAACCTTAGACGCAGGAGGAACCAATTTTGATTTCTCAGCACTGCAAAAAGGCAAGGAAATTATGGAATCCATACGGTTCCCATCCTATGGCTCCGACTTAGATCAAAGTATAGCGACCATTATCAAAGGCTTTCGTGCTGTGCAGAAAACGATCGGAAGGGAGGGAGATGCGATCAGCTTTGCCTTTCCTGGTCCAGCCGATTACCGCCAAGGAATCATCGGAGACTTAAATAATCTTACAGGATACCGTGGAGGTGTACCGCTAAAAGCTGTGCTTGAAGCTGAGTTCAAACTTCCTGTATTTATCCTAAATGATGCGAGTTTGTTTGCCTTGGGAGAGGCACGAGGAGGATTTCTTCCACATTGGAATGCATGGTTTGAGAACAACAAACACCCCCATCGTTTCGACAACTTGATTGCCGTGACGCTTGGAACAGGATTTGGGGGCGGCTTTGTGGTCAACAATCAACTCCTCTTAGGCGATAATTTTATGGGTGGTGAGGTATATCTACAGTCTATGCGCCATGACTTTCTCAGAAATTCAGAAGAACACCTCAGTATTCGAGCAGTCAAAAATGTATACTGCGAAGAAGCAGGCTTAGCTAAAGAAAACAGTCCAAGCCCGATTGAAATTGCAAAGATTGCACGAGGGGAAACATCAGGTAACGTCGAAGCAGCCAAGGCAAGCTTTGCTGCAATGGGCAAGCATCTTGGTGATGTGTTGGCCAATCTGATCATGGTGTTTGATGCACCTGTCGTGATTGGCGGTGGGATTGCCAAAGCACATGATCTGTATTTTCCTGCCATGTGGGAGGAAATGAATTCCAATTTGACTATGTATCATGGGCCTGAACGGCGAGTAAAGCACAGTGTATATAACCTCCTGGATGAGGCCGATGTGCAAAAACTTGATGAAAATCGCGGACGCAACTTTACTTGGAATGGTTTTGAAGTGAGCAATTACAAAGAAGACTTTATCTCAGCGGTTGGACTCCCCCATTTAGGCACACGACGAGGAACATGGCTTGGGGCATACTATCACGCTCAGGATAGCCTAGCATAAAATACTTATTCTTTGTGTCTATTTGAGCCATCTACTTGCGGCGGCAAGTTGTTCGGGTAAGCGAGCCGTCCAATACGACGCTGAGTGCCCTCCCGGATAGATATTGTAGCGGTGTTCTATTCCCCGTTCGGTTAAGATATCGTGTAAGGCATTGTTTCCCTCCAAGAAAAAGTCATCTTCGCCGCAGTCAATCATCAGTTGAACTTCAATTGATTCTAATGTAGCCGCATGATGATTCACAGTATACTCTTTCCAACGTTTTTTATTCTTTTTAAAAGGACCTAATAAAGAAGGTATATCCCAGTG
>JAYYPZ010000104.1:0-10156 GCA_036128775.1 Bacteroidota bacterium
GAATCACATGCTGACATCCCTTCATACCTTCTAGCAAGGACTGAACATCATTGATATCTCCTAAACGCCATTCGATTTGATCATCTACTTCTTTAAGCCATGGATCTACAACTTCTTTTCTGCGCAATGCCACCACTCGATAGCCTTGACCCAATAGCTTGCGTATAAATTGGGCCCCTAACAGACCTGTGGCACCCGTAATAAAAATACGATCCCCTTTAGGGTAAAATAATGGCTCCATTGATTGTATCCTTTCTTGCTCCTGTGTATTTCGCTTTAGCGTTTACCGTCTCAAGATAACGACTTAGACCCATCCAAGCGACGCATAGGGCCTCTTTGCCCTCGACAACCAGATTATCTGGCTCGATAACCTCACATTGACTGGCCTGACAAATGCTATTGAACAAGGTAGAATTGTACGCCCCTCCCCCGGTAACCATTATGCGTTGAAGATTACCGAATTCTATCCAACGAGCAATCTCCATTGCCAAGAAATGGATATAGGTAAACAAGGTATCGTTTAGTGCGTCTAATGAGTATTTTTCAAGATGTTGTAGTACTTCCTTACTGTACGAATTATCCAAGGATTTGGGCGGTTCTAGAGCAAGATAACTCAATGCCCTAAGTTGTTTAAGCAAACTCTCAACTACCTGTCCGCCTTTTGAGAGTTCTCCGTTACAATCATATTCATGGCCACCGTGCTGGGCTAAATGGTTTAGAATTTGATTACAAGGCGCAATATCAAAAGCTAATCCCAACTTAGGCATATTGAGATTGGCAATGCCTCCAAGATTAAGGTAGCCGTCATGGGCAGGAAACAGCACTTCTTCAGAAAAAGGCAATATGGGAGATCCCTGGCCACCATAACTGAGGTCAGAAGATCGAAAATCGTAGACCACAGGACATTGAGCAGCAGATGCCATAGCATTCGGCTTGCCAATTTGGAGAGAGCTTCCAATGTTTGGGTCGTGAAAAACCGTATGGCCATGGCATGCAATAAGGTCTAGATTACCAATGCCCTTTTTACGTATATGGCTTTCAACAGAATGAGCAAAAAAATGTCCTAATGCTGCATCCAGGGTGAAGAGTTCTTTGGCAGTAGCCTTAGCTGCGACAGATAAACGATTGGCCAGTTCCTTTGGATAAGCATAGGTTTTTAGTGAGTGTATAGCAAAAGACCATTCACCATTCAAGATCGAGAACTCGGCATGACAAACATCTAAACCATCCAATGAACTGCCGGACATCAAACCTAGAACCGACCACTTTGATAATGCCTTTTTCATAAGTTAAGGGGCCACAGGTAAAGAATCCAAATAAGATGCGACATGAGTGATTTCGTCTGCATCAAGATTTCCAGCAAAGGCTGGCATAACTCCTTTTCCGTTGGATATAATATGAACGCGTTCCTCCATATTGAGCGTGGAATACTGAAGATTTTTGGCCCCATTGAGTTCAGCATTACCATGGGCACCATGGCAACGTTGGCAATGTTCAAGATAAATACGTTGACCCTTAGAAAGAGCTTTTCTTTTTCCAACCACACCGTCACACGAACCGATAATCCATGCTATGCAAAAAAGCGTTAACCAAGTACTTCTTTTCTTCATTAGCGCGTAAGCGTTACATTACCCTTGTAGGAAACAATCTCTCCATCATACGATAACGCTTGGATAGACCAAACGTAAACCCCTAGGGGTTGTTCCTTGCCCTTAAAGCGTCCATCCCAACCTATATCATTGATGTCAGAAGTACTGAACATCAATCCTCCACTGCGATTCCAAATGCTAAAGTCTAGTATCTGTATGAGGTTTAGGGTAGCGATTATATGAAAAAAGTCATTGACGCCATCTCCATTTGGAGAAAATGCAGTAGGCAGATAGAGGGCATTTTTTCCCTCGACAAAGACGGTAACAGAATCAACATTTTCACAACCGTTTCCACCAAGTGAGGAAAGGATATAGGTTGTATTCTCAAGGGGTTCAACGTCGATGGCAAGACTTCCTGGATTAAGAATGCTCGAATTGTCTATCCAGGTAAGTATACCCTCTCCATTCCCGAAAAGTTCAGCCTGAGTATTCCGGAATATCGTCGTGTCGTCCCCTGCATTGACAAGGGGTAAATCCAAACCCGTAACACTAATAACCACCGTATCATTAAAGCACGCATTCGAACCGATTACCGTTATGGACGTACTTCCGGTCACAGGATAAACTAGTGTAGCGTCCTGCGAAAGATCAATACTCGCCTCCGTCCATTGATAGGTTTCCGCACCTATTGCGTCAAGAATAAGTTCGCTTCCGATACACAACGCCGTATCGCTCACTACATCTACCGAGATAGGAAATTGAACGGGAAGAAAAATACTATCCGAGTTCTCACAGCCATGAATATTGGATGCAATCACTGTATACCAATTTGTATCAATCGGGGTAATAAAAGCTTGATTCCCTTGGATTGAATCTATTGCAGGGTCTGGAAGCCACTGATAGGAAATTGCTTCATCTGAAAACGCACCTAAAACATAGGGAACACCTTCGCACACAAAAGGACCTATTGGGAGAATGGTTACATCTGGAAGATAATTAACCTCAAGCTGCAAGGTGTCGCGATTTAGGCACTGTAAACTTCCAATATCATCTGCAATTTCCAAGACATACGTCTCGTCAAAAGATGGGCTAACAATTGTTGTATCTGCTGTCGGGTCAAGAATGGATGGATCGCTCGTTATCCAGAAGTAGCTATCATAACCAGGAGGTGCCGAAAGCTCGTAAGGCAGGGCATCAATACATACAGAATCGAGATCAGGGATTGTGATAAGCGGTAGAGGAAGGACCTCTATACGAATGCTATCCAAGTCTCCATAACAATAATTGGTTACCTGCAGGGTGTATGTCGTCGTTACCTGAGGTGTAAAAATTGGAAGACGTATACTGGAATCGCTTAGTCCAGCTGAAGGCGTCCATACATATTCACTAACCAACCCTTGATTGGCGACATTAACTTGTGCCGTATCTCCAAAACATGTGGAATCTACCGAGAGGCTAATAAGATCCAATGCTGGATTTAACACCGTAACTAAAACAGAATCACGACCAAGACAATTATTGGAATCAACCCCCTCAACAACGTAGAGCATATTGCTATCTGGTGAAGCAATAGGATTACTAATCAAACCGTCGTTAAGGCCATCAAGAGGGGTCCAAGCATAGGTTACGGCCCCAGTTGCTTGTAATTGCACTTCATCATTAAAAACGAGAGGTAAGTTGATATTGAGGCAAACAGAGGTATCTAAGCCCGCATCAATATTGGGTGCTGGATACACTCCAAGATTCATGGAATCCAATTGAACGCAGTTGTTTCCATCGGTTACCTCGACTATATAGGTTGTGGCAGAAATAGGACTAGCTACAGGGCTTGCAATCATTGGGTTACTGAGGCTAGACACAGGACTCCACTCGTAACCCACCCCGCCCGAAGCATTTAATTGAAGCGATGTACTGCCGCATATAAATGTGTCGGCTGTCAGGCTCACTATGGGCAAAGAGTTAACCGTCATGGGAACAGAGAATGTATCTCTACAAAACAATGATGACGTGACAATGAGCGATACATTGTATGTGCCCGCCGAATCAAAGGTGAAGCTCGGATTTTGAACCAAGGAAGAGCCTTGGCTTTCAAAGGACCAATTGTAGGCAATCAATATACCTGAGTCCAATGAAGAGGAATCGACAAAAAAGATAGGTGACCCCTCACAACGATCACCAAACACAAAATCTGCATTGGGTATAGGAAGGACTTCTATGTTTTGAAGCGTACTGTCTACACAACCCAAAGATGACTCAACGGCAAGGCTTACCTGATAAAAACCCGGTTGAGGATAAGAGTAGCTAGCATTTGTGGCATTCGACGTATCAGAAAATACACTCAAATCGCCAAAATCCCAAGACCTATCAGCTATACTGCCTTCTGTGGTAGTTGAACCATCTAAAAACTGGGAGGCAATATTTAGGCAGGTGTCTAATGCTTGGAAGTTTGCTTCGGTATACGCCACGTCCACTTCTACTGAATCTTCATCAAAACAACCTTCTGCCGTGGTAACTAAAACAACATATTGACTTAATGAATCAGGATTTACCGTGGGTTGGTTAGTTGTTTCGCCAGTTAGGCTTGGTGATGCATTCCATATATAGTCTTGTCCACCACTAACATTTAACGCAACGGCATCTCCCTCGCAAATTACTGTATCAGGAGTTATCACAATGTTTGGCATGGGATTAATAACCAGAGGAAGGGTGGCCGTATCTCTACAGGCAAGATTTGAAATGGCATTAACTTGTATATCATAGGTGCCAGCAGGTAAAAAGATCTGAGGATCAATGGCCGTACTTGACCATCCATTACCATTATCAAAATCCCATTCATACGAGGTAATGCTTCCTGATAGAATGGTGGATTCGTTAACTATATCTATCAGGTCTCCCTCACAAGGAAGCGATGTAGAATAGGCAAATTCTGGCAAGGGATGAACCACTACTGTATCGTACACTGTTTCTTGACAACCCTTACTTGTAGTTACAACAAGACTCGAAACATAGGTGCCCGCCTCTGTATAGGTATAGGTTGGGTTTTGAATGTTGGATGTATCAGCATTGGTCAACGTATCACCAAAATCCCAGCTCCACGAATTGATGAATCCCGCAGTGGCAAACGAAGTATCGGTAAATACCACAGGAAGATTAAGGCATGAATCCACTAGAAAATATCCAGGGCGAAAAATGGGATACATCTGAACAATTCCCATAGCGGTATCCGCACATCCGTCCCCAGAAGCCCCAATAACCGTGACAATAAATGTCCCGGTGTCTGAATAAAAGAAAGATGGGTTGGAAATATTTGCCGTGTCATCCGTAAGGGAAGGAACTCCAAAATCCCAGAAATATTCCGTGATGCCAAAATCAACACCTAAATCAAAGAAGACCGTTCCATCATCGCACTGAGCATCGATGGTAAAGAACCCAGTCAATGAATCTTGCGGAATACTCGGATCATAAGCAATATCAACTTCCGGGAAGTCGCAAGAACTTACCGTGTACTGAAAATCACGAGATATCGTAGAGAGCAATACCCCATTGCGATATTCCTCCACACAAACCGACATGGAAAAAGTTCCTGAATTGGGGGGTGTAATCTGTGCAATCCCTGTAACGGGATCAATAGAAGAGGAATTTAGGCCAAAAGGATCATTAGGCGAAAAACCAGGGCCAAACGTAACAGGCGAAAATGGGGGGCCATAAAACGTATATCCATTGAATGTTGGTGGTCCACCTTGTGCGTTCAAGTCGTTGGCATCGGCAATTGGCGGATTATTCCCCTGTCCATTCCCAAGACCCAAGAGTGGACTGCAAAAAGTGTATACTAAGGAGTCTCCATCAGGATCAGTGGCAGAAAACAGTACGGTATTTAATCTATCCTCGCATAAATATTGTTCAACCCGCTCATCGAAGACCGGGGAGCTATTAACAATATTCATCGGAGGAACAACTACTGAAGAAGTAAATCCACTTTCCCCTGGATTAAGCAGATTATCTACTAGCGCGCCATTGCGGCAACATCTTGCATAGACAAAAGTGTAAAAGGTATTGGGGTTATATCCCGGAATAGCGGTGGGCATATCGACCGTAAAAACATACTGACCAATTTCAGTATCAACGTCTGGAGGAGAAGATTGACAAGGATTAAGTTCAATGGGAATTGTCTCATCAACATCTAGAAACTGAAAAAACGACACGACAAAGTTTCCCGCATCATCAAAGACGCTAATTGTTGCAGGATCATCAAAGTTTGCATTGGGATTTCCATTATAGTTGTCCCTGTATATAGTAAGGGTAAATTCTAGACTATTTGTATTCGCAATTCTAGTATAAGTTAACTCACCTCCTACAAGATGCGTTGCATTACCGTGAAAGCTAAAGCAAAGAAGAATGCATATAACTAAAAAACATTGTTTCATCCCAGTCTTTAAAGATACGCTAAGTATGCCGTAATTGTTTTGTTAATGTGTAAGAGAAGAGCCAAAAAAGTTCCAATTGAAGCATTTTTTTTATCATATTCATAGAACAATCGATTTATGGATTTACAATCAGCCTACGCTACCATACTGCTGAGCGCAGAAACAGGAGGGTCAATGATGGGCCTAGCAAGCATTTTAATACTTGGAATTGCAGCGCAATGGCTGGCATGGAGGATTAAAATTCCCGCGATTCTACCCCTTATCCTTATTGGTCTATGCGCAGGCCCTCTGCCCGTGCTTTTAGGAGGGAGTTCACTAATCGTCCCACAAGATATTTTTGCGGGGGCAACCATGTCGCATTTTATCTCTTTATCTGTTGGAGTTATTCTCTTTGAAGGAGGGCTGACTTTAAAATTTCAGGAAATTAAAGGGCTTGTAGCAACGGTACGAAATATGTTGATCTATGGGGCCATTATCATGACTACAGGGGGCGCATTGGCCGCCACTTACATTCTTGGCCTGGATTATCGAGTGGCTTTACTTTTTGGAACCTTGATTGTTGTAACGGGGCCAACGGTTATTCAGCCTATTATCCAATCTGTTCGCCCCAAACCCTCGGTGGCAGCCATTTTAAAATGGGAAGGTATAACCATCGACCCCATTGGGGCCCTTCTCGCAGTATTGATTTATGAGATTTTCTTCATGGCAATGGGGCATTCCGGAGCTGACCATTCTGCCATCGATGTGATACAAAACCTATTAATCATGTTGCTCACAGGTATCGGTGGAGGTGTACTTTTTGGGTGGATCTTACATGAATGCATTACAAGAAAACTTGTGCCTCATTACTTAATCAATGTTTTTGTGCTCGCCTTTGTAATTATGTCTTACTCCACAGCAGACTGGGTGCAACATGAATCAGGGCTTCTTGTAGTGACCATTATGGGAATAATGATTGCGAATAAACCCAATGCCGACTACTTGGATGAAATCATTGACTTTAAGGAGAGTATAACTATGCTCTTGATTTCCGTTCTTTTTATTGTGCTTTCAGCTAATCTGAGCGGGGAGGATATTCAACGACTTAATGATCCCAACATAATTTTTGTCTTCTTGATTATAATCCTAGTCCTTCGACCTATTGTTGTTTGGCTTAGTAGCCAGAGCTCCGCACTGACTTGGAAGGAAAAGGCATTTATCGCTTTTGTGGGTCCTAAAGGTATTGTGGCTGCCGCTGTTGCGGCGATTTTTGCGCTCAAGATTAATAATGGAATAGACAATGGTTATCTCCCAGACTCCCTTAGGGCTGATGCAGAACTTCTTGTGCCACTCACCTTTTCAATCATTTTGGGTACCGTGCTTTTAAATGGACTGTTTTCTGGTGTAGTGGCCAACCTTCTCCAAGTCAAAAAACGAGAATCCAATGGCTTACTAATAATTGGTGCCCACCCCTTTGCCCAAAGTCTTGCGGCCCATTTAGTTAAAAAAGATTTGCCAGTTACCCTCGCGGACACAAACCAAGAAAATGTTCGCAGTGCGGAGAAACAAGGATTAAGGTCGCTAGAAGTTAATGCACTATCCGATAAAATGGATGATATGCTTACGACCGAAGACGTCGGTCAAATGTTGGCTCTAACTCCAAGTAATGATGTCAATATTTTTTCCTGTCAGAAATTTGAAAAAATCTTTGGAGAAGAAAATGTGAGTAGAATTTGCAGCAAGACGGAAACAGAGAATAGCACTCTTTCCAGTTCGACACGAATCATGGGAAAAGGCAGGCTACATTTTCCAAAGATTATGGCTGAATTTAACAACACGGATCAATTCGTGGACCGAACCATATCGAAGGCAGACCTACAAGACAGTTGGATAAGTCGCGAAGAGATTTTTCCAGTGATGATTATCGATAAAAAAGGAAAGCAAAAGGTATTCACTCCAGGTTCGTTGAATTTTCTCAATGAAGGAGATGTCGTGGTGCACCTAGTCTTAGCGCAATAACTCTTTTTCCGTAACGATCAAGACAATGGGTAAAGACAAACTCAAAAAATTTGCGAAGTACAAATCCTTCCCTTTTTGTTACGAAAACCTATCCTATGACCAACCGCAATTACTCGATTCCCAAAACCAACCTGTCGGCATCGCTGGCCATTGGAAATCAAATCTTGGTGTTACTCGTGGGGATCTGATCTTAGAGCTCGCCTGTGGAAAGGGTGAGTATACAGTAGGCATGGCCGAACACTATCCTGAAAATGGTTATATCGGCGTGGATATCAAGGGGGCTCGAATGCATCAAGGGGCAGGCTTCGTTGACGAGAAAAAACTTAACAATGCCGCCTTCATACGAAGCCGAATAGAATTGATTGAGCACTTTTTTAACCCAGGGGAAGTCGATGGTGTATTTATCATTTTCCCCGATCCCTTTCTACGGAATCGATCGACCTCTCGACGACTTACCTCTCCTCCTTTCTTAGATCGTTATCGAAAGATTTGTGGCCCAAAGGCAACCATTCGGCTTAAGACGGATAGCCCAGAACTCTATGAATACACGCTGGAGGTAATCCATGAGCAAAAACTGCAAATCAACCATCAAATTGATGATGTTTATGCCGGTCCATGCAGCCTGTGGGGTTTACAGGAAATTCAAACGTTTTACGAGGCCATGCATTTAGAGGCCAAGAAAACGATAATGTATGTTGAGTTCAATTTGTTTGCATGAAAAACTCACCTGATTTTGCCGAAAAGGTTATTGAGGCCGTGATGCGAATTCCACGAGGAAGAGTCACCACCTATGGGGCTTTAGCGACCTTTTGCGGAAGTCCTAAATCAGCAAGATATGTAGGAAGCTTACTTAAAATGAGTCGATATTCGTCGTTTAATCTGCCGGCACACCGCGTAGTAAATAGACACGGGATGCTCACAGGTCAAGCTTTTTTTGACCACGAATACCCTATGAAAAAACGCCTAGAAGATGAAGGGGTGCAGGTTGAAAACAACCAAGTTGTTAACTTTACTCATCTATTCTGGCAACCAATCGAACCGTTATGACAAATGCTCTAAACCCCATGATTTTAAAACAATTCCTAGTTGTTTTGTTTATTGGTTTGGCAAGTGCTTCGGGATATAGCCAGGGTACTGACCCGGACCTCATTTCTCCTCAAAAGGCTATTGAAACCCACCTACTTTATCTACAAGATGACAGCTATAATCCTGAGCGCTCAGCAAAAGCGATTCCGGCATCCGCTGGCAACCTAAAAGAACGCAAGGCAATCGCTATAAAGCTAAAAGAGCTCTTTGATGGCATGGGTTTATATCTAGATCCAGAACTTATTCCTCAAGATTCGGACTACGTCGACACCAATTACAATAATCAAAATATCTATTCGCTCACCCCGCTAGATGCCTCATTATATCTTATTAGAGATACGAGCGGCAATTGGATGTATTCTGAGGCTACCATTCAGGGGCTGGATAAGGCGTATAAAGAAATCTATCCATTGGGTGTGGATTTTCTTAAAAATTTACTCCCCTATGATGTTGGGACGCAATCCTTTCTAGGACTAGCGCTATGGCAATGGACAGGTATAGGAATCTTGATTGTTAGTGCCTTTCTTTTGCGTTTTCTGCTCACTCAATTGCTCAGTTTATTCGTAGGTATATTATTCCGATCAGCACTTAAACGATTTGCCCCCGAACGAGGAAAGCTTATAGAAATGCTTCGGTTTTTTAGCATTTTCCTTGTTATAAAAGGACTAGACATCGCTAGTTCTAGCTTACAACTCAACCCTTATCTCTATAATTACATTACCATAGGGTTTCTTTTATCGGGCTGCGTAGCCCTTGTCTTTGGTTTTCTCAAAGCCATCGATATTTTGCAGGAATACCTCGCAAAAATTGTTGCGCGTACGGACAATCAAATGGATGACCAACTCCTGCCTGTAGTTGTCCGAGTTTTAAATATTCTTGTGATTGGAACAGGCGTGGTGTATGCGTTAACCGTTTTTAATATTGATCTTACCGCTATCCTAGCAGGACTTTCTGTAGGAGCCTTAGCATTCGCCCTAGCTGCCCAGGATACCGTGAAGAATTTCTTGGGATCAGTCACCGTTTTTGTTGACAAACCGTTTAAAATCGGGGACTACGTCA
>JAYYPZ010000105.1:0-26744 GCA_036128775.1 Bacteroidota bacterium
GATCGTGCATTAGGTATTGATGATGCTTTAGTTGGTGTACGAACAGATTATAAGATCTCTGAAGCGTTCTCGATAAAGGGAATGGCTGGAATGCGCAAGCAGCGACTTGGAATGGATCGGTCAGTGATTGCTGCCACTGAGTTGAAGAGTTTCCAAAGTTTTGGAAAAGAAAAAGATTGGAACATGTCCTCGGGGATTGCTGCGGTCAATCGTACCCTCGATCAAGAATCTATGGATGCCATAGTAGCTATAATCAATAGTTATCCCCTGGACGAACGATTCTTACCTACATATAACAGCTATGCCTTTTCAGCCTACAATCAGCTAAATCATAAACGCTGGGGATGGTATCTTGAAGGAGCATGGAAGTCAAAAGATTTACAGCTTGTTAGCCTGACCGAGCCGTTACAACTTGATGCCGGAAACGCTCTCTTTACCACCGTGTCTTATGCTAAACCAGGACTTGGAGCTACGTTGCTTTTTAAACGCACCGACAATTTTCAATCTCGAAGTAATCCATTGGGAGGGGAAACTATTTTAAACTCTGCCATCAACTTCTTGCCACCTGCAAATCGTCAATTGTCACTTCGTCTTCCTGCGCGCTACCAACCTGCTTCCCAAGAAATACGAGAAATGGGTTTGTCGCTCGATGTAAACTGGAAGATGAATAAATCGATGTCGCTCCACGGAACCTACAGTCAGATTCATGATCTAGGGGCTACTCCAGGTGACTTCATCAATGACTTGTTGTATGCTCGAGGAAGCATTTCGGGATTAAACAGCGGTAAGACAGAAGGAGCGCTTTTATTTAAAGAGGTCTATCTCGACATAGAGTGGAAACACTCTAAAAAATGGAAGGGGCTATACGGTATGTATTACACTATGTATAATCGATTATTCTATGAAGGCGAAGGCCTTGCCCAAACCTTTGTATACTCACCTTTCTTTCGTTGGACCAATCGTATCTCACGAAAAGTTTCTATGAAATACGAATTACAATATCAGCACACAGTGGATGACTTCGGTCAATGGGTCTATGGAATGGTTCAGTTGAACTTACCCCCTAAACTCTCCTTTGCCATTTCTGATATGTGGAATCTTCAAACCGGTCCGAATGTCCTTAGTGTATCTCAAGAAGGATCCAAGTCAGGTATACATTATTATTCCATATTTATGTCCTATACAGAAAAACAACATCGCTTGTCCTTAAACTATGCCAAGCAAGTTGCTGGAATTGTTTGTACCGGAGGGGTATGTCGTTATGAACCTGCCTTCAATGGATTTCGTGTTAACCTAGTAACTAGTTTCTAATGCATTTTAATCGTATTACGCCCTTATTGTTTGCTTCCTTGTTGTTTCTGATCATCTCCTCATGTGAAGAGGAAGGTCCTGCCGTTATTTTAGATGAAGCGGAAACGTTATCGGATACCACCTACATCACCTCAACTATTCCGAATGCTCAAGATAAAGTGGTGCTCATGGAGGAGCTGACAGGAGTGCGTTGTCCTAACTGTCCTGATGGTCATCGTGAGGTAGAATCCATTCTATCTAACAATCCCGGCCGGGTTTTAGCGGTTGCGGTACACACTCCATTTTTGGGGCAGCCATTTCCAGGTGAACCTAGTTTAATAACCCAAGCAGGTATAGATATGGAAAGTACTTTTGGTGGATATGATGGCAAACCAGCTTCTCTTATTGATCGAGTGAGCTATCCAGGTGAGCAGTATCGGTTTCTAGGATTGCCCCAGTGGGTGATTCGAGTCAATGAGCGTATGATGGAAACTTCGCCTGTAAATATCGATGTTTCCTCTACGATATCTTCCAATGGCAATTCAGGGGTGGTAAGCGCTTCTATGACGTATACCAATGTAGCCTCCGACCATAGATTTGGGATTCTGCTCACTGAAAATGAGGTAGCCACTACACAGATAGATGGAAGCGTTGAGGTAGAAGATTACGAGCAAGAGCATGTTTTGCGACGATATGTTACTCCTGTAACGGGTCAGGGACTTGAAGCTACTCTCGAACCAGGTCGCGTATTTGAAAAGGATTTTGCCTTCGATCTTGAAGAAGGTTGGAATAGTGATAATATGGAAGTAATTGTTTGGGTTTCAGATGCCAATGGTATTGTGCACGCAGCCAAAGCAAAACTTGGTGAATAAGGTATAGATATGAAGATTTCATACAATTGGTTACAACAATATGTTTCGGGGGAAATTCAACCGAACGCCGCTGCGGATTGTCTGACGGCAACGGGTTTAGAGGTGGAGCACCTCACGAGCACCGGAGGCGACCCAAAGCTTCTGCAGCAACTTAGGGTAGGTGAGGTATTGACGAAAAGCGCCCATCCCAATGCAGATCGTCTTGCATTGGCCAAGGTGGATGTTGGAGAAGAGGTTCCACTGGACATTGTATGCGGTGCTCCTAATCTAGAAGCGGGTCAAAAAGTTGTTGTGGCTTGTGTGGGAGTTGAAATTCCGGTAAAGGATGGAGAATCGTTTACCATTCGGAAAGCCAAGATACGCGGGGAGCATTCAGAAGGTATGCTTTGCAGTGAGCGTGAAATTGGTTTGAGTGAAGATCATGCGGGAATTATGATTTTACCCGATACAGCCAAGGTTGGTCAGACAGTATTGGAGGCTATTGATTTGTACAGTGACTACCAATTTGACATTGGTTTGACACCGAACCGAAGTGATGCCATGAGTCATTATGGCGTAGCCAGAGATCTTGTTGCTGCACTAAGAGCTCAAGGGAAGAATGCTTCGTGTAAGCCCATAGAAAGTACTGAACTTCCTCGTGATCTCCCTTCGGTTGGACTATCTATTGAGGACGCATCGGCTTGTCCCCGGTATTCGCTTTTAAAGATTACAGGAATCGAAGTCAAAGACTCTCCGAAATGGATTCAACAATCGCTGAAGTCCATTGGACTAAAATCAATCAACAATGTTGTCGATGCCACCAACTTTGTCCTTTGGGAGATCGGACAGCCCTTACATGCCTTTGACGCGAGCCATGTAGATCAAGAGTCCATCATTGTGCGTAAGGCGAAAAATCAAGAACAGTTTGTGACCCTTGATGATAAGTCGATTAAACTGGATAAGGAAGACTTGGTGATTGCTGATGCAAATAGTGCCCTTTGTATAGCGGGTGTTTATGGAGGAAAGTACTCAGGAGTTACAGAAAACACGACTTCAATTCTTCTAGAGAGCGCATATTTTGATGCAACTACGATTCGCAAGACTTCAGTACGTCATGGCCTTCGTACCGATGCCGCACAGCGTTATGAGAAAGGCGCGGATCCAGAAATTTTGCAACAGGGTTTGGAAAGGGCGGTGGATATTCTTCGCGAAACCTGCCTAAATCTTGCGATAGAAGGTTATAACTCATTTGATAGTGGTGCGCTGAAGCCTGCAGAGGTTAAGCTCTCCTTAGAATACTTAGATCAACTTTCAGGATTATCTTTTTCCTATGCTACTGTAGTACAGATATTGGAAGATTTAGACATCAAGGTGCTCAATGAAGAGGGCGGTTGGTTAACGCTATCCATTCCAATGTATCGAAGTGATGTGACGCGGCCAGAAGATGTGATTGAAGAAATTCTTCGGATCTATGGCTTTGATCGCGTGAGTATTCCTGACCGAGTACATAGCTCGCTTACTTTTCAAGATCATTTCCAAGTCAAGCCATGGATTGATCGTCTAGCTGGTCTTCTTAATGGATTTGGTTATTCGGAAATCATGACGAATTCCATAAGCAAGTCAAAGCATTACAAGGGACTTAGTGAAGAGGATATGGCACGTATTGTTCGCTTGGAAAACAGCATGACAAGTGAGTTGGATATCATGAGGCCAAACCTCATTCCTGAAGGGCTCGAAGTCATTGCGTATAATATCAACAGAAAATCGGATAATCTACGCCTCTTTGAATTTGGGCATACCTATTCTAAAAATGGCGAGGCATATAGCCAGCGTCGAGAGCTTGCAATATATTTTTCCAGTCCGGGCTCATTACGCCATTGGTCTGGTGAAGTTGCACAACAAGATTTTAATGCATTTAAAGGGCTAGTCGATGCACTTAACAAAAACTTAAAGCTTAGTGCTCAGTCGATGAAGGTATGGAGCGGTTCTTTCGCTCAAGGGCAGGAATTTATGATGAACAAAAAGGTCTTCCTTCGTTTGGGAGAGGTGCTTCATGATGCTAAAGAGCAATTCGGCATCGATCAACCTGTTTTTGTAGCACTTTTTGATATTGACAATGTCTTGTCGTTGATTGATAAGGAGATTTCCCATATGAAGTCGATTCCTACAACGCTCAACGTGCATCGGGACCTTACCATTCACTTGGAGGAAAACATGCCTTATCATCAGGTAAGTAGAACCATAGCGGATTTAAACATTAAAGAGCTTATCCATTGGAACTTAGCCGATGATTTTAGAGACGAGAAAAAGATTGGAAAGAACCTAAAAGCTTGGACCATTCACTTCGTATTGAACTTCGGGGATACCACGCCGTCTGATGCTTCAATTGACCAGATTATGAAAGGTATAATCGAGGCCTTGCAACAAAAGCTAGGAGCAAATCTTGCTCAGTAGAAGAGGGTGAAGTGTTTTGAAAACACCTTCCTTTCATTCAACAATTTTAGCTCAGTTTATTTCTCTTTTTTTTCCGACTTTTATGAGGAGGAGGAGTTTTTTGAGAGTTTTTGTAAAAAGTAAAGACAAAGCAAGCTGATTTTTGAGCTTTTGCGGTAATCAATGAGGTTTTGGCATGTTGCCGTCTAGGTAGATCGAGGAAAACTAGACTTGGCGTTACATCAAGCACTCACTGCACAAAATATTCGGCTCAATGCAGTTTGAAGAGGAAACGCTTTGCGTTATAAATTGAATGTGTGATGGAATCAATCATTTTTATTGTGTTGGCAGCAATCGGGGGAACGGCCCTCGGATATGTAGCTGCTCGATACATGGTTAGTGGACAGCTAAAAGCTAAAGAGAAAAAGGCGGATCAACATGTAAAACGAATGCTCAAGGAGGCGAAAGAAAAGGCGGAGCAGTTAAAAAAGGAGCGATTGTTAGAGGTTAAGGAGGAGCTGGTAAAAAAGCGAGGAGAGTTGGAGGAGGAGTTGTCCCAGCGTAAGGATAAAGTCGTAGAGCGTGAGGCGAATGTCAAGGAGCGCAACAAGGAATTACAAATTCGCTCAGAGGAGGTTTCCAAAATCCGAAAAGCTAATGAACAGTTTAAAAAAGATATTCAAACCTGGCGCGAGCAACTTGGGGCTAAAGAAAAGGCCTTGGAAGAACAACGCGAAGAGTTGGCGAAAAAGCTCGAAAACATAGCTGAGTATTCTGCAGCCGAGGCGAAGGAAGAGTTAGTGGCTCAGTTGGTAAAAGAGGCCCGAACCGAAGCGATGGCTGAAATCCAAAACATCATGGATGAAGCTCGTTCAAATGCCAATCGCGATGCAAAGAAGATTGTTATTCAGACGATACAACGCACGGCTGCTGAGCATGCTATTGAAAATACGGTTAGTGTCTTTCAATTGAAATCGGATGATCAGAAAGGGCAAATTATTGGTCGTGAGGGACGTAACATCCGTGCAATTGAAGCAGCTACTGGCTGTGAGATTGTGGTAGATGACACACCGGAGGCCATTGTGATTAGTGGTTTTGACCCGGTGCGTAGAGAGGTGGCTCGATTGAGTTTACAACGGCTTACGCAAGATGGAAGAATTCACCCTGCTCGCATCGAAGATGTGGTCAAGAAGGTGCGCAAGCAAATGGAGGACCACATCAAGGAAATAGGGGAGCGAACAGTGATTGACTTGGGTATTACAGGTATGCATTCAGAACTTATTCGATATGTAGGTAGAATGCGTTTTCGGTCCTCCTATGGACAAAACTTGTTACAACACTCTCGTGAAACAGCCAATTTATGCGCTACAATGGCAGCGGAGTTAGGTCTTAATCCTAAACTTGCCAAACGTGCAGGATTATTGCATGATATCGGGAAGGTACCTGAAGAGGATACGGAACTATCTCATGCTTTATTGGGTATGAAGCTTTGCGAAAAATATGGTGAAAGCAAGGCAGTCGCCAATGCTGTAGGTGCACACCACGATGAAGTCGAAATGAAATTTGCCATTTCTCCAATCATTCAGGTTTGTGATGCGATTTCTGGGGCGCGTCCTGGAGCTCGTAGGGAAGTCGTTGAAAGCTACATTGAGCGTCTAAAAGGTTTAGAGGCAATTGCTAACTCGTTTGATGGAGTAGAGAAAGCCTATGCTATTCAAGCGGGTCGAGAATTACGCGTAATTGTGGAAGCCGAAAAGGTGAGCGATGCGAAAGCAGGAGAGCTATCTCATTCTATATCACAGCGTATTCAGGATGAAATGACCTATCCGGGTCAGGTTAAGGTTACTGTGATTCGCGAGCACCGATCGGTGTCGGTTGCGCGGTAAGCTTGGTTTAGTCCCTTGCAAGTTTAAGTTAAGGCTCTAAACGATCCTCAGGAAAAATCTTCATTTCAAAGGGCTGATTGACAATCTTTGCCATGGCCATTCGGTCTAAGCGAAACACTCTAAAGTCTTCTCTTAATCTACAATAGGCCGCTAATTGCCGCTTACTATCATTAAAGATCAAGCGTATGGGTTCAACGACTCGTTGGGTTACTTCCCGCTCATTGGATTCGTATTCTATCTCAATGCATAATCGCTCATTCATTGCCGTTTCAATGCAGTGCGTCAAATTAGGGCTGTAGTGCATGTGACGCTTAACGTGATAATCTTCCATTCAATAAATTTAGGATTTATATTGAGAGAGGTTCTTTTTTAGGGCTTCAATCTTATCTAGGCCGTCTTTAAGCTTCCGTTGCTCTTTCTTTACTACGGCAGATGGAGCATTGTCTACAAAGCGTGCATTGCTCAGTTTTCCTTGTACCTGTTTCACAAAACCTTCAGTGTAGGAAAGTTCGGCTTCAAGGTCTTGAATCAGTTGATCAACATCAATGGTTTTTCCAGTATCGACGTAGAAGGTAGCTCCCTTTTCTACAAAACTCTCCTGGCCATCGACTTCATGGTCTACCCAATTAATGGATTCAGCTTTTGTCATTTTTGCAATCAATTGCTCAAAGGCCGTATACGCTTCCGACGGTTTGCCGTATACGGTAAGCTTGATGGCATCTTGGTTTTTACAAGAGGCTTTTTGACGGATATCTCGTATTCCAGTAATAATGCGTCGTGCGGACTCTCCATGATCAAGCCAAGTCGAATCCTTGGACTCACTTGCTGTAGGATAGGACTGAACACAAATGCTTTCACCTTCCTTTCGCTCCTCTAGATTTTGCCAAAGCTCTTCGGTGATGAAGGGCATAAAAGGGTGCAGGAGTTGGAGGAGTTGATTGAAGAACTCAATGCTCTTTTCTTTTACTGCTGCAGGGTAGGATTCTCCCTTTGGTCGCTTAACAAATTCCAAATACCATGAGCAGAAATCTGTCCAAGTGGCTTTATACAGCTCCATTAATGCTTCGGACAGACGGAACTCTGAGATGGCCTTATCTACATCGCTTGTCAGTTGATCTAGTCGAGCTTCAAACCATTGTATAGCTGCCTTCTCTTCTGGAGCTAACTCATTGGAATCAGTGTTCCATGAATCAATCAGCATAAAGGCGTTGTATAGTTTATTGGTGAAGTTTCTTCCGTTTTCACAGAGCTTTTCTTCAAACAACAAGTCATTTCCTGCGGCCGCGCAACTCAATACTCCAAAGCGCACCCCGTCCGCCCCATAGTGATCCATAAGTTTTAGAGCATCAGGCGAGTTTCCTAATGACTTAGACATTTTCCGGCGCTGCATGTCCCGTACCATTCCTGTGAAATAGACTTTTTCAAATGGCTTTTCACTTTTGAACGTATATCCAGCAAAAATCATTCGTGCTACCCAAAAGAAAATGATGTCCCATCCGGTAACCAATATTTGAGTGGGGTAGTAGTAGTCGAATTCTCGTTGGTCCTCTTTGAAGCCATCGAAGACGGATATCGGCCATAACCAGCTGGAAAACCAGGTGTCGAGCGCATCGGGATCTTGGACGAGGTCTTCTATTTGGATATTGTTATCTGAAAAATGGGATTGAGCCATGACTAATGCTTCTTCCTTGCTTTCTGCAACAAAGACTTCATCACGTACATAATAGGCTGGAATGGAGTGACCCCACCATAATTGCCTTGAAATCGGCCAATCTCGAATGTTGTCAAGCCAATGTTTATAGACGGATACATATTTGGTCGGAATAAAATCAATATCTCCATTAAGGACGGCATCAAGGGCAGGCTTTACAATGTCATCCATGCGCACAAACCATTGTAAGGAACGGCGAGGCTCTACTACAGTATCAGCATTTCGCTCGGAATAGCCCACGCTATTTTGTATCGACTCATTTTTGATCAATAAGTCGTTCTCTCTGAGGTAACGGGCCGCAAGTTTACGTGCCTCAAATCGATCTTCTCCAACCGCAAAACCCGCGATGTCTGCAATGCTTCCATCTGGATTAAGCACGTCAATGGATTCTAAATTATGCCGCTGACCGATCTCATAATCATTGGTGTCGTGCGCTGGGGTTACCTTTAGTACGCCCGTTCCAAACTCTCTATCGATATAGGTATCTGCAATAATGGGAACTTCTCGATTGACAATTGGGACAATGGCATGCTTTCCAATGAGATGCTTGTAGCGCTCATCATCTGGATGCACACAGATAGCGGTATCACCCATAATGGTTTCTGGCCGCGTTGTCGCTACGGTGAGGAAGTCGTCTTGGTCGACCAGTTTGTATTTGATGTAATAGAGTTGGGAAGTAACTTCTTTGCGGATTACTTCCTCATTAGAAAGCGTAGTTTGCGCTTTAGGATCCCAATTGACTATCTTCCAGTCTCGGTATATTTTTCCGTCGTTATACAATTCAATAAAGACCTTTGTGACGGCCACTGACAGATCTTCTTCGAGAGTGAAGCGCGTTCTAGACCAGTCGCATGATGCTCCAAGGCGCTTTAATTGGTCGAGAATTACTCCACCAAACTCATCGGTCCATGCCCAGGCATGCTTTAGAAACTCTTCTCGCGTGAGGTCTGATTTTTTGATGCCTTGCTCTCTGAGTCGGCCTACAACTTTAGCTTCAGTGGCTATGGATGCATGGTCTGTTCCCGGCACCCAACATGCGTTTTTTCCTTGCATTCTAGCATGCCGAATAAAAACATCTTGAATGGTATTATTCAGCATATGTCCCATATGCAATACCCCGGTAACGTTGGGTGGTGGGATGACGATGGTGAAGGGTTCTCTGTCGTCTACTTTGCTCGTAAATAATTCATGTTTTAGCCAATAAGAATACCATTTCGATTCCACTTCTTTGGCGGTGTAGCCTTGACTCATAGTGTAGATTATAGGTTGTTTTTCCATTTGATGCTACATCCCGCGCTAGGCAACTGATTTGCATCAATGACTTTGTTTTCTAGGTGGTTATCAATGGCGGAGAGTAAATCTTCACCATTAAGAGGCACATCGTTTTTGTGATTCGAGCCGTCGTACCTCCCTCTGTAAATCAGCAATCCATTACCATCGTATACAAAAAAGTCAGGCGTGCAGACGGCACCGAATGCCTCAGCTACCGTTTGATCTTCATCATAGAGATAGGGAAACTGAAAACCCCGGTTAATCGCTTGCTCTTTTAATCGATCTGGATGGTCTTGGGGGTAATTGACCACATCATTGGAAGATATAGCAACAAATCCCATTCCTTTCTCAATGCGTTGATTAAAGGCTTTTGCCATATGGTCGTCTAGGTGCAATACATAGGGGCAATGGGCACATACAAATGCCACGACCAAGCCATGGGAGGCCATCAAGTCGTCTTCGCTGAGTGATTGTTTACTTACGACGTCCATCAAGCGAAATGATGGAATAGAGCTGCCCAGCGGGGCCATGGAGGACTGCATCAGTGCCATTGAATTGCTTTAAGGCTGAAAGTTAGTCTTTACCTTCCTCATTTTCAAAATGTAGGGCATAGGAGTTGACACAAAATCGAAGTCCACTGGGTTGGGGCCCATCATTAAAGACGTGGCCAAGGGGGCTAGTGCAGGATTTACAGGCGATTGCTGTCCGAACTTTACCTTCTGAACGATCCTCAGTTAGAATTAGAGTGTCATCTTCGGCCTCCTTATAAAATGTGGGCCATCCACATCCTGAGTCGTATTTGCTTTTTGAGGAGAAAAGCGGAGTCTTGCAATGGCTGCATAAATACATACCCTTTTCAAAGTGCAGGTAGTACTTATTTGTGTAAGGAGATTCCGTTTTTGACATGGACTATTTTATTCTTGATTGAGTCTTTATCTCCTCGATCAAAATATCTTGGCTATGTTCTGCATCATGATCTAGAGAGATTTCCAAATAGTTGCCGTCGCCCGCAACAGTCAAACTTTCCATTCTTTCAAGTCCATTGGAATCGTTACCAAAACCTAATACGGACAGTTTAATACCGAAGTCTTTATTGTTGCGACGAACCACACGCAGTAACTCTTGTTCGTCGAGGGTCAGGTGGTCATCGGTAAAAAGTCCGTCCGTGGCGAGTATGATTTGATTATTTCCTTCGGAGAGGAAGCTTCCTTGAATCAATGCATACGCCGCTTCAATTCCCTTTACTCCGTAGGTTAATCCGGATGGCGTTAAACTGTTTACTTCATGTTTGACCGCTTCCTTGTCAGATAGTGCAATTGATGAAAAGATGGTGTCTGCCTTTGAGTTATAGGTAATCAATCCAATTTGGTCAAAATCTCTAAGGACGTCAATCAAGGTGGTTATCGATTTTTTAAGCTTGGCTATTTTCCCATGCTTTCGCATTGAAAAGGAAATGTCAATTAGAAAAATGAGATTATTCTGTTTGTATAGCGCCTCATTGAGTTCACCCCATTGATTGTAGTCTGGTAGTTCTTCGTTAAGTGCAGTTTCTTCCTCGAGTCGACTGTCTTCTGAACTATTGGAGGTATTTATCAAGCTTTCCATCCGTTCTTCAGGTGACATTTCACTTAATTGAGGTTCTTCACTATTTTCTTGATTGGCAGTTGAAAGATTCTCATCCGATTCATCCGATTCACCCGATTCATCCGAGTCTTCAGTGTTTTCAGTGTTTTCTTCGCCGGTTGAGGTGGTCTCTTCAGGCTCACTGATGTCTATGTCGATTTCCAATGGAGAATTTTCTTGGCTTGTAGTTGCTTCCGATGCTGCACCAGTCGTGGTAGAGGTTAGGTCGGCTTGCGCAGTTTCTTGTATTGCTGGTGTTTCAAGCGAACTGCTCTCTTGAGCGCTAGGAGTTTCTAAGGTAACTCCTTCGTAAATGGGAGTCAGGTAAACTTCTTGAATTTCTGTAATCCTAGTATCTATGGCAACCACCTTTTCTTCATAACCACTTGCCTCAATTTTGGCCTTTGTGTTCTCTTTAGGCTGTCCAGTTCTCCAAATGCCTTCTTCGTCACTCTTGCCTGACTCCAGGAGATAGCCCTCTGCATTGCGAACAAAAACATCTGCTCTGTAAATAGGCTGTTCGGTTACAATGTTTAGAATTTGGAATCCATAATCCACAAAACTTGGGTCATCTAAGTTGATTGGATTCATGTCATAAGCTGCCAGAAGTGAATCATAGTTGATGTCGTTTTCGTCAAAGGTCCGATCCATGCTGATTTGAATAACATCTGATCGATAAGTGTGGTCAAAATGCATGGTCTGTGGTGCGTAGCCGTCACGCTCGAGAGTCATGTCAAAGCTTCCTTGTGGAAAGTTCTCGTTGAGCTGCCCCTCTTCATTAGTAGTCATGATAATTTCATCGGGATAATATTGAGACTTAAGTCGTACGCGTACATTTTCTAAAGGACGATCGGTTCGTTTATCGCGAACAAATAAGGAGAGGTTGCTTATCGAAGTGGATTTGCCCTTTCTGTAGGCAGGACACACACTGACGACATTGGGGGCAAAAGATAAAATGTTCCCCTTGATAATGACAGGAAAGGGTGAGGACGATTCCTCGAAGTAAAGCGTTACCACTTCGTCAAACTTCCCTTTTTGCCCCGTATAAAACTCGATATAAAATGAGGCAGAATCTCCGGGTTGGATACCATAGGTTGGATAAAGAATATTAACGGAGGGTGTACTCGGTGTTCTTAAAAAGTGCAGCGTTTTATCGCTTCCGTTGTACACGGTAAAGGTTGCTTTTGGATTGGACCAATTGGTGAGCCTTCCATAATCAAAGACCTCGGGGTGTATCGTTACGACATCATGAATGCTTTGGCTAATCGCACGCATTGAAAAACCCAAGAGAAATGGAAGTAGTAAGGTTAGTAGACACTTCTTTGGCTGCATATTCATAGTTTTACATTAAAGGTGAAGGTACTTTCAAAATACATGCCACAGATTAGTGGGTTTTTAGCATCGTGGCGTGGATGGGCTATTATAGTAGTCATTGTATTGCACTCGGTGGGCGGAATCTGCATGGCTCTAGGCGATCCAATAGGCCTGGTATTACTTACTCCTGCACACTTATGTATAACAACATTTATGCTGTTCTCTGTTCATCCTCCGCTCAATAGGGAGTTTTACAAGGCAGCTTTTTTGACCTTTATGTTCGGTATGTTTATCGAAATAATTGGTGTACGTACGGGTAACATATTTGGGGCGTACCATTATACATCGTTGTTGGGCCCTAGAGTTTTAGGAGTTCCTATAGTTATTGGCACGAACTGGTTGCTATTATCTTATTGTTTTTCTGCACTTGTTCGATGGTGGCGACCGTCTTTAAGATGGTTTTATCAGGTGATTTTGGGCGCCGTATGCATGGTGCTGCTAGACGTGATTATTGAACCTTTTGCTGTGCATTACGGTTTATGGACTTGGAAAGGGCGAGTTTTACCATCAATTGTCAATTACATAGCATGGTTTTTTGGAGGATGCATTGTGACATCAATATGGTTACGCTTCTGGAAGAGGACAGCAAAGGAGCAAATTTTGTCCTCAAAATCGGCAGAAATTGATGGAAATGTTGATTCAATCGTCAATAATGACATTCTTCTTGTAACTATTTTGTCTTTAGTCTTGTTCTTTGTACTAAGCCTAGCGGGAATTATGCTGGGTTAGAGGTACAATGGGAAAGTATTCAATCAAAGATATTGAGATGCTTACGGGCATCAAGGCGCATACTCTAAGGATATGGGAAAAGCGTTATGATATCGTCTCGGCAGAGAGAACGGATACGAACATTAGATTTTACAGTGACGCTCAGCTCAAGACACTTCTCAATATTGCCTTGCTCAATCAAAATGGTATAAAGATTAGCAAGATCGCATCCTTGTCTCAGGATGAAATACGTCAGAAGGCCATGGAAGTGGGTCTTATGCAAACTAGTGACAACTATTTCCAAGGCAAACTGATCGAGTTTATGATTGCCATGGATGAGTCAAATTTTGAAGCTACTTACGAATCCAGTATCCGAAAACTGGGTTTTGTACACCAAATTGAGTCTGTTTTGTATCCTTTCATGCGGAAGGTGGGGATGCTTTGGTCCACTGGTTCGATAAATCCAGCGCAAGAACATTTTGCCACAAACATCATCAAGCGGCGCATCATGCGTGAGATTGAGAAAACCAAGCGGCTAAATGAAAACCCTAAACGCTTCATCCTCTTTCTTCCTGAAGGAGAGCTTCATGAAATAGGGTTGTTAATCGCTGAATATATGCTGCGCATACATGGCGCTAGGACGCTTTACCTCGGGGCCTCGGTTCCTATAGAGGATTTAGTAAAAGTTGATCAATCCTTTGTGCCGGATTATTACATAACCTGTTTTATTGTAGAAGGTGTGGGTCGATCAGTGCGTGAAGAACTCAACTATATGAGTGATAAGTTTCCCAAGTCTGAGATACTATATTTTGGTTCGTCTTTTTTGTTATCTGATATTGATCCACCAGCCAACTGTAACTACCTCACTTCTCTACATCAGCTAGATCAGTACGCCATCTAGTCTTTCACATTTTTAAGTTATACACATTCTTTAAGCGTTGCTACTAGTGAATTCTAGCTCCCATTTGTTTGTTTAAGTTCTCGCGTAAACCATTCATTTTGTTTAATTTATTATAGATATGATTCCATTGAAGTTGAACGAAATTACCTTTATGTTTAACGAAATGTGGAAATAATTAAACAAAAAGTTGGCAAGATTGTCGGTTTTCTAAAATATTCTGTTTAAGTTTAATCCAGAAAAGTTAAACATGTCTACACGAGTATTTATAACACAGGTTGGAGAAATCGAAAGCTTTTTGCGTTCATTCGCGCTGAGCCTAACCCAAAACCAAAGCGATTCAGATGATTTAGTCCAGGATACGCTTCATCGAGCCATGAGGAATTTAGATAAGTACAAGGACGGAACAAATTTTCGTGCTTGGATGGCTACCATAATGAAGAATATCTTCATCAATAACTACCGTCGTAAGACGCGTCAAAACACAATGCTTGATGGGTTAGACGAGCGCACAAGTACGGTTATTGATCGCAGTCATTTTGAAATCAATACGGCGTCAAGTAATCTGAGTGAGGAACTAATCGTTAAGGAGATTGATGCGCTTAAGGATGATTTGCGTCTTCCTTTTCTAATGCATGTCGATGGTTTCAAATACGAAGAAATTGCATTGCAACTTGACGTACCTTTAGGTACAATTAAAAGTAGAATTTTCCACGCACGACGAATTCTTCGTCTTCGTTTAACTAAACTTGGATATTAATGTCAAAAGCCCTCGTTATAGGATCTGGATTCGCTGGCATCAGCGCAGCATCGCATCTCGCTCAAAAAGGTTACGAGGTCAGGGTTCTAGAAAAAAATGAGGGTGCTGGTGGGCGTTGCTCGGTATGGAGCAACGATGGCTTCACTTTCGATATGGGGCCATCCTGGTATTGGATGCCTGATGTTTTCGAACGGTATTTTAATCAATTTGGAAAGCAAGTTCAAGATTACTACACCTTAGATCGCTTGGATCCAGGCTACAGGGTTTTCTTCCCTGAAGATCTCTGTGTTGATATTCCTGGAAACGAAGAGGAGCTCTTTCAACTCTTTGATAGATTAGAAGCAAATGGTGGACAAAAACTAAAGGTCTTTCTCAAAAATGCGAAGTCGAAATATGAAGCCGGCATGAATGATCTGGTCCATAGACCTTCTATTTCATTCACAGAGTTTATTGACTTTTCCATCGTAAAGCAGCTTCCTAAGCTCAAGTTGTTTACCTCGCTAACGGCGGAGATAAACAGCCTCTTTACAAGCGAGGCAGCGCGGAAGTTGTTGGAGTTTCCTGCCTACTTTCTTGGGGCTCTACCCAAGGACACTCCTGCATTATATAGCTTGATGAATTACGCCGACTTATCGCTTGGCACGTGGTATCCTCAAGGGGGTATGCATCAAATCATCAAAGGCATGGTTTCTCTGGCTGAAGAGTTAGGCGTTGATTTTGAATATAATGCGGAGGTTGAAAAAATCTTAGTGGATAAGACCGGGCATGCCTATGGAGTTTCAGTCAATAGCACAACCTATGAGGCCGACCTCATTGTTGCAGGCGCGGATTACCATCATGTTGAGTCCAAGCTTTTAGAGCCTGCTTGGAGAAATTATCGCGAGGGTTTTTGGGATAAGCAGGTTATGGCTCCTTCCTCCCTAATCTACTATTTAGGTATAGATAAGCGCTTGGATAACCTATTGCATCATAACCTTTTCTTTGATGAAGACATTGAGCAATTTGGTTCAGATATATATAGCAAACCTCAATGGCCTGAAAAACCGCTGTTTTATGTTTGTTGCCCATCGAAGACGGACGCGTCGGTTGCGCCAAAAGGTAAGGAAAACGTGTTTTTACTAATGCCTCTCGCACCAGATCTTGAGGATACGGAATCTCTTCGGGAAAAGCGTTTCAAATTCATGATTGATAAGTTAGAGGCCATCACTGGGACTAGCATACATGATTCTATATCGGTAAAACGTGGCTTTTGCATAAATGACTTTAAGTCGCGTTACCATGCCTATCGCGGAAATGCATACGGACTAGCTAATACCTTGCGGCAAACCGCTATATTCAAGCCTAAGATGATCAATAAGAAGGTGAAGAATCTATTTTATACTGGGCAGCTTACGGTGCCTGGTCCAGGTGTTCCGCCTAGTCTTATATCGGGAGAGGTCGTGGCGAATTATATCAGTAAGAAGATTCCTGTAACGCAAAAAGAAAACTATGATGCACTTGCATGATCGCTGTGGTGAACTAACCAGCATTATGATGGCGAAGCAATACAGCACGTCATTTAGTTTAGGTATCCGCATGTTGGATAAACCCTTGCGCTTTCCAATTTCTGCGATTTATGGATTTACGCGTGCAGCCGATGAAATCGTTGACACCTTTCATGATTACGATAAGCAGACTTTGCTCGGACGTTTTAAAAAGGAAACTTACCTCGCAATTCAAGAGGGAATAAGCACTAACCCCGTCTTACACAGCTTCCAGCGAATCGTCAATAGATACAATATTGAACGTGAGGTTATTGAGGCTTTCTTCACTTCTATGGAAATGGATTTACATAAATCAACCTATACACCAGAAGATTATAATACCTACATCTACGGAAGTGCAGAAGTAGTGGGCTTAATGTGTTTGAGTGTTTTTGTAAATGGCAATAAAGAAATGTACAATGACCTGCTATACGGGGCAAAGATGCTTGGTAGTGCTTTTCAAAAGGTAAACTTCCTTAGGGACATTCAAGATGATGCGGAGGATAAAGGTAGAGTGTACTTTCCCGGAGTGAGCTTTGATAATTTTTCAGAGCAGGATAAAGAAATCATAGAACAAGATATTCAACGTGAGTTCGATGAGTCCTTGGAATATATCAAGAGGCTTCCAACTTCATCTCGTTTTGGTGTCTTTGTTGCTTACAACTACTACCAACGGTTGTTTAATAAGATCAAGCGAACACCTGCAAGTCAAATTGCTATTCAGCGCATAAGAATTCCTAATACTAGGAAGTTTACTATGCTTGGACGATTATGGTTGTTTAATCAGCTAGGCGCAGTTTAGTTCATTAGGCGGAATCAGCCCCTTTGCTTATCTTGCCCTAGTGAAGATTTTGCTCAGATATCTATTCTTTATTGGTTGTTTGATTATAACGTTGCCTGCTTTTGGCCAGAACAACGTGGAAGATATTCTAGGTCTGTCTTCAGACGAGGCTGGGTTTAGGCAGCATGAGTTGAACTTTGGAAGCCGTTTTCACACCAATGGCTATTCTGCTTTTTTGGAGAAAGTTTGGTTCAAGACCTATAAAAAAAGCCGCCTACTCCAAGTTGAATATTTCCATTTCAAAGACATGCGCGAGCGCAAACAAGAGAGCCTTTACAGCGCATGTAATCCCAAACGCTATTTTTTTGGAAAGAAGAATTCCTTTTTTGCGCTGCATACTGCCATGGGGCAACGTAGGCTTCTCGCACAAAAGGCTGATCGATTAGGTGTTAGTATATCCTACGACTGGCTCTTGGGTTTTTCTTTAGGATTTGAAAAGCCTTACTACTTGGAAATGATCGATGATAAGGATGGGGATAATCTTATCAATTGTACTAAAGATCATGAACCCGAACGATATTCTGAGTCGAACGCTTTAAGATTTCTTGCTAGGCAGGAGATTTATGGGGCTTCGCGTATTGGTCTTGGCTTCACTGAGATAAAGCCTGTTCCAGGGCTTCATGGCAAGATTGGGCTTCACTTTGATTGGGCTACCGATGCTTCTTTTGTCAAAGCGCTCGATGCTGGTATTTCTTTGGATGTCTATTATCGCAGGCTGGATGTAATGGTTGCTGAGACGAATAAGCCTATAATTTTCAATTTATACCTCGGCTTTCTTCTGGGTAAGAGATATTGACAATTCTGACAGAACATTTAGGAAAGGTAGGTGGTTTGGTGTTATATTAGAAACTGTAAAGAAATCGTAAACAAAATACTATGAATCGCATTTCACGTATCGCTGCATTGGCAGCATTACCCGCACTGCTTCTTTCAAGCTGTGCACAACAAGAAAATGTAACCGCAACAACGGATGCATCTTTAAGTGAGTCAAACCAGGAAATTGCCTCTGCAAAGCCCTGGGACAAACCTCAGCGTATGATGGAGTCCATGCAGTATCGTTATGATAAATGGGCTGATCCTGTAACAGGTGAAATTGACTACCGAAATTATTACAAAGCCCTTGCGCAGGCAGATCGTATTGCTCAAGGTCCTTCTGCCAAAGCAAATTATGATCTTTCTTGGGATGCTTTGGGTCCAGATAATCAAGGTGGACGCACAAGAACAATTCTTATTGATAAGGATGATCGAAACTTAATGTTTACTGGATCAGTAGCAGGTGGTATGTATCGTTCAACCAATAGAGGAGACTCTTGGGAATACATGGATAACTATCCAGGCTTCTCTGCGATTTCTTCGATCGTTCAATCTGCCGATGGAACAATCTATGTAGGAACTGGAGAAGGTTTTGCTTCTTACCAATCCCCAACGGGAGTAAGTTTCACTCCTGCTGCGCCGGGTAACGGGGTTTGGAAATCTTCTGATAGAGGGCAGACTTGGGAATTTTTATCAAGTACAGCATATTATTCACCTGGTGCATCGGGCGTTGAAAATGTAACGAATCCCGGTGGATGGGCTATTGTTAATCGATTAGCAGCTCACCCAACCGATCCTAATATTATTGCTGCGGCAGTAGTAAACGGACTGTATGTTTCTCAAGATGGTGGGTTAACTTGGAATCAACGACCTGGTTCAAACGCTCAAGATGTAAAGTGGTCTCCCGATGGAAACCGTTTATATGGAACAATCAGCGGACGTATGTGGTACACAGATAACTTTGGATTGAACTGGACATCATCCTCGCTTTCAACTTCAGGAAGAACAGAAATCGGAGTTACGCCAGCCAATCCTGATTACATCTATCTAAGCAATGCAAATGGTCAGGGATGCTTTAATGGTTTATGGGTATCGGACAACAAAGGGATAACCTTTACGCGCGTTGCCGATAACACCAACTTTGATCCTTTTGCTCAGCCTTCAGGTTCTGCAGGCTGTCAGGGTGGATACGATAATGCGATCGCTGTTAGCCCCTGTGATGAGACCTTGGTCTATATCGGAGGAATCACTTTCTACACGTGGTCTAACAATTCAGGGGGATTACGTCGTGCTGATGTAATCGGTACTGAGGGTGGTAGTGCACCTAATGCGGATTATCTGCATGCGGACAAGCACACCATATTGTTTGACCCCTTCGACGCTACATGTAACACAATGTGGGTAGGAAATGATGGAGGACTTTCTGTTGCAAGTCGCGCGAAAGATGGATTCCCTGATAACCTTCAATTCCAAGAAAGGAACTTTGGATACCAATCACTTCAGTGTTGGAGCGTAGGAGCAGGATTCTATGGAGAAAGCGCTTGTGGAGCTCAGGACAACGGTTCTCAGTATATCGACGGTCTTGGGAATTCTTCGAAAGCGTCTTCACGATATATCGGTGGCGACGGTGGTTATGCTGAAATCTCTCACCTCGATCCAGACATTGTTTTTGGAGGCTCACAAAATGGAAACCTTCGTCGTTCAACAAATCGAGGCGGATCGGTACAGACTTTCTTTGATAGCAATATTGATGAAGGCGGATGTGGATTCCCTTCAGGGTGTTTATGGAGTCCTTCTCAAACTTGTGAAAGTATCGAAAACAGTACGTCCAAATTTGTGACATTCTTCACGTTGGCAGAAACCGATAATGTGGTTAATCCACCTAACTCTGCCTATGTTGCAGCACGCGCTGATTTCGTAAATAATAATGGCGTGCTTATCCCTGGGGAGACAATCAACGCGGGAACCACAGTCAATGCAGTTAGTGGTAAAACAGGAATTGAGTTTCCTGTCACGCTTACGGCGACTGTCATGCCTGGTGATACGTTGTTCTTACCCGATCCATATGATGCTAAGCTCTTTATGTCAACATCTTGCGGAGTATGGGTATGTACTAATCCATTAGATAAAATCAATGGACAAGTTTGGTACAAGATTACCAATCAAGATGCTGATGGTATGGCAGTTTCTGAAGATCTCAATACACTCTACTGCGTTAGAGGTTCTTCATTCTTCACAGTTTCTAACCTCAATGGGGCAACTTTCCCAGCAGGTGGTTCCCAAAATCCTTCTGCAGTACTTGGCTTGATTACAACGAGTACTTCAGTTCCTGGAGGCGGAAGTATGGAAGGGGTTGCCGTAGATCCTAATGATCCAAATCACGTGTTAGTCGTGAAGACATCGTACGCTGCTTCTTCGCACGTGTACCGCTCAAACAATGCACTTGCCGGTAATGCAACATTTGTTAGCCTACAAAATGATGATTCGCAAATGCCTTACATGCCTTTTTATGATGCTACAATTGATTTTAATGATGCAAATCGTTATCTCGTAGCTACTGAATTAGGAGTATGGGGAAGTGATGACGGTGGTGTGACTTGGTCAGAGCAAAACACCAACTTAGGTCGAGTGCCAACTTATGGTGTGCGTCAGTTCAGATATTGCGATGACGATCCAAGCTGTAGAGCTATCTATATTGGAACGCACTCACGTGGTATGTGGCGCACAACTACGTTGAATGGCGCAAGTTGTGCAGCATCTTGTAAACTACCTACAGATATTCCTTCTGTAGCGCAGGATGTAACAGATCTTACTATACAACCGAACCCCGTAGCCAATACGACAGTTTTATCCTTCGATCTTGCGAATAGAGCGGATGTTCGAATTCGGGTGATTGACTTAAGTGGACGTCTTGTTAAAGAATTCCAAACACAATCACTTGGTGCAGGAAGTCAAGAAATTCCTCTTGATGTTTCTGATATCAGACAAGGAGCTTATGCTGTTGTTGTATCGACAACAGGTGGGCGTGAAAATCGAAGTGTGATGATGGTTAAGAAATAAACTAACATTCACATGGAATGCTTAAAAGGGGAAGGTAAGCCTTCCCCTTTTTTATGCCCTGTAATGGTATGATTATTCTGTGTGTATCACACGTTTCACGAACATATCAAAGGCTAATTTGTTTTCTTACTATAACTATTAAATGCTACACTATGGCAGTTGACGATTTACGAAATGAACTCGCAGTTAAGATTAAAGAGATACCCCCGATTGAAAAGAAACTTAAATTTCAGATTGATGGGGAAATCATGTTGATTGATGGCAGCGGTAGTGAGAATGTAATGAGTGCAATGGATGAGGAAGCGGATTGCACCATTACAATGAGTGAGGATACCTATCTCAAACTACAGAATAAGCAGATAAAGCCTATGATTGCCACCTTGACTGGCAAGCTGAAAGTGAAAGGCGATTTAGCACTTGCTCGAAAGCTGAAAGAACTGATGTAGATGGAGTCCAATCAAAAAGAACAAGTCTTCATTGAACGAAGTCGTGGTCTTAACATAATGAATGGAGCGGGAAAGCTCTTAAGTCGGTTGGGTTTTAACATATATAAACTGGACGCCGGTTCCATTATACAGAAGGCTGCGAAAGATGCTAGTTATCAGGGTAAAGTACCAAGTGAGCTCATTATTGGTCTAGAACAATTAATCCAATCCATAAATAAAGAGAGCAGAATTAATGCCTTCGGATCGATTGCATTAAAGGGTCTTCTTAATCGAACGCTCAGCTCAAGGTTAAAGGTTGAGCAGGTTTTACAAAACAACCCTGCTATTCTTGATAGGGAGATTACGGCTCCAGTATTTATTATAGGTATGCCGAGAACGGGTACCACGATTCTTCACAGTCTATTGCATGAGGACGTGAACCACAGGTCGCCTCTTGCCTGGGAATGCTTGCTGCCAAGTCCAGTTCCCGAGCCTTCAACCTTTACCGACAATCCTCAGCTCAATACGATAAAAAAGGAATTTGGCCAGCTTTTTAAGCTTGTGCCCGATTTTCAGAAAAAGCATCACATGACGGCAGAGTCTCCTCAAGAGTGCATAGGAATAACTGCCTTAGACTTTAATAGTTTTCAGACTTGTGCTCAAGTCTACATCCCGAGTTATCTAAAGTGGTTTGCTGAAGAATCGGATCAACTTGAAACGATGCGCTTTCATAGACGTTTTTTACAGTACCTAGAGTCAGGAGGAGTTCGCTCTAAGCGATGGTTGCTTAAAACACCGGTACATATGATGCGTTTATCTGCACTCTTCGACGTGTATCCTGACGCTAAGGTTATTATGACCCATAGAGATCCTGCAAAGGTGGTCCCTTCGGCTGCAAGCCTGATATCTTCTGTGCGTTCGTTGTACAGTGATTATGAAGAACCTGCTCGTTCGGGTAAAGAGCAGTTGGATTTTTGGAAAATGTCCTTTGATCGATTTATGGCTGATCGTGCTCAATTGAACAAGGAAGATCAGATTCTAGACCTTCATTTCAATGATTTTGTGCGCGATCAAATGGCCTGTGTCGATAAAATTTATTCCTATTTCGGTTGGTCTTTGGATGATACAAGCCGAGCTAAGATGAAGTCCTTTTTAGCGTCCAATCCCAAGGGAAAACACGGAATTCATGAATACAGCCTAGAGGATTTTGATTTAAGCCAGGATCAGGTTTCCAAGGAATTCAAAGATTATTATTCATTTCTTGATAATATGAACTATGAAAAGTAAAGAAGCATTAGATGCCTTATTGGATATTGTGAAGTCAGCAGATCACACCTTTTTAGATCCTGATAAGAACCTTGATAAACAAGGTAAAGTAGATGGATATAGACACCTATTTCACCTAATGCGGACAACGATTGACTTCTATCTTTTTAATGATCCCATGCATCCTACCTTCATGCCCTTATCCAATGAGCATCATAAAATTCTCGGCGACAACGTAGATGCGGTGTATTACTTCACGCAACTACTTCCAGATCAGGAGTATATCATTTCGGGGAGGAGATTTGATAGTTGCTATTTATCCTTTACAACATATGGCGGTGATGCGGATGGAAGTATTGTTGATCGCGTGGCAAATTCAATAAATCATAGACGCATAACCTTTGACAAAGATGGTCGTTTTGAAATTAAACTAACGTCAAACCCACAGGGGGATAATGAGTTTCTTCTAGACTCCGATGTTGTTAATCTATTCACTAGGGAGTATTTCTTTGATCGGTTCAATGGCACAGAGAGTGAACTAACAATAAAGAATATTAGTAATTCTGGGATACCTCCTGTTCTTGACGATGAAGCGCTTGCAAGACGGATACAAGTGATGACCACTTTCTTTCAGCAAAGTACTTGGCTAGCTCCGCTTCCTGTGGAATTTCCTATGAATGACTTTTTACCCCCTTTCCCTTTTGATGCCGAGCAAGGAGGGTGGGGTACCGTAGATAATATTTACTGTTTTGGCCGATATCACCTTAAGCAAAATGAATACTTAAAGATTGAGTTCTCTTCTCCTGATTGTTGTTATTGGGGAGTGCAGACTTGGAATTATCTCATGCAATCTATGGATTATAGACACTATCCTGTTGGATTAAACAAGGGTAACGCGGTACAGAATGCAGAGGGTAACTTTACGATATATCTAAGCCATAGTCCTATGGAGGTTGATAATTGGATAAGTACGGCGGGCTATGAAGAGGCTATAATCTTTTGCCGTTGGTTGCTGAGTGAGGAAGTTCCCGACAAGCCTGTAGTCACCTTACATTCTCTTTAAGACCTGTTGCATCCATTGGTTAACCTGCTGGGGTACGCAAGAGGCAATCACACAGGATGTTAAGAACAGTAATGGCATAAGCAGGGATTGAGCAAGCGATCTATATTGCCATTCAACATTTTCCTGTAGGATAAAGCTACCTGCAATACATAGTAAAGCAATGCTATAGGTTAAGAGGCTTTTTTGTGTAAATGCATGTAAGGAGGTGCTTCTATACATGATGAGTGCATTAAATCCTGCTCTTAAGACCAAGCCAATCGCTGTAGTTATCGCTGCGCCATAGATGCCGTATATCGGGATTAACAGGAAGTTTAGAACGATCACAAGAACAACAATGGCTAGGAAGTTCATAAGACCTAAGACATATTTTGATGAGGTATCGATCAGCATTTGCTGTAATCCGAAAAGATGGTCTGTTAGTGTCGCAATGCCTAAAATGTATAATACAAGGCGTGTTTCAGCGAATAACTCTCCATTGGGCATAATGCTCAGTAGAATTTCTATACCATTGACCAAGGCAATCACTAGAAGTCCTGTAGCAAAGGTCATCAGTTGGGCTCCATTACTCAGTATAGTGCGAATCTCTTCGATTTTTTCTTGCTTAAACTTTCCGCTAACAATCGGCAGGGATATTTGCGTAAGGCTGCGCTTGCTAACGTTCAGAAATGAAATCATAAAGAGCGCTATACTGTAAACACCCGTACTGGCTAGCCCAGCCAAGCTACTCAACATAATAGAGTCTACTGCAAGCAAAATCACATTGCTAAGTGATAATGGGATCTGAACAAGATTATACAAAAAGGTCTTCTTGTAAATCTTGCCTATAGTCGCTCTAGATGGCCACTGTAAAGAGGGCTTAATGATTCGGCTGACATATAATGTTGTGGCAATTGGCGGGAGAATAAAGAAAATGAGCGTATACACACGAGGTATATTCGTTATGTTCATGGTATTGAGAAATACTAGCAATAGAAGGATTAACAAGATCCCGCGATTCATGACATTTTGCGCAAAATCTGGAATGACAGTCCGCCGATGGACCGAAGAAATAGCCATGCAGAAGCTTTGTACGGCAAGGCCCATAAGTCCCATGTAAATCACCAGGCTGTAGGCCTTGATTTGGGGTGATTTCGCTTCGTAGATACTAAAAATTTGGTCTTTAAGTCCAAAATAGGCCAGCGTAAAAATCGTTGCTGTAAAGATAAATACGAATAAATACGAAGAAATCAAGGTGTACGACTGGTTTTCACCGCGCATGGGGTCAAAGTACTTACGTATGACTTGTGGCCCTCCCATAACCAATAGCGGTACACCCATAGTAATCATCTTACGCATGGTATCAATCAAGCCAATATCTTCAACAGATAATATCGCTGGAATCAGGAAGATGGTCGTGATTGCTCCGATAACCATCCCCACCACTCGGACGATGGCTGACTTCAACCCTTGTCGTTGTATGATGCCCATTAGGTTAGTTTTTCTTCACGTGAATTCCACTGATAGGGTCCGGATTTCTCCACCAATTTCAGCTGTGCCTTGTCCTGCAAAACGAGCGTGTTGGAGGGAATGTCACCATGAATCACGCAGCCAGCGCCAATCGTTACGTTATCTCCAATGCTACTTCCTGCAAGAATCGAACAGTTTCCTCCAATCCATACGTTATTTCCAACGGTAATTCCCTTAGTCTCACTGAGTTTGCGATGGTCATATTGGTCATGGTTGGTAGAGGTTAGAATCGAGTTTGGCCCAATATTTACGTTGTCGCCTAGCGTTATTCCTCCGTAGGCATTAATGTAGACGCCTACATTGTCTCCAGGATCACAGCATACACCTTTTGTGATATGCTCGGCCCCCATGACTTTTGATCGGAAATCTACAGGCCATGGAACGTTGCCATTTATTCTTAAAATCTTTTGATGAAAAAAGTACCGTTTGATTACTCGATAGTGGGCTTGGTATCCCTTGCGGGGTCTTTGATACATAGGCCATAGAAATTTCACAATCCATCGGAATAGGGATTGATCAATAAATTCTATGAATGTCCTGATGGGAGATGCCAAAGATTATGATTTAGCCATTAATGTAGTGAATTGTCTTTTTACGAGGCAAAGCGTCGAGCAACAACCTTGTTTAAAATTTCAAAGCCCTTGGTCGAAGTATTCACGTTATAGGTTTTTACGACAGTACCGTTAAGGTGGTTCATCGCACTATCAAGATCAGGTAATTGATCTATAAACTCAATCTCCTTGTCAAAATTCATGCGTTTTCCACCAAATACATCATTAATGATGAGAAAACGGCGGTTGAGGTCGATTAAGCTATTCAGGCGAAGTTGCCCTCCTTTCCTTAATAAGTGAGATGTTGAATCGTCTGTATTTTTTTGTGCTCGGTCGGCAATCGAAGGTGAGTTGTTTCTGAACTGGTCCACAATGTTTTTTGGTGTGGACGATCTCTCATCAGCATCTTTTTCGGTGATATCGCTTTGCGTCACCTTTACTTCTTCAACAGGTTCTGCGTTAGGCTTTGGTGTTTCTTCTTCTGCTGGCTGCGGATTAATTGGATTACTTTGTTGTTGCCCTGTTATTGGGGTCTCTTCCTCGGGACTTGGCTCCTTGGTCAAAGGGGTGACCTCTTCTTCTTGATTCGGTATTTCATGAGTGGTGATTTGCTGCTCGGTAACATCACCTACCTCATGTGGATAGGATGCCTCGTTTTGATTGCTTTTTTCCGAAGTGGGGTTAGTCGAACTTATCTCCTGTTCATCGGATAGGTTGACCGTACTTGATAAACGTCCCAAAATCTCTAAAAAAAATTCAATCTCCATTGGAGACAAATCCTCAAAATTCTGAGCTTCAAATGTTTTAAACAGCCATTGAAGTTTCTCAAAGCTTCGTTTAAACTCATTGATATTGCTAATTTTCATAGTGCGGAACGTTTTTTAAGCAGT
>JAYYPZ010000106.1:0-22226 GCA_036128775.1 Bacteroidota bacterium
AGTGTTGGTTATTGTAGAAGTAGCCTCCTGTACCGAAGTCCTTATTGTAGGCACCTCCTCGGAAGGTAGTAACATTGGCAAGAGGATTATAGTTTGCTTCAGCGGGATTATTGCATCCTAAAATGGCGGGTATGCATGATCCATCATCAATACAAGCATTGGGGTCATAATTAGCTGCATCTCTTGAAGTACATCCGCCAGTAAAGCAACAACTTCCATCGTCGTAAATGGCTTGAGCTGAATAATTTAGGGCCGCTGGATTAGTACACCCACAGTCTTCTCCTAGCTTGTAGGTGTATACAGAGGTAGGTAATGCGGATACTACGTTGTCCTGTCCGAGTAGAAAGTACACACTGCAATCAATGACGAAGTTGCCCGGAGCCCATATGGCATTCCCAGGGTGGGAGGGGAGTTGACTCCAGTTATCATTGACAGGATTGTACGACCACATTTCTCCTGCATCAAGTGGGCCATGATTATCTCCATCACCACTCAGAACATATCCTTTGTCATCATAAATAAACTGGGTGCCTGCGACACGTGCTTCGCCTGGGAAGTCCCCAAGTCTTTGCCATGTTGAATTCGCAGGATCGTAGCGGTAAAAGTCTGAATATATGTTTACTCCTGTATTAGGATTTGTACCTGGACCAGGGAGGGTGCCATGTCCCATTCCCACGTAGGCATAGTCTCCAATCCCAAAATAAAAGGGATGATGTCGCTCAAGGCCTGGAAGGTTTGGCTTAGCTGACCAGGAATTGCTCGGAATATCATATTCCCACCAATCATTTAAGTTGCCATTGTCGTTGCTTCCACAACCCATAAAAATTTTGTCCCCTACACAAATCATCGCTGGGTGATTGCGTCCCTCTGCAGGAAGGTCCGCTTTTTGTTCCCATGTATCTGAATCCATGTTGTAGGCCCACCAGTCTCGAGGATAAAGTCCTGATTCCGTGGATCCGAGTCCCATAAAGGCAAGGTTGCCACTCGTTACCGCATAGGAATATCCTCTTCCTTCAGCTGGGAAGTCTCCCAATTGAGTCCATGTCTTGCTCGTCTTATCATAGCGAAACATGTCTTGACGATAACTCCCACATACGACATAACCAGCTTGATCATTGGAGAACGTAATAGGATGGTGCCTTCCTTCGCCTGGGAAAGCCGTTGTTTGTGACCATGACTGACCATGAATGGGGGTAACCCATGCGATCAAAAGGGTAAGGATTAGTTTGCAAGTGTTCGCCATAATTCAACTTATTATGGCAAATAAACACATTTCCTGTCTGAAGTGTTTGAAAAACCAATACATAAAGACTTAGTATTGCAACCATGTTGCATGTATTACTACATTTGTATCACAGAAGACAATTTATTCTATCATGATTGAGAAAAAACTACCCGTAACGGTCTTAAGTGGTTTTCTTGGAGCAGGAAAAACCACTTTACTAAATCATGTCCTTCACAATAAAGAAGGCCTGAAAGTAGCAGTCATTGTAAATGATATGAGCGAGGTAAATGTGGACGCTGAGCTTGTCAAAAGCGAAAACACCCTTTCCCGTACAGAGGAGAAGTTGGTTGAAATGAGTAATGGATGTATATGCTGCACGCTTCGCGAAGACTTAATCGTTGAAGTAGAGCGTCTTGCCCGGGAGGAGCGATTTGATTATCTACTCATTGAAAGCACGGGTATTAGTGAGCCAATTCCTGTGGCGCAAACCTTCTCTTTTGTCCATGAAGAAGAGGGTATTGACCTCTCGCAGTTCAGTTATGTCGATACTATGGTAACGGTAGTCGATGCGTTTAACTTCTTCAAGGACTTTGGTAGTCCTGAGACCTTGATGGATCGCAAGCTTACTGACATCGAAGGCGACTCGCGAACGATTGTTAACCTACTCACTGATCAAATTGAGTTTGCTAACGTAATTGTGCTCAACAAAACAGACCTTGTCGATCAAGATCGCATTGGAATATTGCGGGCTGCCATCCATAAGCTTAATCCAGGTGCTAAAATCCTTGAATCAAGCTATAGCAAAATTCCTTGTTCAGAAATCATCAATACTGGGATGTTCAACTTTGATGAGGCAGAACAAAGTGCTGGATGGATAGAGGAGTTAAAGAAGGATGGACATACTCCTGAAACGGAAGAATATGGTATTTCATCTTTTGTATATCGAAGCAGAAAGCCTTTTGATCCAGAACGGTTTTGGACGTACATCGAGCAGGAATTTCCGACGACAATTATTCGTAGTAAAGGATTGTTTTGGCTAGCATCTCGTCCTGATCAAGCCATGGTATGGGGGCAGGCTGGCGGTTCGCTGAAGGCAGACAGCGCCGGGGTTTGGTGGAGTAGTATGCCTTTTGAAAAACGGATTCAATATGCTTCATTTATTGAGAATAAAGAGCACATCGAAGCAGGATGGGATAAAACCTTTGGTGATCGCAAAACCGAAATTGTCTTTATTGGACAAGACATGGACGAAGCTCAAATTCGCAAAGAATTGGATGCATGCCTCTCAACAGACGAGGAAATCACTACTGATTTTTGGAGAGAGGGCTTCCAAGACCGTTGGCCCGTACAGCGCATGTTTCCGTTGGAGTAAACTACCTAGCCCAACCTCTATTTGCATCATAAGAATCTTCAACTTCTTTGATGATTTCCACGTTCTTTCGCTCAATAGATGATAAACGATCGTACACCTCGTCATCAATTGGAACATACCATGACTGGGCTTCAAAATATCTTCTCAAGTCTCTATTTCCAAAACTGTGTCCGTGTCGAGCAAAAATTTCATTGCGCATGATGTTTAGCTCCTCTTCAGTGTACTCCCACAATTCCTCATACGCCAGTTCTCTTTTTGACGTCTCGGGCCATCGTCCAACATTGGGATTGTAGCGGTAAGTACGTTGAGAAATACTGAATGTGGTTGAGCTTGTGGCTGATGGATTATATGGAGACCAAGTTCCCGACATCTTAGATTTATCCAAGTCAACCGTCACTTTGAACGCGCCATCATATTTGTTATCCCCAGGCTCTTGAAGCTCAAGGTAGTATTCATTATCTCCTTCGTAGACGTAAGTACCAGATAAGGGTCGGTCGTTACCGGCACAAACACTTCGTCCATATACACGACCATCTTCAACCGACTCGATTATGATGTTAATCATGTTACTGCTAAATGGGCCCACATACATACCGATTAGACCAAGCGTGCCGGATTTGCTCGCTGACTCGCCCGATGATCCGATAATCTTTCCATAAAGCGGACATTCATTGAGGCTTGTATACAATTCGTTACGGTCGTAAATAAGGCGCATAAATCCACTGCAGTGTTTCATTTCTGTAGGGTAGATTCCTTCCGCCCCATAATTCCAATCATCCAAACCCCGCTTTCCATATCTCCATAACTGCATTTCATCACCCCAAGCATCGAAGTCGTCATAGGATTCAATTCCGTGATCATCGGTCAATGCTTTAAAGCAGTCGCAAACCGATAGATCCGCATATTCTTCAGGTAAATCGTTGTTCTTATCACCGCCATTACATTGGCTTAGCATAAGTGCTAGGGTTCCAAAAATTAAAAAGTATACTTTCCGATTGAGTACCATGATTTATTGATTAGTTTGTAAATGTAATGCTGAAAATAATAAAACAGAGTGTAGTGCTCAGCATGCTGTTATTTGCGATTTATTTAATGCTTCCAATCATCTTGCCTCACCTTCTTTTTAATCCTAAAGAGGGTTTTTTGATGTTAAAACAGCAAGAGGTGAATAGTATAATCTGGAAAGCAGCTTTCTACAGTCATGTTTTTTCTAGCATTTTCCTTTTGCCTGCGGGATTTACCCAATTCAATCCTTTTCTTAGGCATCGCTATCCACGACTGCACAGGGCTGTTGGGTGGTCGTATTTGGTAATTCTGCTTTGCATTGCGGGCCCTTCAGGATTGTATATGGCCTTCTATGCTCTTGGTGGTTGGTCTGCGAAACTTGGATTTACGATTCTAGCGCTTTTATGGATAGCAGTTACGGCCAAGGCAGGATGGACAGCTATTTGTAAAAAATGGCGGATACATGGTCAATGGATGATTATCTCCTACAGTCTCACACTGGCGGCTATAACGCTACGTAGCTATAAATTCTTCTTCCTACTGAGTTATGATCTTTTAGATTCGAATCTTAGTCTTATGGAATTCTATCAGATAAATGCTTGGCTTTCTTGGGTTCCCAATGCACTGGTTGGACTATATCTAGCCAGTAAATTGTAGCCGGCCTTGATGTTCCAAAAGTGCTTTTAGACTATTTCTATTTTGTATTTTCCTGCTATGTGGCATGAAACGAACTTATTCTATTCTCTTGAGCTTTATTCGAACAAAAAGAGCTTTGAATTTGGGGCAAACCTCTCAAAGAACTTATGGATACTCGCTCATTTCAGTAAGTTTACGATCATAAAAAGACACTTTACCTATAAGCACCAAAGAGGGGCGCAGGATTGGGATAACCCGAAGTATCCTGTACGTCGGTTACGAAAGAAGTTTAAGAACACATTAGAGCTACTAAACTATCTCAGGAATAAGCCCTATATCTTTCTGGATTTTTCTTTTGAGTTTGATAATGGTTGGCGCATAGAACATAACATTTTCACTAAGTTTCATACCAATAGCGAAGCTGAGCGAGATAAACTTATTCATCGCCTAAATGCCATCACCGGGCTTCCTCCAATCGATTTATCCATGATCCGAGTTAACTTCTCATATTACCGTAATAAAGATGGAGTTTTTGAAAGACATCGAATTGATGCTATGGATGATCTTGAGAATCCAGATGATTATTGGTCAAAAGAACAGCTCGATGAATGGAGAAAGCGTGTCCATGAGGTGCAGCGTTCTATGCAGCCTGAGTCGGAGGAAGATAATGAGCATGTGACACTGCCCCCGTTAGAACTTCCTCCTGAGATGAATCGAAACTTGTTTTCGGATACAGAAGACCCTGATGAGAGTCCTTTTTAAGGTAAGTTTTAATTTCTTAGCATAAGAAACTAATATTACATTTTTAGTGAAGAAGTAGCTTATGTTAAAATCTGCGATATTGAGCAGAGATTTAATATTTTTGGCTCCTAATCTAGATTCATGCGTGGATTTATTCTGATTTTTCTTGCTGCTGTGCTCTCGTTTTCTACCTACGCGCAGTCAAGCTCATATTCTATGTCAAACAATAGTGATATTCGAGTCAAGCCATATAATTGGTGTTTTAAGTTTGGTTATCAGATGTTCTCTAATCCTATATCAACGGATTTGTTTAAAACCAATACAGTACATGGCGTTTTCAAAGAAACTTCTCGTTCGATGTATTCTAACTTTACTTTTGGAATCTATAAGAAGTTTGGTCTCAAAGAGCGACCCAAGCGTGCTGTACGTGAGCGTTATGTGGAAGCCGGTATAAAATTCAGAGATCGCTCTTGGAGTGACTTAGTTGGATTGAAGTATGAATTTATTGCGGCTCCTCCTTTGTCTTTTTCACAAAACACGCAAGAGCGACTAAGTTTTAATTCAAGGTTGAGTATTGACGTGATGTTGGCTAAGTTTTTAAACCTCGGTGTAGGAGCTGCTTTCCTTACGGATTACACTGCTCTTCCTCAGTCACTCTTTTCTCCCTCGGTCGGGATGACTTTCCCTGTATGGCGCTTTAACCTCACGGGCCACTTTCACTACTTCACTAATTTCAACCAAGTAAGTCTTTGGAATTTCTCAGGAGGAGTTCTTTATAACATAAACTTCGGACGAAGCTCCTGGAGGTAAGCTTTGTTGTCTCTTCGTTTGTGAGACATCCTGTTGCCAGGAAAAGGTTGTGGGCGCGGAGGGATTTCTTAGATAAATTTCTGAGAGAACCCTATAATGCTAAATGGAGGAATACAACCTTTTAATGCGCTGCATTATGCCCTCACCACTGCGTTCGCCATCTAAAGCAAGCTTTGCTGTCTCCTCGTTTGTGAGAGATCCTGTTGCCAGGAAAAGGTTGTGGGCGCGGAGGGATTTGAACCCCCGACCAATTGATTATGAGTCAACTGCTCTAACCCCTGAGCTACGCGCCCTTCGGATGCATTGCTGCGTTGCCGAAGCACAAAGGTAGAAATTCACGACTTTTGTAGAGTATTTCTTTCAAATTTCTGTTTTGGAAACATCATTATGACTCCCGAAAACCTCTTACACATTATTCTAGCCATCCTCGCATTCAACTTTTTGTTGGGGCGAATCATGCAGTTTCTTACAGCCCAAAGCTGGAAAAAGGCGTCTATTCCAGAGGAGGTTGAGGGCCTCTACGATGAGGCTAAATACGAGAAAGCCCGTCAATATCATAGTGAAGGGGGCAAAGTAGGCTTGATACGTCGAAGCCTTGCATTTGCCATGACCTTTGCTTTCTTGGCTTTTGGTTGGTACGGTTGGCTCTATGCAAACTGTCTTGCGTGGGCTGGTGCAAGTCCTGTAGGTGCCGGATTATTGTTTTTTGGCATTTTGGGTGTGCTTTCTTCAATCATCAGTCTTCCTTTTTCTTTATACAGCAATTTTGTCATTGAGGCGAAGTATGGGTTTAATCGCATGACCTTGGGAACGTTTTTTGCAGATCTAGGCAAAGGAGCCCTGTTACAAGCCATTATCGGTGGAGGGTTGTTATCCCTTTTGATTATTGTATTTGAGCAAATTGGAGTGCATTTTTGGTGGATTGGATGGGGTGTAATGGCAATATTTTCTATCTCAATGTCAGGTCTTTATGTGAGATTGTTTCTACCGCTCTTTAATAAGCTTACTCCTATGGAGGATGGCGCGCTGAAAACGAAAATTGAGGAGTATGCAAAGGGTATAGACTTTCCTGTTACGAAGATTTTTGTGATGGATGGCTCGAAGCGATCTAATAAAGCCAATGCCTTCTTCACTGGACTTGGGCGGCAAAAAACTATTGTATTGTACGATACGCTTATTGAGAAATTTGACGACGATGAGCTTTTAGCTGTGCTGGCTCATGAAGTTGGGCACTACAAGCGACGTCATATTCCAATACAGATGGTAACGGGTATCTTACAACTTGGTTTAGTGTTTGGGCTATTTCAGCTCGTAGCCTTTGGATACGGCGATCTTATTGCTTCTATGCTGAATCTACCTTCGATTAACCTACCAGTGGCACTCCTCATTTTCGGATTTATGTATTCTCCGTTACAATTGATTACGGGATACTTATCCTCCTCCTTGTCTCGAAAGTTTGAGTATGAGGCTGATGCCTTTGCTAAGGAAACATCAAGTGGTGAAGCGTTGGCCAGTGCATTGCGGAAGCTTTCGGTAGAGCATTTATCCAATTTGAACCCCAACAAGTTTGTCGTTTCAATGACCTATTCACACCCTCCGTTGTGGCAACGACTACGGGCGTTAGCTCAAAATTGAGGCCTGAATTGCTGAAAGGATTCTTCGGCATGGAAAAGATGTCCTTGAGTGAATGGAAAATAAATGATACACTTTCGCCTATTTTCCTTGCATTAGCAGAATAATTCACTATTTTTGCAGACCAAAATTTTATGGATATGTACGCTGTAGTGGAAATCGCAGGACAACAATTTCGAGTTGAGAAGGGTCAAGAAATCTTCGTTCATCGCTTAGAGGCTGAAGAAGGTAGCTCCGTATCATTCGACCAAGTGCTTATGAAAAGCAAGGACGGTAAAGTCGAATTAGGACAGCCTGTGTTGGAAAAAGCTTCGGTAAAAGCTAAAGTACTTGAGCACGTCAAAGGAGACAAAGTGATTGTCTTCAAAAAGAAGCGTCGCAAAGGATACCGCGTGAAAAATGGACACCGTCAGGCATTTACCAAAATCGCTATCGAGGGTATCAAATAAGTTCAGAAAGTTTTAAAGTCAACAAGACGAAATAATAAAAATTAAATCATGGCACATAAGAAAGGTCAAGGTAGTTCGAAAAACGGTCGCGAGTCGCATAGTAAACGGTTAGGTGTGAAGAAATTCGGAGGTGAATTTGTTTTAGCCGGAAACATTCTAGTACGTCAACGCGGTACTCAGTTTCACCCAGGTCTCGGAGTAGGTCTTGGAAAAGATCATACGTTGTTTGCGAAGCGCCATGGTGTTGTAGAGTTTGAGACAAAACGAAACAACAGAAAATACATTCACGTCCAGCCGATAGCTGAACTAGAAGAAGCTATGGAAAATGCAGTGAAGGCTGCACAAGAGGAAGTGGTAGAGGCTCCAAAGGCCGCTAAGAAGGAAGCGAAGGAAACTAAAAAAGCTGAGCCGAAAGCAGAAGCGCCAAAGGCTGCTAAAAAAGAGACTCCAAAAGCTGATGCTGCAGACGACCTAACGGCACTTGCTGGTGTTGGTCCAAAAATGGCTGACAAAATGAATGCTGCAGGTATCACTTCGTTTGCTCAACTAGCCGCAATGACTGAAGAGTCAATTGCTGCGCTAGAAGCAGAGAAAGGCAAAATCACTACGCCTGCAAACTGGGCTAAGTGGACTGCTGAGGCAAAGACCAAGTAATCTCTGCATTTAATACTTTCTTATGCCACGCGCACTAGCCATTGACTATGGTAAAAAGCGATGCGGCATTGCCGTAACTGATCCTTTAAACATTATTGCCACAGCTCTTGATACGGTGTCTACTAAAGATCTTGTTGATTACGTTTTACGTTATTGCAGTGAAGAGGAGGTCAGTCATATTGTATTGGGTAAACCTATGCATCGCGATGGCAATCCTGTAGAGTTATATAATGATATTGTAGGATGTAAGGCAAAGCTCAAAAAGGCATTACCTCATATTGAGTTTCATGAGGAGGATGAGCGCTTTACTTCTAAAATGGCGTCGCAAACGCTGGTGCAAGCGGGATATAAGAAAAAGGACCGTCAAAAGCGTGAAAATATCGATAAGATTAGTGCGGTGCTCATCCTGCAGTCTTGGATGCAGCGTTAGTACACTTTGAACTAGGCACCCGATCCACCCCCTCCCGTTGGGAAGATAAATCCCTCAAAAAGTATGCCGCTGAACAAATGATTAATCAGCTCATAACATCTACAGTTACCCTTCATAGGATGAGTATTTCAATTGCCTTACCTTTATCGACATGCTAACACCTCTAACGGAACTCAAGCAAGGTCAACGAGCCGTAATTAAGCAGATTGTTGATGCAGAGCGACTCAATGCACTAATTGAAATGGGGTGTGTTGAAGGAGAAGAAGTGTTTATTGAAAACATTGCACCATACGGTGATCCAATCGCTATCCAGTTTGCCTCCCAAAAGCTTGCCCTTCGTAAAGTTGATGCCCAATGCATCCTTGTGACGACCTATGACAAGATGTAATAGGCAGCAAATCCTGAGAGATATGCTATCCCTCCAAAAACAATAAATTGAAGAATTGGCCAGATCCATCCGCCGGTCTCTCGTCGCATAATGGCCATGGTCGACATGCATTGCATGGCAAAAACAAAGAATAACAGTATGGCTACAGAGTTTGCTCTGTTTAAAAGGGGCTTGCCAGTCTTGGGGTTGGTTTCTTTGGCCAGTTTGTCTTGGAGGGCACCGATTCCAGCATTCTCACTATCAATTGCATAGATGGTAGACATCGATCCAACAAAAACCTCTCTGGCAGCAAAAGAGGTAATGACCGCAATACTCATGCGCCAGTCCATTCCTAAGGGCTCCATAACAGGCTCTATGGTTTTACCAAGTATCCCAGCATAGCTTGCTTCGAGCAGTGCCGCTTCTTTATCAAGCATCAGTTTATCCATATTGGCTTGGTTGGCGGAAGAATCGGTGGTTTCTATCTTAGCCGCATATTGATTATGAATTGCCTCACGTCGTTTTTGCGGACCAAAGGAGGATAAGAACCACAGGGCTATGGATACTACCATGATGATCTTACCGGCATCAATCAAGAATACCTTGCCTTTACCCAACATGGTTGTTCCAATTAACTTGAGATTAGGCCACTTATACTTTGGGAGTTCGAGCACAAAGACTTCTTGTTCAGTAGCGTCTTTAAGAAACTGATTCATGATATACGCAATCGGGAAGGCTGAAACTAATCCTAAAAGATATAATCCAAGCATCACTAAGCCTTGTAGTCCAAAAGGTCCCCAAGAGGCACTCACAGGAATCACAAAAGCAATCAAAAAGACATATACAGGTAGTCTTGCCGAACAACTCATTAACGGTGTGATAAACATTGTAATCAAGCGCTCCCTCCGAGATTCAATATTTCGAGCTGCCATGATTGCTGGTACAGCACAGGCAAATCCGCCCACAATGGGAATGGTAGACTTTCCGTTCATGCCAAAGTATCGAAAGAGTCGATCATTGATGAAACTCACTCGTGCCATATATCCAGTGTCCTCAAGAATGGTGATCAGCCCAAATAGAATCATAATTTGAGGAAGGAATATCACAATACCAGCTATACCACTTAGTACTCCTTCTGCAATAAAATCACTCAGTAGACCTGATGGTAAACTTTCTGCTGTAAACTCAATAAGTCCTCCCATTAGATAGTCGATGCCATCCATAGGAAAGGAGGCTAGGAAAAACAGCGCTTGAAACACCAAAAAGAAAATGCCTATTAAGGCAATGCCTCCCCAGATAGGGTGGGTGAGTACCTTATCGACCCGATTGGATTTGCGCTGTGCTTTACGTTCGGCGCTATGGGGTATGATGAATTGTTCTAGTTTTTCGCCAATCCATACATAGCGCGCTTCAATATCTGAGGTCTTGAGTTGCTTAAATGCATTTCGCTCATTTTCTGTGAGTTGTTGCATTTTTTGTTGTTCTTCAGCATTCAGCCAAGGGTTTGAGTAGATGTTGGTTAAGTGCAAGAAGGCTTCATATCGGGTCTTGTTAGGCAGAAGGGCATGCATAGAAGAGGGTATCCCGAAGGGCTCTATGATCATAGTACTCGGTTTGGTATTGATGAGCTCTTCAATGCCTTCAACACCCTGATTACTCCTTGGGTTTATTGAAACCACCTCAACGCCTAAGCTTTCTTTAAGTGCTTTGACGTCAATTGAATACCCCTCGTCATGCGCAATATCATTCATTGTAAGGGCGATATGAAACGGAATATCCAGATCAATGAGCTGTGTAGCTAAGAGCAAGTTTCGCTTCAAGTTGCTTGCATCTAAGACATAGATTATCAAATCAGGATGATCTTCGTGGTCCTTGTCAAGAAGTACCTCTCGTACGACGTGCTCCCCAATTGATTTAGGATGTAAACTATATACTCCGGGTAGATCAATGAGCTGATGGCTCCCATGATTTCGCGTTTTCCATGTACCGCTAAATCGATCGACTGTAACCCCAGAAAAATTACCTACCTGCTGATTTAGCCCAGTTAGGGCATTAAACAAAGAGGACTTACCCGAGTTAGGGTTCCCCAAAAGAGCAATTTTATATGAATCAGGAGATGCTGACATGTTGAATGGACTGTGAATTTCACACTTAATTAGAATGAATCCAAACAATAATGCCCTTGTTTAACCACGTTGGTAGTTGTTTACGAGGCCGATTTATGAAACAAATCACCGTTCCAGAACGTTCTTAATAAAAAGTGTCATGGAAAATTTACAATTGAGCAACAGCTGCGTGAACTGCAGCAACCATTCTGAGTCTGAAAATATGTGTGCTATCCACAAGATGATTGTAAGCATCAAAAACACTTGTGATAGTTTTGACTTAGAGGAGAAGTCCGCCTAGATATTTTGGTTGATATCTCCATATTCTAGAATAAAAAAGCACTCTATTTAGAGTGCTTTTTTATTGTCGGGATGACTGGACTTGAACCAGCGACCACACGTCCCCCAGACGTGTACTCTACCAACTGAGCTACATCCCGTGGGCATGCAAATCTAAGACTTAAAAGTGAACTTCAACGAGATTATAGCGGTCAAATAGTATCTCCTCATTCATGGTATCCGAATAAAAATTTTGCAATGCTACTTTCAAAAGTAATCCAGATCTTCCCCGAAGGGAGGCGGGATGTGGTGGGCCATAATGCGACACCAATAACTCTTTGCATTATTCGCTCAAGAGAACTACAAAAATCCTTACCCCAAACTCGCCTTAAGACTCACATCGATGATGTTAAAACTATGGGTCATAAGGCCACTTGATACATAATCGACTCCAGTCTCGGCATAATCGACAATGTTCTCCATAGTTATACCACCCGTTGCTTCTAAAGGCACTTTTCTATTGATCTCCTTTACAGCTTGAGCTACTTCATCTACAGAAAAATTATCGAGCATAATGCGATCAACACCCCCTTCTTCAAGGATTGCATTCACTTCCTTCATATCTCGGGCTTCAACGAGCAAGGGAATCGGTGGTTTGATGGCTGCACGGTATTGATTGGCTTGGCGTATTGCCTTTTGTACACTTCCGCAGAAGTCGATATGATTGTCTTTTAGCATAATCATATCATAAAGACCCATTCGGTGATTTACGCCTCCGCCATGAAGTACGGCTAACTTATCGGTATAGCGATGATTTGGACAGGTTTTGCGGGTATCAAGAAGTTTTGTGTTGGTATGTTCAATGCGCTTAACCATCTGATACGTTAAGGTGCTTATACCCATCATCCTTTGGACATAATTTAGCGCCGTTCGTTCGGCAAGCAAGATACTTTGCGCATTTCCTTTTACTTGAAACAAGACAGTTCCCTTGTCATACCAATTACCCTCTTTACATTCCGTTGTAAACGAAAGGGTTGAATCGACATATTGGAAAATTCTTCTGGCCATTTCTAAACCTGATAAACAACCGCCTTCCTTTAATATGGCATAGCCTTCGGAAACGGAATGCTTGGGAACGATGGCCAAGCTTGAATGATCCCCTGTGGGGAATTGGTGAAAAGGATCTTTTAAATCTTCGTTTAAAGCCTTTTCAATTAAATGGCGTATATGAATCTCCGATATAATCATAGCAGGACTTCATTCGAATATAATGTAATTCCTTGGTCTACAGCGCAGTTGTTTTTACCTTGTGCTTGAATCTAACCATGCGAAAAACAGCCCTTATAATACTTGATGGGTGGGGTGCAGGAAATCAGAGTGATGAAAATGCGATCCATCAAGCAAATACGCCCTTTACAGATAGCTTGTCTTCACGTTATCCTTTAGCACATCTTCAAGCGAGCGGACATGCCGTTGGACTACCCGATGGCCAAATGGGGAATTCGGAAGTTGGTCATATGCACCTTGGTGCTGGTAAGGTGGTTTGGCAAGACTTACCACGTATCTCTCAAGCCATTGAGAAACAGGAGTTACCCTCCAATTCCGCTTGGATCGATTTGATGGATTTCTGCCTGCGCCATAAAAAGCCTTTACACTTAATGGGGCTGCTCTCAGATGGTGGGGTTCATGCTCATATCGATCATGTACTCGGTTTGGTCGACGCGGCGGTTGCTGCGGGACTCGATGATATTCGTCTTCATGTGTTTACCGATGGCCGGGATACCGATCCGCAAGGTGGAGTGGACTACATTGGCAAGCTGCTCCATCATATACAGCCGTTCGCTCAAGTCCGCTTAGTGTCGGTTATAGGGCGCTATTATGCTATGGATAGAGATCAGCGATGGGAGCGAACCAAGAAAGCTTATGATCTTTTACTTCATGGTCAAGCTAATCATCAGGTAGCTATCAAAAACATGGAAGACCATATTAAGTCACTCTACGGAAAGGGTGTAACCGATGAATTTCTAGAAGCTACTCTGTGTGATGATCAAGCCTTATGTATTGCCGAAGGCGATGCGGTCTTATGCTGGAATTTCAGAACAGACCGTTGCAGACAAATTACACAGGCTCTCTGTTATGGAATAGCCGATGATGAATTAGTGCTTGAATCCATCGATACAAATTATGTGACCATGACACGTTATGATGTGTCCTTTGATACGATACCTGTTTTGTTTGCCAAAGAAAATATTGAGAATACCTTAGGTGAGGCCATTTCAAAAGCGGGGTTGACACAACTTAGAATGGCGGAGACAGAAAAGTACCCTCATGTAACCTACTTCTTTAATGGGGGGCGTGAAACACCATTTGATGGCGAAGAGCGATGTGTCATTCCTTCACCCAAGGTAGCTACCTATGACTTGCAGCCTGAAATGTCAGCCTATGAGTTAACCGCAGAAGCCAAGCGGCGCATCAAGGAAGATCAGCCTGATTTTTTATGCCTAAACTTCGCTAATCCTGATATGGTTGGTCACACAGGAGATTTTGCTGCTGTTATCAAAGCGGTAGAGACAGTAGATGGTTGTGCCCAAGATGTGATAGAAACCCTTCTCGAGGAGGACTACCAGATCTTTTTAACTGCCGACCATGGCAATGCAGATTTTATGATAAACGAAGATGGAAGTCCCAATACCGCGCACACCACGAATCTTGTTCCGGTATGGTCAATTGCGCGAAGTAATCCTTTATCCATTCATGACGGATCGCTCTGTGATATTGCTACTTGGGTCAAAGTATGTTTAGAGATTAGCTGATCCTACTGCTCTCTGTAGATTATGGCTCCACCATAGTTTAAGACAAACTCATTATAGCCTTCAACTCTTTTAATCCTGCTATTTGATGCGGTGCTGTATTCAAAGGTGAAGGATACCCCATAAGTCCATGAACTAGCCTGTGTTGAGATTAGTTGGATGCCATAGCTCGGAATAACATGGTTTTTATAAGTGTAATTATTGTAGCTATTCCCCTCAAGAGCTTGACAGCTTGAATACGCTTCTCCAACATAGTAGTTATTAAGATAAGACTGCATGTCTTGATAGGTATAGGCCTGGTCGTAGGATGCTAAACAATCCCTAATCGTTTGCTTATGGTGCGCAAAGCCACTTTCCTCTTCTGCTACTTCTTCCCTTGGTCGATTTGAGGACGAGCTATTGGATGATTGAAACTCCTGGCGATTGATTATTAAACCTTCCTCATTGAAGGTTATAAGATTATATCCCTTGGAAACACCGCTTCGATTGTTGAGTTCATAATCGAAGGAGAAATCAACTCGATATTGATAAGAGTCTTTAGACTCATCTACAAGATAAATTCTATCTATATAATGTGTTTTTCTTCTGTATTGATAAGGTGTTTCTCCTTCTTGCTCTCTATACTTACTCCATAACTCTCTAGAATAATAGTTGAATAGATACTGGTCAAAGTCGTCGTCATTCTTTGCTGTATCGTAGGCTAGAAAAAAGTTCCTTATAAGCATCTCTCGGTCCTCATTATCTAACCTGTCATCAACATCAGGAACATCACTTTTGGGTTTAGGTTTTGGAGATTCCACACCTGGTGCTGCTTCCTTTTCTGATGATGAATTACAAGAAATAATCAATAGGCTAGATGCTAAAGAGAACACTATGAGCAATAACTTAAAAGATTTCATTTACGATATTTTTTCGTGTCCAATGTAAACAATGTCCTTGACTTATCAGAGGTCAAGAAGCGCTGACATTATAATGGACAATTGCCTTAGTCTCAAAAAAAGGTAAATCGATGTATTGATAGATGGGGCTTATGCTATACTGCAGGCGAGCCTCTTCAATTTCTTCACGGAGATCACCTCCTTTTAGAAAGGCGAAACGCGGTTTACCCTTAAATTTTCCCTTACTCCATGCCTCAAGCTTGGCAGTGCGCGCTACAGCGCGACTTACTACAAGGTCTACTTTTTCTGTAAAGGACTCCGCCCTTTGATGGGTCGCACTAACATTTTGAAGTCCCAATGCCTTAGTCAGTTTTTGGACTACTTTTATTTTTTTGCCAATAGAGTCTACGAGGTAGAATTGTGTTTCTGGGAACATAATGGCTAGCGGTATACCGGGAAAGCCACCACCGGTTCCAATGTCTAATACACGCTTGTAAGATGAAAAATTTACTACAAAATGTAGGGAGAGGCTATGGAGGATATGACGCTCGAAGAGATAATCGGTATCCTTACGGCTGACCATGTTGATTTGGTTATTCCAAGCGATAAACTCTGAAGCAAGCAGATTGAACTGATCATGCTGTTCCTTCGTGAGGCTAGGTATAAATGTCTCAAGTTGAACCAAAACTAAATGGTAAAGCGACGATCGTCTAGCATAGAGGCTAAGAGTTTCTTAGCTCGTGATAGCCGAACTTTAACCGTCCCGATAGGAAGGCCCGTGCGCTCAACAATCTCGTCATACTTTAACTCTTCAAAATGTCTGAGCTTGATCAACTCCCCATATTTAGGATCCATGGAGGCCACTAGATCCTGGAGTTTATCACTTCGTTGTGTACGAATGATTTCCTCTTCTGGATCGAGCTTGTCATCGGAAAGCATATTGGCTAGACTACTTCCTCCTTCACCATCCTCACCTCCAATCTTTCGATCAATTGAGGTAGTCTCTATTCTCTTTTTACGAATAAAGTCAATAGCCCCATTTGAGGCAATCTTGAAAATCCATGTTGAGAAGGCATAGCTGTCATCATACTTGTGGATATTCTTGTAGGCCTTGGTGAAGCATTCTAAGGTGAGGTCATCAGCATCCTCCCGATTGTTTACCATTTTTAGAATCGTAAAGAATATAGGCTTTCGGTATTTCTCCATGAGCGCTCCGAAGGCAAACTGGTCGCCCTCATCACGAACTCTCTTTACCAAGACATTATCTTCTAGTTTTGTTAACCTAGCCATTTCCTTTTATCTGTCCAAAAGGTGCGAAGGATGCTGTATGGGAAGATGATTCCATAACACCAACGCCCTAGAACAAAAGTGAGAAATTTCTTGGTATTTCTTGGTCTTACAAGGTTGCCACCACTTCCTAAATAGTGCATCAATGTGGATAACATGAAAATCAGAGGTATCGACCAACTGAGAAAGGAGAAAAATAGTGCCCATGAATACACCAATGTGGGAAGAATCAGGAGAAACAATCGCACTTGAGTGGTCAAGGGGTAAATCCTGCCACTCTGTTGGTGCCTTGACTTACGCTGTATGTAATGTGCTATAGATTTGGGTGGAGTGGAGTAGACCCACGATTTGTGATCGAGTACAACGTCACATTGATTATTCTTAGCGCAGTATTGGATGAACAAGTCGTCATCTCCTGTGGCTAACTTATTGGAATACTTGGTCTTCCACTCCATATAATCAGGTTTCCAAAGCATCATGTTTCGTCCTGTACCCATATAGGACTTTCCCTGAGAAGCTGCCTTTAAGTAATCTTCGCCAAGCAGTTTCATGTCAAATTGCATCAATCCATTTAACAGAGAATGCTTTTCATAATGATACGGTGCAAATCCTACGAGACAACCACGTTTCTTGAATTGCTTCACCATGTACTGTAACCACTGATTTGAATTCGGAAAGCAGTCAATATCCGTTAACGCTATGCATGGGTAGGTTGACTTCTGAATACCCGTTTCAAGTGCTTTCTTTTTACCCTGATGAGTAATGGTATAAACCTGAATATTGGTAAGGTCTTTTGTAAGCTGGTGGATGATGTCAAGACTGTTGTCGTCTGATCCATCATTGATAATGATAAGTTCAAGGTTTGGATAGTCTATATTAATCCAAGACTCAAGATATTGTTTCAGGTGCTTCGCTTCGTTGTATACACATAATACGAGTGATATGCCCTCGGTCTTTGCCTTGGCATCTACGGATTGTGTTCTTTCTAAGGACTTCTTGTTCAGCCATGGACGCTGAATGTGATATATTCGCTCAAGGATAAATACGCCCAAGACGAAATAATCTATTACGGTGAAGTTCAACATTGACGCAAAAGATACGAATAGCCAAGCGCGAAGTGGTACAATAACAACGGATCATGGTGTTATTGAAACGCCCATCTTCATGCCTGTCGGCACGCAAGCTAGTGTAAAGGGTATTCATTTCGCGGAATTAGAGGACTCAATCAAGGCTCAAATTATCCTAGGTAATACCTATCATTTGTTCTTACGCCCTGGCTTGGACATTATTAGAAAAGCAGGCGGACTGCATGGTTTTACAACTTGGGATCGTCCTATGTTAACCGACAGTGGGGGATATCAAATATTTTCTCTTGCCGATCGAATAAAGATTACCGAGGAAGGAGCACTGTTTCATTCACATATTGATGGGTCTAAGCACCAATTTACCCCAGAACGAGCTGTAGAGATTCAACGTACACTTGGCGCTGACTTTTTTATGGCATTTGATGAATGTCCTGCATGGCCAGCTAGCTATGAGGATACAAGAAAGTCTATGGAACTGACCCATCGTTGGTTATCGCGTTGCTGGGATGCCTACCAATCGACAGATTGCCCGTATGGTCATGAACAAGCCATGCTACCTATTGTGCAAGGTGGAACTTTCGCGGATCTCCGTAAGCAATCATGCCAAGCGGTGATGCAGTACGATTCGTTTGCTTATGCGATTGGTGGATTATCAGTAGGAGAGCCTAAGGAAGATTTGTACGCCATGACGGAAGTATGTACTGCCGAGTTACCTCAAGAGAAACCGCGCTATCTGATGGGTGTGGGTACTCCAGAGAATCTATTGGAATGCATTGCCTTGGGCGTTGATATGTTTGATTGTGTAATGCCTACGCGAAATGGGCGAAATGGTATGTTGTTTACCCACGAGGGAATCATCAATATCAAAAACAGAAAATGGGCTACGGACTTTTCACCGATTAGTGCTGCTTCGGGTGCCGTAACCTCTCGACGGCATAGCAAAGCCTATCTCCGCCACTTGTTTGTAGCGGGTGAGCGCTTAGGTCCCCAAATTGCCTCGTTACAGAACTTATCTTTTTATCTAAGTCTGATGGCAGATGCACGCAAGGCTATTCAAGAAGGGGTGTTCTCGTCGTGGAAGGACGAAACCCTTGATCGCTGTATGCAGCGTCTCTAAGAGATAATAGAATAGGGTAGTATGCGCATTATCGATCGATACATTTTAGCCAAGCTCATCAAAAGCTTTTTGTTTACGGTATTCCTATTTACTCTGGTAGCTACAGCGGTTGATTTTTCCGAGAAACTGGACAATTTTATTGAGAAGTCTATCCCGGCCGATGAGGTCATTATGGATTATTACATTCATTTCATCCCACACATTGCCGTACTTCTTGCACCCCTGTTCTTGCTGATCTCCATTGTCTATTTTACCTCAAAATTGGCGTACCGAAATGAGTTTGTAACCTCAGTTAGTGGAGGCATCTCTTTCTATAGGCTACTTATTCCTTATCTATTGGGTGCTAGTGTATTTGCTGCTGGACTTTATGTAATTAATCATAAGGTCCTACCAGAATCCAACAAATCTCGTGTCGATTTTGAAGAAAGGCGACTGAGGAATAAAGAGGTTGATCTTCAGCACGATTTGCATCGGTTTCTGAATCCCAATACAGCGATGTACTTCCAACAATGGAATGCTTACGATCGAAGTGCGGTCTCCTTTTCCATTGAGCGGTTTCAAAATCATCGACTAGTCTGGAAACTGAGTTCAACTAAGGCGACTTTGGTGGAGGATATTAATGACAAGGAGAGTCTATGGCGAATACAAAACTATCTGATTCGGTCAATGGGAGAAAATGGATCAATGTCGATGCGACGCGCCACGTTTAAAGAACCATATCTTGATACGGTTCTTCCTATTACGGAGAAAACATTTATGGCCTTGCCCTCTACGAGAGAGACCATGACGACAAAACAATTGCGGAATTATCTTGAGGTTGTGAAGTCTTCAGGTGCTGGCGGTGAATCCTATTGGGCTTATGAAATCCACAGAAGGAGTGCCAGTGCATTTTCTATGATTATCATGACTTTGATTGGCTTTTCAATTGCTTCAAGAAAAGTACGCGGTGGAATAGGTCTCCATTTAGCAGGAGCAGTTGTTGTAGCTGTAGCTTACGTGTTTTTTAATAAATTCTCAGAGACTTGGACCTTAGGCTATGCGTTAAATCCAAGGATAGGAGCATGGTTGCCCAATATCTTTTTTGCTTGCGTGGCCGTGCTTATGATATGGCGCGCTCAGAAATAGTCTAGCTTGACTCAGTGCCTCCTGTCTTTAACCTTTTTCTTGGACTAGAATGGTGCGTCGTCCGTCTTTGGACTGAGTCCGCCTAGGATATCATCGTCGTCATTAATTTTTGAAGAGAAGGTGCGCGTCTCCTGATCTGACTCTGGAGGAAGAACCTTCCCGTCATTATTGGTGAATTTGGCAAACTTATCGAGGAATTTCAAGCGTACGGTTTGAATGGCACCATGCCTGTTTTTGGCAATAATTACCTCTGCAGTCCCTCGGGCATCTGATCCATCTTCGTTTTCTGTAATGCCATAGTACTCTGGTCGATAGAGGAAGATAACCATATCAGCATCCTGCTCAATAGCTCCCGATTCCCTTAGGTCAGAAAGCTGTGGTCGTTTTACTCCTCCGCGAGTCTCTACTGCACGACTTAGCTGACTCAGGGCAATCACAGGAACATCAAGTTCTTTGGCAAGTCCTTTGAGGGCTCTTGAAATCTGACTGATTTCTTGCTCTCTATTTCCTCCTTTATCTACTGAACCTGACATCAGTTGGAGATAGTCAATCACAATAAGGTCAATGCCCTGTTTGGCGAGCCTTCTACATTTTGCACGTAATTCAAAGACATTTATAGCTGGTGTATCATCGACATAGATCTTAGCATTTTGCAGCGCATCAATGTTTTCGGTAAGACTTACCCATTCTCTTTCGAGTAAGGTGCCTTTTCTAAGTTTGTCCCCGGCAATTTCAGTCTCCATTGAAATTAATCGTGAAACCAATTGATTGTTTGACATCTCAAGCGAGAAAAAGGCAACCCCCTTATCAAACTCCACCGCAGCATTTCGTGCAAGGGCAAGAGTGAATGCAGTTTTACCCATACCAGGACGTGCGGCCACGATGATTAAGTCTGACTTTTGCCATCCCGCAGTGATTCGGTCGAGGTCGGTAAAGGCAGTACCTACTCCGGTCAGTACGTTACCATCGACTGCCTTTTTTCGTCGCTCATCAATTTCTTGAAGTTCGTCGGTTAAGACACTATTGATTTGCGCTGCACTTTTTCTTAAGTTATCCTCGGAAAGAGCGAAAAGAGAAGCTTCTGCCTTATCCATTAGATTAAATACATCGACCGTCTCATCAAAGGCGTCACGAATGAAATCATTAGATAGAGAGATTAACTCTCGCTTCAAGTGCTTTTGAGCAAGTAATCTTGCATGGTATTCCAGATTGGCGCTGGATGCAATCTTGTTGGTTAATGCGGCGATGTAATACGCTCCACCTACCGTCTCAAGATCACCGTTGAGTTTGACTTGTTCAACAACAGTTAGGATGTCAATAGGCTGATTCTCCTCATAGCACTGCCTCATGGCTTTGTAGATGCGCTGGTGGGTATCGATGTAAAAGCTTTCCTCCTTGAGTATCCCGGAAACTACATCAAAAGATTCTTTCTCTAGCATTATCGCTCCGAGAACCGCTTCCTCAAGATGTCTCGCTTGGGGCATGATTCGTCCTCGTTCGTCAATTTCTCCTTGACGTTGACTTCTTTGTTGCGAGAGGTTTTCGCTGACTTTCTTGGTTAGCGATTCAATCCGTTTGGCCTTGTCATCCATAAATCAAAAAAAGATAATTATACCCTGCTAGCCTAGACGTTTAATGGGAAGTAACACACAATCCAAAAAAAAGTCGTGCATTTCATGTGCATAACTCAAAATTTTGAGGGTGATATTGCCACAGAATACCCCGTGAAATATGACTTACTCTATAATTAAGGGAATCGTGTGATTGAATCCATTGCTTTCAAAAGAAATCCAATAGATTCCTTGACTCCATGTTGCTGTTTTGAGTACGTTCTTTCGATTTCCTGCATGGGCATCCATACGATGTATACACTTCCCGTCAGCGCTGAAAACATTAATAGAGTAGTTTTCAAGTGATTCCACATCTAATGTAACCAAGTCGCTACCTGGGTTAGGATAGACTTGAATCCTCATGGCGTGCTCAGGGTCATCGATGTTGGAGATTGTTGTTATCGTGATTACCGTATCTCTCGAACATCCTTTGTTCGCGGTAACACGCACGGTGTAGTCTCCTACATTATAATAGGTATGACTAGGACTAGCATCTGTGGAACTTCCTCCATCCCCAAAATCCCATTGCCATTCGTCATTAAGGCTGCTATTTGTTGTGGATGCGCTGAAGTCTATATTGTTTTCAATGCCACTTGCTGTCATACTTAG